>CAZTCM010000140.1:0-4028 GCA_964612285.1 uncultured Alistipes sp.
CGCATCATCGGCGGTTTGGAACGCAAGAATAAGATTATCACCGAAGCCGAGAAGCGCAAGATTGCCTACCACGAGGCGGGACACGCCACCGTCAGCTGGCTCTTGGAGCACGCCTCGCCGCTGATTAAGGTGACCATCATCCCGCGCGGAAAGGCGCTGGGGGCCGCATGGTACCTGCCCGAGGAGCGACAAATCACGACGCGCGAGCAGTTGATGGACGAGATGGCCTCGACGCTCGGAGGTCGTGTCTCGGAGCAGCTCACCTTTGGCGAGATTTCGACCGGTGCACTGAACGACTTGGAGCGTGTCACGAAGCAGGCCTATGCGATGGTTGCCTACTACGGCATGAGTGGCGAGGTGGGCAACCTCTCCTACTACGACTCGACGGGCCAAAGCGACATGGCGCTGACAAAACCCTACTCGGAGCAGACGGCCCAGGCCATCGACCACGAGGCGCGCAAACTCATCGACGAGGCCTATCGTATGGCCGAGCAGGTGCTCACGGCTCACAGCGAGGGGCTGCGCGAACTGGCCGAGTTGCTCTTGTCGCGCGAGGTGGTCTTTACGGAGGATGTCGAGCGCATCTTCGGCCCTCGCAAAAAGAGTGACAAGATTGCCGAGGAGGCAGCGGCACAGCCGACCGAAGAGCAGCCCGAAGTGATTGCCCCCGAGGCCGCGGTGGAGGACTAACGGCCTCGAATAGCGATTGAACCTACAAAACTATAACCCTCGTATGAGTGAAAAAATGAAAAATCTGGTTGTACGCGCCGTGAGCGGTCTTGGGCTGACGGTGGTCGTCTTGGGGGGTATCCTCTGGTCGCAGTGGAGCCTTTTCGCCCTCCTCGTAGTGATGCTGACCATTGGTCAGTGGGAGTTCTACAACCTCTCGGCCAAGCAACACATCGAGCCGCAACGCATCTTGGGACTTCTGAGCGGTGTGTTGCTCCTGTTGCTCAACTTTGCCTTCGTTTCGGATGACATCGAGGTGCTGGGCTCGGAGAGCCGACTCTTCGTGGGAGGTCTGGCAATGTGGCTGCTGCTCATTCCGCTGCACTTCATCTGCGAGCTCTACCGCAAGCAGCCGAATCCGGCCGCCAACATCGCCGCAACGCTCATGGGGGTGGTCTATGTGGCCCTGCCCCTCTCGCTGATTCTCTACCTGCCGCTGATTGGCAGCGCAACGTGGAATCCGTGGGTGCTCATCGCCTACATCTGCATCGTCTGGTCGAACGACGTCTTCGCCTACCTGGTGGGGATGGCCATCGGCCGTCGTCGTCTCTTCGAGCGCCTCTCGCCCAAGAAGTCGTGGGAGGGTTTCTTCGGGGGCTTAGCCGGTGCAATGGCTGCCGGCTGGGTCGCAGCGCGTCTGCTGGATGGTGAGCCGATGGTCTGGATGGGGCTTGCGCTGGTCGCAGCCGTCACGGCCGTCTTTGGCGACCTAGCCGAGTCGATGTTCAAACGTGCCGCCGAGGTGAAGGATTCGGGAGCCTTGATTCCCGGCCACGGAGGAATTTTGGACCGCTTCGACGCCCTGCTGCTCTCGGCCCCCTTTGTCTTCGTCTACATGCTCTTTGTCTTTTAACAGAAACCTCATCATACCATGAAAATCAACAAAGAAGGATACACCATTATTGCCACTTCGGGCCTGGTTTGTCTTGCCATCTGGCTCTTCTTCTACTGGATGCTGACCAGCCGCGAGGAGTCGCTGCTGATTTGGGCTTCGACGCTCTTCCTGCTCTGCTTCTGGGGCTTTATCGTCGCCTTTTTCCGCGAGCCGCGCCGTGTGCGCATCCACGACCAGGACCTGATCTTCTCGCCTTGTGACGGACGCGTGGTCGTCACCGAAGTGGTGGTCGAGGAGGAGTACCTGAAAAAGGAGATGTTGCAGATTTCGATATTCATGTCGGTGACGAATGTCCACATGAACTGGGTGCCGGTGGCCGGCAAGGTCGACTACTTCAAATACCATCCCGGGCGTTTCCTGGTGGCATGGCATCCGAAATCCTCGACCGAGAACGAGCGCACGACGACCGTCATCGAGATGGAGGATGGTCGCAAGGTGCTCTTCCGCCAGATTGCCGGACTGATTGCCCGTCGCATCATCTCCTACATGAAGGTGGGGGCACATGTCGAGCAAAACAGCGTGGCCGGCTTCATCAAATTCGGCTCGCGCGTCGATGTGTTGGTTCCGAAGGATAGCCAACTGCTCGTTTCGATTGGTGATGCCGTGGTGGGTTCGCAAACCCCGATTGCACGCCTCAAAAAGCAGGCGAGCGAATAGGGCCGACCCGAAGGAGCTACACACGATTAAACCGCATCGGATATGAACGGACAGACAATTCTGAAATTTTTGGTCGGTGCCGCCATCACGGCATTTGTCCTCTTTTTGATTTGGTACTTTTCGTCGATTGTCATCTACATCCTCGTCTCGGCCGTATTGGCCGTGATTGGGCGTCCGTTGGTACGTCGCTTGGAGGGGGTACGGATTCGCCGATGGTCGCTCTCGCGTACCTTCGCCGCCGTCATCACCCTGCTGGTCATTTGGGCCGTTGCAGCCATCGTTGCCTGGCTCTTCGTGCCGCTCGTATTCGACAAGATTTACGAATTTTCGAACCTCGACTTTGGCGCCGTGCTGGCACGCATCGAGCAACCGGTGGTCAACACGCAACACTACCTCTCGGACCTCTTTGCCCTGCCGCAGGAGTCTTTCTCGCTGAGCGAAACACTGATAACGACCGTCGCCGAGTGGGTAAACCTCGAATCCATCAACAAACTCTTCTCGTCGGTGGTCGGGGTGATGATGTCGACCGTCATCGCCTTCTTCTCGATTTCGTTCATCACCTTCTTCTTCCTCAAAGAGGACGGATTGTTCTACGCCATGATTACGGCGATGTTTCCGGAGCGTTACTCGGAGAACATCACCCACGCACTGGATTCGGTGACACGTCTGCTGTCACGCTACTTCCGCGGCATTCTGACCGAGAGCTTGCTGGTGATGCTGACCGTCTCGGTGGTGATGACGGCCTTCGGCATGAAGGCCTCGGATGCTGCCTTCATCGGCCTGATTATGGGTGTGATGAACGTGGTACCCTATGCCGGTCCGCTCATCGGCGGCATGTTGTCGGTCTGCGTCGGTATTGTGTCGCCCATCGAGGGGATGACCGTCGGCGAGACAATGACGGTCATCATCTGCTCGCTGCTCGTGTTGAAAGGCATCGACGACTTTGTCTTGCAGCCGACCATCTATTCGGAGCGCGTCAATGCCCATCCGTTGGAGGTCTTTCTGGTCATCCTGCTGGCCGGCTCTGCAGCCGGTATTCTGGGGATGCTTTTGGCCATTCCCGCCTACACGGTGCTGCGTGTCTTTGCCAAGGAGTTCTTCTCGCAGTTCAGTCTGGTGCGTAAACTCACCAAACAGATTTAATGAAGAGCATCGAAGTTTGCGGCGTGGTGGAGCGCGGTCGTCAGTTGGGGCGCACGCTGGGATTCCCGACAGCCAACCTGGCCCTCACCGAAGCGTTGATGCTCCCCGATGGGGTCTATCGCTCGGAGGTCTGCATCGAGGGGGAGCCGACGTGCTATGCTGCAATGTCCAACTTGGGGTGTAACCCCTCGGTGGGCGAGAGTGAGCGACGACTCGAAAGCCACCTTTTCGGGTTTCGGGGCGACCTCTACGGCCGCAGGATTCGGGTGCGGCTCGTGGAGCGGATTCGCGAAGAGCGACGTTTCGACTCGTTGGAGGAGCTGCGCATGCAACTCGAAGCGGACAAAAGAATAATATTAGCTAAAATATAAATAGGTAAAGTATGTTTTTGGATACAACGATGCCCTACAAGGTGGCCGACATGAGCCTGGCCGAGTGGGGGCGCAAAGAGATCGAGGTGTCGGAGCACGAGATGCCCGGTTTAATGGCCGTGCGCCGTAAATATGGTCCGCTGAAACCCTTGAAGGGGGTGCGTGTGATGGGGTCGCTGCACATGACCATCCAGACGGCGGTACTCATCGAGACGCTGGTCGAGCTGGGTGCC
>CAZTCM010000141.1:0-4003 GCA_964612285.1 uncultured Alistipes sp.
GACTCGCTCGACGCTGCCGTGGAGGAACTGGGTGCCGAGTATACCGAGGAGGAGATTCGGCTGATTCGTATTAAGTTTATATGCGAACAAGGTAATTAAAAAATCCGTCTCATGGGAAATTGCGGCGTTATGCTCGATGCCGAAATGCTCACATACTGAGGTATGCTCCGCTTTCGGCATCTTCGCAAGCCTTGCACTTTCCGCATGATACGAATTTTTTGGGAGGTTCTTTGACGGGAGAGATGGGAGTAATGGGAGATAACGTCACCGCGAGAGCCGTAAGGTTCGTGGCGGTCTAAAAAAGCGCCACGACCGTCGCTGCGGCAGTTTGGATTGCTACGCTCCCCGTGGGGTCGCTCGCAATGACGTGGTCGCGATGGAGAGATGGGAGTAATGGGAGATAACGTCACCGCGAGAGCCGCAAGGCTCGTGGCAGTCTAAAAAAGCGCCACGACCGTCGCTGTATCAGTTCAGATTGCCACGCTCCCCGTGGGGTCGCTCGCAATGATGTGGCGGAAAGGCTGACGGTCGGCAATTTCGGCATTATGTACATTTTAGGGAAAGATGAGGCGTTTTGGGGGTTCGATAAAACTCCCCAACGCGCAAAATTCCCACTTTGAAACACAAAAACGATGAAAAAGAAGTTTAGTTGGATGCAGTTGGTGCGCATCATCGTGATGATTATCGCGGTGGCGGCCATCCTGTATGCGGTGGAATATCTGCCCCAGACCCCGTTGATGTGGGTTTCGGTGGGGTTGCTCTTTATCGGCTTTCTGTTGCTGCTCTTTATTGTCCGCTCGCAGCAGCGACGCCGTCGTGAAACACGCAACCGCTTCAAAAAGTAGCAATGATGGCAGAGGTAAGAGCCAAAAAAGCACTCGGACAGCACTTTCTGGTCGATTTGAACATCGCCCGAAAAATCGCCTATGCCCTCTCGGGGGGTGATGCACAACAGCCGGCACCGACGCTCGAAGTGGGGTGTGGCATGGGGGTGCTGACCCAATACCTGCTGGGGCGTGAGGACCTGGTCACCTGGGGGGCCGAGATTGACACCGAGAGTGTCGAGTACCTCCACGCGCACTATCCCGACTTTGCACCGCGTCTGATCGAGGGCGACTTCCTGAAAATGGATTTGCGCACCCTCTTTCCCGAAGGGTTTCGGCTCATCGGCAACTTCCCCTACAACATCTCCTCGCAAATCTTCTTCCGCCTCATCGAGCACCGCGACCTGGTGCCCGAGTGCGTCGGCATGATTCAGAAGGAGGTGGCTGTGCGCATTGCCGAGCCGCCCGGGTCGCGCGAGTACGGCATCCTCTCGGTGCTGTTGCAGGCGTGGTACGACATCGACTACCTCTTCACGGTGAATGAGTCGGTCTTCAACCCGCCTCCGAAGGTCAAAAGTGCCGTCATTCGGCTCAAACGCAACGGGGTAGCGCGTCTCGACTGCGACGAAACGCTGTTTATCAAGGTGGTGAAGGCCTCCTTCGGGCAGCGACGCAAGATGATTCGCAACTCGCTCAAAGCGGTCTTCGGGGCCTTTGGCGGGGCCGAGCATCCCTTCTTCTCGCGCCGTGCCGAACAGCTCTCCGTGGCCGAATTTGTGGAGCTGACGCAGTGGGTGAAGGAGCACCTTTCATAGCTTCTTTGTTTAGACGACCGGCAAGGTTTGGCTTGTGAGATAACTGCTGACAAAATGAGTGTGCCCAACAATCCCCATGGGGCACGCTCATTTTTTTTGGTATGAATGATTTTGAGATAAATAGATACGATATTGATATCTCTTGATGCGCAAATCGGCTAAATTTGTCCAAACCTAAACAACGAATGTGATGAAACGACTCTTTTTCATGTGTGTAATCGGCTGCATGAGTCAGCTGACCTTCGCGGCCCATCAGTGGCCCGACCACTATCCCGGGGGCAATGAGAGGCTCTTCTACAACCAGCAGACCATCGAGGAGATTCGTATGCGCATCGACAATTATGACTGGGCACGGAATCTCTACAAGCGTTTGAAAACGGAGTTGGCCGACCCCGAGGCGGAGAAGTATACGCCGATTCCGGGCCTCTCGTCGCGTTCCTATCGAGGTCGTTGGACACGCGATGCGGCGCTCTGCTATCGTATTGATGGCGACGAAAGCCATCTGCCGCAGGTGGTGAAAAATGTGGTGGACTATTTTATGCTTGACAAACCCGATGAACCGCGGTTTGCGCGTGATACCACCAAGATGAATCGTGATTTCTGGGAGTGGGCATGGTACTCCACGCTCCATCTGACCGCCTATGATTTGATCAAGAGTCACCGCCTGATGTTGCCTTATGAGGAGGTGATGAATCAGCGTATTCAAGAGGTGCTGGCCGAGGCGAAACGCTACGAACGCCGCATTACCCGCCTTGGAAACACCCAATTTTGGGGTGTGACCGCCCTGGGAATCTACGGCTTTATGACCGGTGATCGGGATGCCGTGGAGCGTGCAATCAACGGAAAGTATGGGTTTAAGCAGTACCTGACCCGTTTCCGCGAGGAGGGCCGTTTTGCGCCTGAACCGTTGCATTACACGTTTGGTTATGTCGATTGCTGCATGACGCTCCTGGCCGAGGCGGCTCGCAAACACAATTATCCGGAGGATCTCTATGCGTATGTGGCACCGAACGGGGCCTCCATCCATCGGGCATTGGAGGGCTTCTTGCAAGCGGCGGCTCCGAATGGCTATGGCTTCGACAACGGTGATGGCGGTGTGCGTCAGGCCGAGAGAAAGGGGCGGATTATCATGGAGCACTCGCCGATTCTGTCGTCGTTTGGCAAGATTCACCGCACGAACCAGAAGTGGGAAATTTACCATTCGGCCTACCGTACCCCCGAGTTGGCATGGGCCGTAGCGCAGAATCCCAAACGAGACGATTTCTGCTACACCTTCTGGGGGTATAGTGCCTTGACGCATGGGCTGCCCGTGGATGGTACAAAAATCAAGGCTCCCGAGGCCCGCAGTGTGGTCTATCCCGAAATGGGAAATGCCTATATCAAGAGTGTGCAGGGGGCCGATTATTGGTGGAGCAAGTCGCTGACCGTGCATATGCGCAACGGCGCTTCGCAGCAGTTCCATAGCCACAACGACCATTTTTCGATGGTCTTGGTGGCCTTTGACAAATTTATCTATATTGACCACATGCTGCACTGGGACTACCTGTGTCCGCGACCCGGGCGTGCCAATGCAACACCGCTCTCGGGCCGTATCATGAACCACAATACGGTGACGGTCGATTGTCGTGAGCCGGATATCTCGCTGATTAAATATAGCAGCTCGAAACCCGAAGTTCCCGGGATGTCCTTCTCGGAGATTCAACAGATGGGTCCCATGCAGCGCATCAGCTGCGAGGGCTCGCCCTATGCGGGGGTGTGGGAAAAGCGCACGCTCTGTGTGACGCAGGAGTATGTGCTGGATCTCTTTGCGTTGAAGTCGGATGTCCGGCGAACCTACGATTATTCGTTGCACGCCTTAGGTACGGCCAAGTATGAAGGCGTGGGCGCGTGGAGGGATTATCCGGAACTTTCGGCAGAGTATGGTCTGGGGGTGATTGACGGGAAGTCGAAACGGGATGACCGCACCTGGCTCATCAATTCGAAGATTGCTCCGGCCATCACGTCGATGACGTTGGATTTTCTGGATGACGATAAAATCGGTGTGCATACAACCATCCTGCACGAACCCGGGACACAACTGCTCACCACCGAACTGCCCGCCTATGTCTCCTGCGTAACGGGGTGGGATGGGACCGCTCCGCGTGTGCGGCGCCCGATGGCTGTTGTGCGTCGTCAAACCGAGGCTACAACCTTTGTGGCCCTGCACGAACCCTACCAACAGCGGTTGAAAAAACCGCTTTCAATCGAGCGCCGGGGGGATGTCGTCATCGTGAAGGGCGAACAATTCGAGGATCGCTACAATTTGCAGACCGGAGCGTTCGAACGCAGATAGAGTTGCCGCGCTCATTGCGAGCAAGCGTTAGG
>CAZTCM010000142.1:0-3910 GCA_964612285.1 uncultured Alistipes sp.
TTATTGCCAATTAATTTTTGTGCATCGGGATTTACGAGCCGCCACACAGCGCTCGACGTGCTTACCATCAAACTCTGCCTGCTGTCAAAACCGGGCACCCCCGTTGTGTGACCTTGGCAAAAGATCGAAAGTCGTTGTTTTGTGGTGCAAATGTAGTGCAAAAAAAAGTGTCCACCAAATTTTGATGAACACTTGTTGTGGAGAGTGTGAGTTAGAACGATAAACCAATTTTTAGTTGTGGATAGTAGATCTTATGATCGATAAGCAATTTGGCTCCAATGCCGAAATTCAAACCTATGCGGTTTGACAGACGGCAGTTGATACCAAATTGAGGGGCAATCATCAGTCCTTTATCAGCGTCGTTGTACTTTTCATAATAATAATCGTCCTCACTTTTTAACGAGATGTAGCCAACAGCAAGTTCAAAGAAGGGTTGAGCTCGTGTTTTGGTTAAATAAGCTCGAATATCGGCGAAGGCTTGAGCGAACATCTTGCCGTTATCGTCGTTGTAACCTCCACCTATACCTCCGCCTAAAAACAATGTGTTGTTAAATCGATAGCCAATCATGTAATTTACACCTAAGAGAATATCCAAGTCATCGGTAAAACCTCCTGCTTCGATGGAAACCTCTTGCTGCATTCCTGCTTTTACGGGGTCGAGAACCTTTTTCTCCTTCTTGGTTTTCGTGATAATGGTACTCGATGAACGAATCAACTGCGCTTCGGTGAATTGTGCTGTGCCAAAGAGGCATACTACTAACAGCAATACAAACTTTTTCATGTGTTTAAGGGTGTTTAATTATTTGAGAATCTCTATTTTGCTGCGATCCTTCGGTCGCTCGGCTATTGCTTCATGGTCGCCTTTGTCTGCGCGGCGCGTCTGTTTAATCAGGTCAATGTCTTCAAGCGTTGCATTGCGGAAACGACGATAGTGGGCTGGATAGCCCACAACGGTGATTTCGAGTAGGCCCTGGCTATTGGTGATGACATCAATCGTGGTGCCTACCATCACATCGGCATTGCACGACCGAGCAGCACGACTCAATGCAATCTTCTTAAATTCGGGAATCTCCCGAATCATTGCTGTCGTAACGGGAAAATCTGCAAATGCGGCTTTCTCGGTGTAGGTGATTTTCTCGCTTGATACCTCTAAATCGGCAATCAAAGGAGTGAGGAGCATGAAATGCTCCGGTTCGAGATTTCGAGCTGTCGATTCTTGGTAATCGACTTGTTCGGTGCGCTGTTGGGCATATACAGTTCCTGCCGAGCACACCAATAACAGAAGAAATAATTTCTTCAACATATTGGTAATTTATGGTACCAATCAGGCTCCGCTATCGGTGATTTATACAAAAAAGAAAGTGTGGAGCCAATTCGTCTATCTGATACGAGGTTCTGGAATACCTTTGCGCAAATAAACAATACCCCACACCCGTATTGGAAGGTATGAGGCCTGACACCTCAAAAAGATACCAATACAAGGCGACGAGTGTGTTGCTCTCCTTGCGCAAATGAAATTTTCCAGATTTCGTATCAAGGATAAAAGCGAATACACTTTCATCAAAATATGTCTGTCATCTAAGGATGACTTTGCAAAGGTATAAAAAAAAGAGAAGAAAGCATGCAGACCATGTAAAATTTTCGTATCTTTGACTTCCAAATAATCAAAAAGAAGCATGGAGCAGAAAACGGTGATTCGGTTGAAAGATGTGGCTATTTACCACGCGGGCGAATATCGCTCGGTGAAGGCGATGCTGCGCGAGGGCGAGATGGTGCTCTCGGAGGTCAATCTGGAAGTCGAACGTGGCGAGTTGGTCTATTTGCTGGGACGCGTCGGCAGCGGAAAATCGTCGCTGCTCAAAACCCTCTATGCCGAGGTGCCGTTGCTGATCGGCAAGGGGATGATTGCAGGATTTGACCTGCGTCGTCTGCGCCGCAAGGATATCCCCTATCTGCGACGTCGTATTGGTATTGTCTTTCAAGATTATCAGCTGCTTACCGACCGCAATGTCTTCATGAATCTCTACTATGTGATGAAGGCGACGGGGTGGAAGCGTGAGTCGGAGATTCGTGAACGTATTGACGAGGTGTTGTCGCTCGTGGAGCTCTCGGCCAAGAGTTATAAGATGCCCTTCGAACTCTCGGGCGGCGAGCAGCAGCGCCTGGTGATTGCCCGCGCTCTGCTGAACAGTCCCGAGGTGCTGCTGGCCGATGAGCCTACGGGAAATCTCGACCCCGTGACTGCCGATGGCATCATGCAAATCTTCCGACAAATCGCGGCTCGCGGCTGCGCAGTGGTGATGTCGACCCACAACACGGCCCTCATCGAGAACTACCCTGCCCGCGCGATTTTGTTTGCGCAGGGGCACACGAGCGAGGTGGATTTGAAAGAGAGGCTCGGTTAGTGGCTTTCGGGGTAAAAAACCATAAAAAAGTGCAAAAAAGAGGGTATTCTGTGCCCTGAAAAGGTTGTGCAAACGAAAAATAATTCGTATATTTGTACATTCTATTCGATTAGTGAAAATGAGTACCGAACAAGAAAACGTAAAGAGACAAGAAGAGGAATACGGTGCCTCCAATATCCAGGTGTTGGAAGGCTTGGAGGCCGTGCGTAAACGTCCGGCGATGTACATCGGCGACATTGGCGAAAAGGGTCTGCATCACCTGGTGTATGAGGTGGTCGACAACTCGATTGATGAGGCGTTGGCAGGTTTTTGCGACACGATTGATGTGACCATCGGCGAGGATAACTCGATTACGGTGCGCGATAATGGCCGCGGTATCCCGACCGGTATGCACGAGAAAGAGCAAAAATCGGCCTTGGAGGTCGTGATGACGGTGTTGCATGCCGGTGGCAAGTTCGATAAGGGCAGCTACAAGGTGTCGGGTGGTCTGCACGGTGTGGGCGTGTCGTGTGTGAATGCGCTCTCCACGTTGCTCGTGGCCGAGATTCACCGTGAGGGTAAAATCTTCCGTCAGTCGTACAGCAAGGGTAAGCCGATTTCGCAGGTGGAAATCGTGGGCGACTGCGAGGACCGCGGTACGATGGTAACCTTCCATCCCGACCCCGAGATTTTTACGCATACGACGATTTACAGCTATGATATTTTGGCCTCGCGTCTGCGCGAGTTGGCCTTCCTGAATAAGGGTATCCATCTGAACCTCTACGACAAGCGTGCCGACCAGGATGGGAAGATGCGCGAAGATCACTTCTACTCGGAGGAGGGTTTGAAGGAGTTTGTCAAGTATCTCGACGCTACGCGTGGCAACAAAATCATCGACGAGATTATCTACCTCGACACCGAGTCGAAGGGGGTTCCTGTCGAGGTGGCAATGCAGTACAACGACTCCTTCTCGGAGAATGTACACGCGTATGTGAACAACATCAACACCATCGAGGGTGGTACGCACCTCACGGGTTTCCGTCGTGCACTGACCCGCACGTTGAAGAAGTATGCCGACGAGTCGGGCATGCTGGCCAAATTGAAGTTTGAAATCAGTGGCGATGACTTCCGTGAAGGTTTGACGGCGGTTGTTTCGGTGAAGGTTGCTGAGCCGCAGTTCGAGGGTCAGACCAAGACAAAGTTGGGTAATGACGAGGTGTCGGCGGCTGTGGATCAGGCGATGAGCACCGCGTTGGCGCAGTACCTCGAAGAGAATCCGAAGGATGCGCGAGCCATCGTGCAGAAGGTGATTTTGGCCGCTACGGCTCGCCATGCTGCTCGTCACGCTCGTGAGTTGGTACAGCGCAAGACGGTGCTTTCGGGAGGTGGTCTGCCGGGTAAACTGGCCGACTGTACGAGCCGCGACCGTTCGATTGCCGAAATTTTCTTCGTCGAGGGTGACTCGGCAGGTGGTACGGCCAAGACGGGTCGTGACCGCAACTTCCAAGCGATTATGCCCCTTCGCG
>CAZTCM010000143.1:0-3891 GCA_964612285.1 uncultured Alistipes sp.
TCGTGACGGTTGCTCTTGAGGTGCTCCGTAAGGTGGGCAATACGGTACGAAAACAGGGCAATCTGGCTCTCGGGCGAACCCGTATCCGTGTTAGACTTGCCGTACTGACCGAAAAGCTCTTGCTTTTTCTCTGCTGTTAAATAAGCCATAAAATTTGATGATTATTTAAGTTCCACTCTACGACGCATTCCCCTTACGCACGGAATCACGCCAGAGTGTCGCGCAAAGGTACAAATTAAATTATGAATCAAGAAGTAAAAGTGAAAATTTTCTCGTTTTTTTTGGGAGGAAAATGCCGACAATCGGAAGAAAAGTTGTAATTTTGCCGAAGAATAGATGAATTTTATGTCGAAAGTGCGTGAAATACTCCTCGTTGCGTGGGCGATGTTGATGGTCGGGTGTGCCGAAGGGCCTGCCTGGCGAACCGTGGGCGGTACGATGCTCGGCACGACCCTCTCGGTGATTGCCGATGTGCCCATGTCGCAGGGCGAACTCTATGCCGCCTGCATGCAAATCGACAGTTTGGCGAAGCGCTCGATGTCGCTCTTCGACGAGCAGTCGCTGCTGAACCGTCTGAACCGCAACGAGACCGACTCGCTCGACCGGCACATCGTGCGCAACATCCTTCTGGCCGACTCCATTTCACGCCTCTCCGGCGGGGCCTACGACATCACGGTGGCACCGCTCGTCAAGGCTTGGGGCTTTGCCGGCACGCAGGCCGAAACAACGCCCAACGTCGATTCGTTGCTGGCCTTTGTCGGCTACGAGAAGATAGCCGTCGCCGAGGGGCGATTGGTGAAGGAGGATGCACGCATGCAACTCGACCTGAACTCCATCGCCAAGGGCTATACGGTCGATCTTGTGGCCGAGCTGCTCGAAGCGCAGGGCGCCACGAACTACATTGTCGATATCGGGGGCGAGGTGCGTTGCCACGGCCACAATCGGCAGGGCGACCCCTGGCGCATCGGCATCGAGACCCCCTTTGATGGCAACTTCTCCGACGGAGCCTACATCAGCCGTCGCATTGCCCTTACACAGGGGGCCTTGGCCACCTCGGGCAACTATCGTCGCTACTACCTCGATAGCGAGGGGCGAAAGGTGGCGCACACCATCGACCCGCGCACAGGGTACAGCCGTCTTTCGCGCCTGCTCTCGGCCACGGTGGTAGCACCCACCTGCGCCGAGGCCGATGCCTTGTGTACGATGCTGATGGCCTTGGGCGACGAGGAGGCGTTGGCCTTCTGCCGGAAGCATCCTGCGCTGGCTGTCTGCCTGATTTTGGATGGTGACGGGCAGGCCTACGAAGAGTACCTCTCGCCGGCGATGGAACAACTTATTATGCCATAACACACCATGAAACGACTGCTGTTTCTCTACAATACACACTCGGGACGAGGTCGCATTGCACAACATCGTGATGCGATTTTGGCATGCTTTGCCCGACATGGTTATCGGGCCGAGGGGGCACTTATCGACTTTGCGAAGAACCCCTTCGACGAGCGGGAAGTGCCCGACGTGGTGGTGGCGGCGGGAGGCGATGGCACGGTCAACTATGTCGTCAACCGCATGATGGAGCGCGGCCTTTCGCTCGAATTGGGAGTGATTCCGGCCGGTACGGCCAACGACTTTGCCCATGCGCTCGGTTATGCCGACGACCCGCTGCGTGCGGCCGAACAGATTGCATCCGGAGCGGTGGAGGCGGTTGATTGCGGCTGTGTCAACGGCCTCTATTTTGTCAATATCTTCTCCTTCGGGCTCTTTACGACCACCTCGCAACGCACGCCCGACGAGTGGAAACACAAAATCGGCAAGTTGGCCTATATCATCGAGGGACTCAAAGAGTTACGTCGTATGCACGACATTCCCCTCCACATCAAGGCCGACGGGGCCGAACTCGACTTCCATGCCCTCATTGCCCTCATTTTCAACGGCGAAACGGCCGGCGGTTTCCACCTCACGCGCCAAGCCTCGGTACAGGATGGCCTCTTCGAGGTGGTGCTGCTCGAAAAACGCAACTTTCTCCGCTCGGCATGGGCGATGGTGCGCTACCTGCTGCGGGGTAAGCCGCGTCTGGTGCGCCACCTGCGTGCTGCCTCACTCGAAATCGACTCGCCCGTCGAGGAACTTACCGACGTCGACGGACAGCGTGGAGCGCGTTTCCCGCTCTCGATACAGTGTTTGAAGGGGGCACTTCGTGTGCGTTGCCCTCGCACGGCCTCTTTTGTAACTCCTAAATAACCGCTTTGATATGGCTCCCAGACTCCAACTCCCCAACGGTCGTCGGCTCGACAAGATTCCCATCTCGCGCATACGTCGCGAGCTGAACGATGTGTCGTACCTCTCCAACGATTTGGCCTTCACGGCCATCAATGCCGCCACCAACCCCACCGAGCACGCCCCGAAATCCATCGACGGATTCTCGGCCCTCATCATGTTGTCCGGCGAGGCGACCGTGCAGGTCAATATGAAGAGTTACACGATTAAACCCAACACGATTGTCTTCTTCAATCCCAACTCCATCATCCGTTCGGAGCGCGTGTCGTCGAATGCGGCCGGCTACTTCCTGGCCTATTCGAAGGGGTTTATCAACGATATTCAGGTGGGCTTGTCGACCTCGCTGCCCATCTATATGCACTTCCGCATGTCGCCCGTGCTGCATGTCACGCAGGAGGATGTGACCGAGATTTTGCAGGTTTTCCAGCTCATGAAACGGGTGTTGCACAGCGACAAGACGCTCTATCGCAACGAGATTGTGCGCTCGCTCTTCACGACGGCCTTTTACATCATCGCCGAAATCAACAAGCGCGAGAAGGAGCAACAGACCAAGCGGGGTCGTTGCGAGGTGATTTTCGACGAATTTATGGTGTTGCTCGAACAGCATTGCCGTCAGGAGCGCAACGTGGCATTCTATGCCAAGCTGCTGAGCCTGACCCCGAAATACTTCTCGACCGCCATCAAGGAGGTGAGTGGCAAGACTGCCGCCCGTTGGATTGATGAGGCGGTGATTCTCGAAGCGAAGACCCTGCTCAAATATTCGGGCATGAGCATCCAGGAGATTGCCTACGAACTGAACTTCTCGACCCAATCCTTCTTCGGCAAATATTTCAAGCAGCACACGGGCGAGTCACCGTCGCGCTACAAACACAAATAATCCCCCTGCGATGAGTTACTTTATCGGAGCACACGTCAGTGCCTCGGGAGGTGTCGAAAATGCTCCCGTCAATGCCGCAGCCATCGGTGCCACGGCCTTTGCCCTTTTTACGAAAAATCAGCGCCAATGGCTGGCTAAACCCCTCACCGAGGGGGAGACAGCCCGCTTCAAGGCCGCTTGTGCCGAGCAGGGCTACACGGCCGGACAGATACTGCCCCACGACTCCTACCTCATCAACCTCGGCAACCCCGACGATGAGGCGCTCGAAAAGTCGCGCCAATCCTTCTACGAGGAGATGCGCCGTTGTGAGCAGTTGGGGCTCGACCGCCTCAATTTCCACCCGGGGAGCCACCTGCGTGTCATCTCGGAGGAGGCTTCGCTCGACCGCATCGCCGAGAGCATCAACCTCGCCTTGGAGCGCACCCACGGTGTGACGGCCGTCATTGAGAACACGGCCGGGCAGGGCTCCAACCTCGGTTATCGCTTCGAGCACCTGCGCTACCTCATCGACCGCATCGAGGATAAGTCGCGTGTCGGGGTCTGCCTCGATACCTGCCACACCTTTGCCGCGGGCTACGATTTGTCTTCGACGATGCAGTGTGAGGTGACCTTTGCCGAGTTTGGCCGCATCGTGGGCTTCGAATACCTGCGCGGCATGCACCTGAACGATGCCTTGAAGCCGTGTGGCAGCCGTGTCGACCGCCACGCTCCGCTGGGCGATGGCATGATTGGGTGGGAGT
>CAZTCM010000144.1:0-3888 GCA_964612285.1 uncultured Alistipes sp.
CTCGTGAACTCCCCCAACATGCCGACAGGACAGACCCCTTCGATGGAGTTATTCGAGAAAATCATCGCTTTTGGTCGCAAACACAACATTCTGATTGTTCACGACAACCCGTACAGCTTTATCCGCAACGCCGAGAAACCAATCTCCATCATGGAGGTCGAGGGGGCGCGTGAGGTGGCTCTCGAAATGAATTCGCTGTCGAAGGCTCACTCGATGGCCGGCTGGCGTGTCGGTGTCGTAGTGGGCAAGAAGGAGTGGATAGACTCGATTCTGACCTTTAAGTCGAACATGGACTCGGGTATGTTCTACCCCATCCAGGCCGCAGCTGATACGGCTTTGGCGCTGGGTGAGGAGTGGTTTACGGAACTCAACGCCATCTACTATGGCCGTGAGCGTCAGGCCTACGCCCTGCTCGATGCGCTTGGTTGCCGCTATCGTGAGCACCAGGCCGGTCTCTTTGTCTGGGCCGAGCTGCCCGAGGGATATGAGGGCGACAGCTTTTCGTTCTCGGATGAGGTGATGGAGCAGTGCGATGTCTTCCTCACGCCGGGCGGTATCTTTGGCTCGGAGGGCAACGGTTATATTCGCATCAC
Organism: uncultured Alistipes sp.; assembly: GCA_964612285.1. Taxonomy (GTDB): domain Bacteria; phylum Bacteroidota; class Bacteroidia; order Bacteroidales; family Rikenellaceae; genus Alistipes. The sequence goes on from CAZTCM010000144.1 coordinate 594, forward strand.
GCTCTGCTGCCCCGAGGAGTTGTTGAAGAAGGCGACGGACAATGTCATCGCCAAGTTTAAGAAGTAATTCGCATACGCTATACACAAGAAGAACGCAGGCCTTTCGACCTGCGTTCTTCTTGTGGTGTGATGCAATTGCTTTTATTTGCTGATTACCTTTACTTTGGCGGCTACGGCCTTTACGCGGTCGCGCAGCTCGTCGAGGTTCGAGCCGTGAGGTGCATAGCCTACGACGACGCCCATGCGGCGATTCTTGCGGGCCGATGGCTTACCGAAGATGCGGATGTCAAGACGCGGGTCGGCGGCCAATGCCTCCTCGATACCCGTGTAGTCGGGGGCTTCGGCCGAAGGCTCCTCGGCCAAGATGACGGCGCTGGCACCCATGCGCTCGAAGGTGATTTCGGGAATTGGCAGACCGAGTACGGCACGGGCGTGCAACTCAAACTCGCTTAGATTTTGCGTGCCGGCCAGTGTCACCATGCCCGTGTCGTGCGGTCGGGGCGACAACTCGGAGAAGTAGACGCCGTTTTCGTGGCTCAGGAAGAATTCGACACCCCAAATACCCGCGCCGGTCAGCGCCTTCGTGACGGCTTCGGCCATGCGCTGTGCCTCCTTCAAATGCTCTTCCGAGATGGCAGGCATCTGGAAACTCTCGCGGTAGTCGCCCCCCTTCTGCACATGGCCGATGGGAGGACAGAAGAGCGTAGGGCCATTTTTCTGGGTGACGGTCAGCAGCGTGATTTCGCTGTCGAAGCGGATGAACTCCTCGACGATGAGTTCCATGATGTCGCCACGCGAACCCTCGCAACCATATTGCCACGAGTGCTCCAAATCATCGGCTGAGTAGGCCACCGACTGTCCCTTGCCCGAGGAGGACATGAGCGGTTTGATGACACACGGGAAACCGATTTGCTCGGCAGCAGCTTTCAACTCGTCAAAACTCTTGGCATAGAAATATTTGGCGGTTTTCAATCCCAACTCCTTGGCCGCCAGGTCGCGAATGGCCTTGCGGTTCATCGTGTAGTTGACGGCGCGAGCGCTCGGTACAACCGTGATGCCTTGCTGCTCGATGTCGTAGAGTCGTTCGGTGCGGATGGCTTCGATTTCGGGAACGACCAAATCGGGACGGTGCTTTTCGACGGCTGCGGCCAAAGCATCGCCGTCGAGCATGTCGAATACCTCGTAGCCGTCGGCTACCTGCATGGCCGGAGCCCCGGCATATTTGTCACATGCAATGACCGTCTGGCCTAGACGCTGCATTGCAATTACAAACTCTTTTCCCAGCTCTCCCGAGCCGAGCAGAAGGATTTTTTTTGCCATAGGAATTTTGAAGGTTAAAAGGTTTTTCTGAAACAAAGGTAGGAAAATTCGGTCGAACACACAATACGAAACCCGCTTTTGCCCCTCATTTTTTCTTTTTCGGCAGCATATTGCCGTGGAAAAAGGTTGTTTTTGGAGAAAAATATGTATCTTTACGAAACTAACCTACAACAATAAACCGATGAAAACAGGAAGAAACAGCCTGCTTCTGCTCTTTGCCGTGGCCTTTGCGACTGTTGCGGTGGCACGACCGAAACAGACGATGCACGACGAGGTGCGTGCTGCGATGTTGAAGGCAACGCGCTATATGATGGAGGAGGTGAGCTACAAAGGCGGCTTTGTGTGGAATTATTTGCCCGATTTGTCGCGTCAATGGGGTGAATTGGAGGCCAAGCGCACGATGGTGTGGATCCAGCCGCCCGGGACCCCTTCGGTGGGACATCTGTTGCTTGATGCCTATCATGCAACGGGCGACGAATATTACTACGAACAGGCACAGCGTGTGGCCAACGCCTTGATATGGGGTCAGTTGCCTTGCGGTGGGTGGAACTATCTCTTCGATTTTGCCGGCGAGAACTCGCTCAAAGCGTGGTATGCAACAGTGGGTCGCTCGGCATGGCGCTTGGAGGAGTTTCAACACTACTATGGCAATGCTACCTTTGACGACGGGGGTACGATGGAGGCGGCCACCTTCCTGCTGCGTATCTATGTCGAGAAAAACGACCCGATTTATCGTCCGGCCTTGGAAAAGGTGATTCGCTTTGTGTTGGAGAGTCAATATCCGATTGGCGGCTGGCCGCAGCGCTATCCGTTGCGCTATGATCACCCCTTCCAGGGGATGGCTGACTACACCTCGTTCATTACGCTCAACGACGATGTGATTCCGGCCAACATCGAGTTCCTGACCCAATGCTATCAGGCGCTTGGCATGACAGAACTCAAAGAGCCGATTCTGCGGGCGATGTATCTGATTACTACCTTGCAACAGGGAGCACCCTACGCCGGCTGGGCTGATCAATATACGGTCGAGGGGCTCAAACCGGCACATGCCCGCTCCTACGAACCGCGCGCCATCAACACCAGCACGACGGCCGGTATGGTTCGTACGTTGATGGAGTATTACCGGCTGACGGCCGATTCGCGCTTCTTGCTTGGGATTCCGGCTGCCTTGGACTATTTGGAGACGCTGGCACTGCCCGAGGAGATTGTCGAACGAGGCGGCTATGCGGCGCAACGTCGCCGCCCGCTCGAAGAGGGCTCCTTTGTGACGGCCCGCTTTATCCACCCCGAGACCGGTGAACCGCAGTATGTCCATCGTGAGGGGTCGAACGTCTACAACGGCCGTTATCTGGTCGATCAGCAACCGGAAGGAACTCTCGCCCACTATGGGTCGTTTATGAGTCTCAACCCGAGGGTGTTGCGCGAAATGTATGAGGCGGTAAAGCGGTTGCCGAGCGAGGAGTTGGCGAAGGATTCACCCTTCCTAAATGACGAGTTGGTGCCGTTGAAAAAGTATTATGTGCGCGTGCGCGGCTCCTGGCATCAGTCGGCCGCCGAGCCTACCGTGGAGGTGGTGCGTGGTATTATGGATGCGCAGACCGAGCAGGGATACTGGCTTTCGCCGTTGAGCCAAACCTCGAATCCGTATAAGCCCTGCCCGCCGACCGAGCGTAGCACGACACGGGAATTCACCTCGACCTTCGTGGGTGATGAATATGACACTTCGCCCTATACGCCGAAGGAGCCTGTCGAGTGCATCTCGACGCGCACCTACCTGAACAATATGGCGCAGATGATTGCGTGGTTGGAGGCGAATCGGTAGCGAGTGTTATCGGGGCACCTGCTTCAACGGAAGTTTGCGGTGAGCCGTTTTCGCACCTCCACAAACAAAATAGAGCGCACAAGGCGCTCTATTTTGTTTGTGGAGGTGGCGGGAGTCGAACCCGCGTCCAAACAGGGAACCCGAAAGCTTTCT
>CAZTCM010000145.1:0-3887 GCA_964612285.1 uncultured Alistipes sp.
CGGTCGAGTGGAAGTGGCTCTTGTTGTATTGGCGGATGGCGGCGGCCAACGGGAACAAACCGCGCGAATAGAGCCACTTCGAGAGGTGGTTCTGCGAGGTGTGGTACTCGAAGGCGGAGTCGGGAATCGTGGCAATCATCTCCTGCATCTGCATCAAATCCTTGGCTCGGCCCACCTCAACGCCCGTCGTGGGGTCTTTGAAGATAAAGTCGCCAAAGGCAAACTCCTTCTGGATATAGTCGCGCAGCTCGTGCAGCAGCGTCTTCGAATTCTTGGCGATGAAGCCCGCACCCAGTCCATAGGCCGTCTGGCGAAAATCGGTCTGCGAGGATTGCAGCAAGACGGGCATCAGCGGATTCTCGCTCTTGATGCGACGGCAGAGTTCGATGCCGGCATCGAGGCGCTCGCTCTCGGGTGGGTCGTTGCGGTGCATGACAAAGCCCACGTCGGAGATGACACCCAGCAGATTCTTCTTGTAGCGGTCGTAGAGTTCGGTCGCCTCTTCGTAACTCGTGGCAAGCAGCACCTTCGGGCGGGCACGTTTGCGCAGCACCTGCTGCTGCTCGTTGAAGGCATCGCGCAGAAACTCCGTGTTCTGCAACAGCAGCAACTTGTAGAGCTCGGGCAGGTAGGTCGAGTAGAAGCGTATCGAGTCTTCGACCAGGAGGATGGCCTGCACGCCCCCTTGGAGGATATCCTCCTCGGCATTCATCTTATCCTCGACGAGTTTGATGATGGCGATAATCAGGTCGGTGTTGCCGTGCCAGCAGAAGATGTAGTCAAGGCCCGAGCGATCCTGCTCCTCGATGCGGCGGTAGACGTCCTTCGAAAAGGAGGTCATCAGCGCCACCGGAATGCCATATTTTTCGCGCACGATGCGGCCAAAGGTGAAGACATCGAGGTCGCCGACGTTGTACATCGTCAGGATGAAGTCGAACGAGGCATCCTCTTCGAGCAGCGCCAACGCCTCACGCGTCGAACTGACCCGCGTGAGGGCGGGGGGATTCGACATGTTCAGCTCGATGTATTCGCGGTTGATTTGCGACTCGATGTGCCCATCCTCTTCGAGGATATATCCGTCGTAGGAGGAGCAGACGAGCAGAATCTTGTGAATACGGTACTTCATGAAGCGGTACCGTTCGCCGCCCTGATAGTGTTCGATTGCCTGTTTCATCATCGTTAAGTGCGCGTTCTTGTTGCTCAAAGATACGCAAAAATCGCATCTCTAAGCCACCTGCGACGAATTATTTGCAAAGAATCGAACAAAAACGGCCGATTAGCGGTCCGAGCGGAAGGGAGCCAACGGGACACCGGCGCTGTTGAAGAGCGTCGAGAGGTGCCAGCTGGAATAGCAATAGCGCACCGCCACAGGGACTGCTACCTCGGGGCTGGATGCCACCAGCGTGCCATCGGAGCCGAGCGTGGCGGTGGCCGCGTAGAACTTACCGTCGCTGCCGGCTACCTGCACATAGGGGATGGGGCTTTGCGTCGCACGAAGCCCCTCGGCATTCGTAAAGTGTACGATGGCCTCGTTACCCTCGTAGCGGATGCGCTCCACCGCAGGGCCATAGGGGTTGATGTCGCTGCGGCCATAACGCTTGCAGAGCATGAGGTTGGCAAGGCGCTCGCCGGGCGTGCGTTTGTCGGGGTAGTGGATAAAGTCGATGTCGCCCACGTCGGAGGTGGTAATCAGATCGCTGTTCGGAATCAGCGCCTTGCCGTCCCACTGCGCCTCGATGAGTTTGGCGCCATCTTCCGAGGAGGATTTGATGCCGCTGATCTGCACATAGAAGAAGGGCAGGTCGTTTTGCGTGTCGCCTTTGGCCTTGCGCCACTCCTCGACCAGCGCCTGTTGCAGGCGGGCATAGGAGTGGTGTGTATCACGGTTGCTCTCGCCCTGGTACCACGCCCAGCCGTGGATGGTGTACTTCTCGATGGGGCAGACCATGCCGTTATAGAGGACTCCCGGGGCACTCTTCTCGACGGCCGAGCCACTCAGTTCGGAGGCATCCTTGTAGTCGTTGGGGTGGAACTGCTTCAACCGCTCGGCGGGCATCCACGCCTCGATACGCGTACCACCATAGGGGGTGCAAAGGATGCCGATCGGGATATTGAGTTCGGTGGCCAGCTTGCGTCCGCAGAAGAAGGCCAGGGCGCTGAACTCTTTGGCCTCCTCGGCAATGTCGGCACGCCACCAACGGGTCTCGCGCACATCCTCCATCGGTACATCCGACTCCTGGTAGCCGACCTTGAAGTAGCGCAGGTGTGACAGCCGGCTCGCGGCGGCAATCTCAGCCTCGGCATCTTTGACGGGCTGGTAGTTGCCGTTGGCCACCGAGCCGAAGCCGCGCATGGGCATCTCCATGTTGCTCTGACCGGCAAAGTGCCACACCTCGCCAATCAGCACATCCTCGATGCGCTTCGCATAGCCATACGAATCGCTAATCTCCACCCAGTGGGACTCCATCGAGGCGGCCGGCGTGGGAATGTCGAGGCGCCAACGCCCCTCGTCATCGGCCGCAGTCGTAAGCGGCTCGGGGTGCCACGAAGCAACACCGCTGATGGTTTCGTGGGGATTGGCGACGCCCCAATACGAGGCCACCGCATTTTGCTGTACGACCATGCCATCACTCAATACGACAGGCATGGCAAACTTCGTGAAGAGGATGCCGGGAGGGTCGGTCAACACCTTGTCGAAGGAGGAGGAGCAACCGACAAAGGCCAACAGGCCCGCAACGAGCAGCGAGAAGAGGTGTTTCATGGCGTGTGAGGTTAATCAGTTTTACGGTTCACGGAGTGGCGGAGCAGGCTCCGCTCCGTTTCTCTATTACAAAGGAACAACATCTTGTGCAATAGCGATGTAAACTTCGTGCAGATGGATGCCAAAATCGTACATTCTTCCCCCGACAGCCGGCAATCGCACCACAAAAGCGACCTTCGGAGTGAAAATATCGGGGAACAGTATTGGCAGTCTGCCAAAAAATTGCTATTTTTACCCAATTATTTACCTACAAAAAAAGCCAAACGCCCCCATGAAACGACTTTTTGTACTCTTGTCGCTACTCGCTTCGCTTCCCGTAGCCGCACAAAACCTGCAACTACACTACGATTTTGGCCGTGCCTGCTACAACGAACTCGATGCCACAGACGAGAGCGACGGTCGCGCCACGCTGACAACCACCTTCGAGCTGTTCCGCCCCGACAAGGTGGGTTCGACCTACCTCTTCGTCGATATGGACTACGACGACGGCGTGAGCGGCGCCTATTGGGAAATTGCCCGCGAGTTCTGCTTCTGGAAGAACTCGAAGTGGGATTGGTTGTCGTGGCACATTGAATACAACGGGGGTCAAAACCGCGCCGTGGGGAGCTTCAACGACGCCTTCCTGACCGGTGCAACCTACTCGGGACACTCGAAGGATTTCTCGAAGACGTGGTCGCTCTCGGTCATGTACAAGCACATCACCCACACGAAGGATGCTGACGGCCACCGAGCCGAGGCCAACTTCCAAATCACGGGCGTGTGGGGCATCAACTTCGGACGCGGCTGGGGAACCTTCTCCGGATTCTTCGACTTCTGGCGCGAGTGCCGTCCCTGGCAGGATACGACGCACATCTTCCTGGCAGAGCCGCAGCTGTGGCTCAACCTGAACCAAATCAAAGGATGGCAGGATGTTCGTTTGAGCGTCGGCACCGAGTGCGAACTCTCGAACAACTTTGTCGGCAAGGGGTTCTACGCCATCCCCACGCTGGCCATAAAGTGGACTTTTTAACGATTAATCCAAACAGAATATGCTTAACAAACTTTTCGGCTTTGATCCAGCAAAGCACACGGTACGCACCGAGGTTTTGGCCGGTATCACCACCTTTTTGACCATGTCCTACATCTT
>CAZTCM010000146.1:0-3825 GCA_964612285.1 uncultured Alistipes sp.
CCATACCTCCATGGCGTAGAAGTTGGCCGCTTTGTAGAAGGGCAGACAGCGATTGATTTGCGCTTGATTCATGCGCGTTGCAAACGACGACTGCTGGCCGTCGCGCAATGTCAGGTCTCTGATTTGGAGATTTCTGGCCATAATTATTGCGTGTTGAATGGTTGAATCGTTTTAATTATCGTTACATTTTACTCCTTTTGGAAAATCAAAGTTAGGAATTATTTTTTGAATAGCAACTTTTTGAGCCGTTTTTTTTCGGAATGGACACATTTTCGGGTAAACTTTGTACCTTTGTCGAGAAGATAGAAGAAGAGATGCTTTCGATTGGGTCGATAGTGGCAGCCTTTGCTGCCAGTGTGTTGTTGCTGGTAGGAGTGGCCCGATGGGCTGCGCGTAGGAGCGACAACCGCACCTTCTTTACGGCGCGTCGCAACGCCGCCTGGTACGAGGTGTGGCCTGCGATGATTGCTGCGGCAATGTCGGGCATTACCTTCGTTTCGGTCCCCGGGTCGGTGGCTGCGGACAGCTTCTCCTACCTGCAAATGGTGCTTGGCTTCACGGTCGGGCAGTTGTTGGTCGCCTTTTGGCTTGTGCCGCTCTTCTATCGCTTGCAGGTTACCTCGATTTACGAATATTTCGACCATCGCTTTGGTCCGACCGCCCACCGACTCGGCGGCTGGCTCTTCCTCTGCTCGAAACTGATGGCGGCATCGCTCAAACTCTACATCGTGGTGGTGGTGATGCAGCAGCTGCTCTTCGCGCGGTTGGGGTTGCCGTTGTGGGTCAATGCCGTTGTGACGGTCGCCGTGGCCTGGGGCTATACGCATCGCGGCGGAGTCTTGGCTCTGTTGCGTGCGGATGTGGTCAAGAGTTGTTGCATGCTGGCAGCTCTGGGGGTGACGATGGCCGCACTGCTCGATGCGTTGGGGTGGTCGGTGGCCGAGGGTTGGCACGAACTCACGACATCGCCGATGTCGCAGCTCTTCTTCTTCGAGGAGCCGTCCTCGGAGCGCTATTTCTGGAAGATGTTTGTCGGGGGTGTGGTCGTCTTGGTGGCGATGACGGGCCTCGACCAAGAGTTGATGCAGCGCAATCTGGCCTGCCGCTCGGTGGGTGATGCGCAGAAAAACATCGTACTCACGGCGGTGAGCCAGGCGGTCGTGATTGCCCTCTTCCTGGGGTTGGGGTGGCTCTTGTGGCGTTATGCCGAGGTTGCCGGCCTGCCGATACCCGAACGGGCCGATACGCTCTTTCCCTCGATTGCGGTCGGAGGTGGTTTGCCCTGGATGGTGGGGGTACTCTTTGTGATGGGCTTCGCCTCGGGCAGTTTCTCGGCCGGAGGTGGTGCACTGACGGCATTGACCACTTCGGTGCTCTTCGATTTGGGACAGGGGGCTCGTTGTGAGATGGCGACGCTGACGCGCCGACGCCAGGGGATACATGCCCTGCTGGCTGTGGTGATGGTGGGGTTGGTGCTCCTCTTCGATACGGTGGCGAATCAGAGTGTCATCAACCTGCTCTATCGCGTGGCAGGATATACCTACGGGCCGATTTTGGGACTCTTCCTCTTTGGCTGCTGGTCGCGTCGCATGCCACGGGAGGCGTGGGTGTGGTTGCCGGTGGTGGTGGCGCCGCTACTCGCGTGGCTGTTGCAGGCATGGCTGCGTACGGCCTTTGGCTACGGCGTGGGCTTCGAGTTGCTGCTCGTCAATGCCCTCATCACGATGGCGGGGGTGTGGATGGTGAGCCGCCGGCCTACCGCTTGAAGATGAAGTAGACGGCCAAAATCAGACAGAGGAAACCGGCGATGTGGTTCCAGCGCAGGGCCTCGCTTTTCATGCAAACGAGCATAAAGAGCGTAAATACCGAGAGCGAGACGACCTCCTGAATCACTTTGAGCTGCCACAACGTAAAGGGGCCGCCGAAGGCTGCCGAGCCGATGCGGTTGGCCGGTACCATAAAACTATACTCGGCCAGGGCGATGACCCAGCTGAGAAGTACGATGGCCACCATGCCGAATTTTTCGAGCTTCGAACGAAAGGCGATGTGCCCATACCAGGCGAGGGTCATGAAGGTATTCGAGATGATGAGCAGGCCCACCGTTGCAAAGGCTTTGAACATAGCGTATCTTAATTTGGGCGCAAAAGTATAAAAAAAGAGTGAAATGAGGGAGCTAAATCGACAAAAATATGCGCTGGTGACGGGTGCCGCCTCGGGAATGGGGCGTGCTTTTGCCGAGGAGCTGGCAGCGCGCGGCTATGGGGTTGTGCTGGTTGACAGGAATGAGTCGGCGGTACGTTGTGCGGCCGAGCAAATCGCGCAACACCATGGTGTTCCCACCTTGGTGCAGGTGGCCGATTTAACCCGTGCAGGGGTTGCCGAGGAACTTTATGCCGCCACCGAAGCGGCAGGTTGCGAGGTCGAGGTGTTGGTCTGCAATGCCGGTCGGTTGCTCTTCGGGGGCTTTGCGTCGCACGCTCCTGCGGCGGTTGAAGGGCTTGTGGCACTGCATTGTACGACCCACGCACTGCTCTGCCGTCTTTATGGGGCTGCGATGCGTGCACGGGGATGTGGCTATGTGTTGCTGGTCTCGTCGGCAACGATTCGGATGGCCTATCCCTCCATTGCCCTCTATACGGCTACGAAGAGTTTCATCGAACGCCTTGGTGCGGCCCTGCACGACGAGTGGGCGCAGGAGGGGGTGCGCGTTACGGTCGTGTGTCCGGGCGCAGTCGATACACCGCTCTATGCGTTGAGCGGGCGGATGCGGCGTGCCCTGCGCCGATGGCATGTGATGCACCGCCCCGAAACGATTGCCCGACGGGGTGTGCATGCCCTCTTTCGGGGGCGAAAACGTCTCTTCCCGGGAAGCGTGACAAAAGTCGTTGCCGTTCTCTGCCGACTGATTCCCGCATGGGTGATTCGTCGCGTGGCGCGGATGAAGCGCGTGCGTCGCTTGTTAGCCTAACTCTTCGATGCGTTGAATCTCCGAGAAATCGTTCACTACGAGGTCGACGTCGGTTTCGGCGCGAATTACCTCGGGGGTGAGGGTGGTGGCGATGGCCACCAGCCGTCCGATACCGGCGCGACGTGCCGCCTCGAATCCCGCCTTGGCATCCTCGAAAACCACGCATTGCGCAGGTGCCAGGCCGAGTGCTGCGGCCGCCTTGCGGTAAATCTCGGGGTGGGGTTTGCAGTGGCTCACCTCATCGCCCGAGACGATGACCTCGAAATCCTCCGTCAGGCCACACTTCTCTAAAACAAAATCGATGTTGGCGCGGCAACCCGACGAGCCGACGGCACAACGAATGCCTGCTGCGTGGAGCAAATCGAGCAGGTGGCGCAGACCGTGTACCGGCTCGATTTCGGGGGCGTAAATTTCGCGGTAGAGCGCCTCCTTCTCCTCGGCCAGGGCCGGAATACCCTTTTCGCGTATCAGCTCCTCGGGGAGCAGCATCGGCATAATCTCGTCGTTGCCACGACCAAAGGCGGTCGTAAACTTCTCGCGCCACCCCTCGACGTGGTAGCGCTCGCAGAAGAGTTCAAAGGCGCGTACATGCACCGGACTGTTATCGACCAACGTGCCGTCCATGTCGAAGATGGCACCGCGTAAATCGGTCGTTTGGTGGTGTTGGTTTCCCATTTTTTATTTTGATTTGTGCGCAAAAATAGTGAATTTTTGACGAAATAGCCCTTTGGGGCTTTGCGGTTTTGCAATTTCTTCTTACCTTTATACAATTAAACATTTCAAACAACACTTACCGATATGCAAACCAAATCTCTGATGTTGCAGGCCGAGAAGAACCGCAAACGTCTGGTCGAAAT
>CAZTCM010000147.1:0-3782 GCA_964612285.1 uncultured Alistipes sp.
TGGCCTCCTCGTCGGTGATGACATAGTTGATGGTCACCTCGGCAGCCGTACCGGCCGTCGTCGGGAGTGCAAACGTAGGAACAGCACGATGTTTCGTCGGGGCTACACCCTCCAATGAGCGCACATCCTTAAATTCGGGGTTGGTGTGGATGATACCCACCGCCTTGGCCGTGTCAATCGACGATCCGCCACCCAGCGCCACGATGCAGTCGGTGCCCGATGCCTGGAAGGCAGCGAGGGCATCCAACACATTCTTAATCGTGGGATTGGGTTTGATGTCCGAGAATATCTCGTAGGGAATCTCGGCCCCCTGCAACACCTCTTCCACTTTGGCGGCTACACCAAATTTCACAAGGTCTTTGTCGGTAATCAGCATCACCTTCCGGTAGCCGCGCTTTTTGATTTCGTCGGCCAACACCGAGCGACAACCTGCTCCGTAATAGGAGGTTTCGTTCAATACAATGCGATTCATAGCTCTATTGTTTTTATCGGTTCATTCAAAGTAGGGTTTCGGGGCAGATTAGCGTTTCGAGGTTACCTCCTGCTCATACTTCTGCACGTCGGCGATAAACTCCTCGCCCACCGGCACGTCGTTCTTCAAGCAGAACATATCCCATACGGCATTCCACGGCAGCGACTTGCACTCCTCCAAGAGCGCCAGACGCTCGAAGCCCTTGCCCGACAACTCATACTCGCGCAGCGTTGCAATCGGCTCCAAAAGCGCCTGCAACACGCACTTCTGCGTGGCACGCGAACCGATGACATAGGCACCGATGCGGTTAATCGAGGCATCGAAGTAGTCCAAACCGATGTGTACCTTATCCAACGCATTGCAACGCGTAATCTCCTTGCACAATTCGAGCGTCTCGTCGTTGATGATGGTCACATGATCCGAGTCCCAACGCACGGGGCGCGACACGTGCAACATCACCTCGGGGGTATAGAGCAAGAGCGCCGAAATCTTGTCGGCGATGCTCTCGGTCGGGTGGAAGTGGCCCGTATCGAGCGTCACCATCTTGCCGCGCGAAGCACCATAGCCGATGTAGAAGTCGTTCGAGCCCACCGTGTAGCTCTCCAAGCCGATACCGAAGACCTTCGACTCGATGCAATCCTTCATGTTCTTGTACTCCGTAGCGAAAATCTGATCGAGCGAATCCTTCAGCAGTTCGCGGTAGAGCATGCGGTTCACGGTTAAATCCTTCGAACCGTCGTGTACCCATACATTCATAATACAGGGGTCGCCCTGCGCCTTACCCATCTCCTCGGCAACGGCGCGGCAACGCTTCGTGTGCTCGATCCAGAAGTTGCGGATCTCGGGATCGGGGTTCGAGAGCGACAGATCGCCCGATTTGGGGTGCGAGAAGGAGGTTGAGTTGAAGTCGAGCTTCATATCGTTGGCCTTGGCCCACTCGATCCAGCTCTGGAAGTGGCAGGGCTCAACCTCATTGCGGTCTACAAACTTATCGCCGAAATCGCCATAAATCTCGTGGAGGTTCAGACGGTGCTTGCCCGGGATGAGCGAAGCCGCCTTCAAAACATCCTGACGCAGCTCGTCGATGTTGCGAGCACGGCCCGGATAGTTACCCGTAGCCTGAATACCACCTGTGAGCGAGCCGGCCTTGGGCTCAAAACCTACCACATCGTCGGCCTGCCAGCAGTGTAACGAAAGTTGTATCTTCTGCAACTGCTCCATAGCTGCATCCGTGTCGATACCAATGGCCGCATAGCGCTCCTTGGCAATTTCATACGCTTTTTGAATAAGTTCCGTTTTCATACGCAAAAGTTTTAGAGGTTATAATAATTAAATTAATTGCTATTTTTCAGGGGCATAGCTCTTGGTCTGAATCGAGCGACGGATGTAGCGACGCATCTCCTGCAACGAGCCGACAAGGCCTGCGGCACGAGCCTGCACCATCACATTACCGAGTGCCGTAGCCTCCGACGGGCCTGCCACGACAGGAATACCGCACGCCGTTGCCGTCATTTGGTTCAGCAGGTCGTTCTGCGCACCGCCACCGATTACATGCAGCGTCTTAATCTCGAACGGAGCCACACTGCGCAGCTTATCGAGCACCTCGGCATATTTGGCGGCCAGCGAGTCGAAGATAAGACGAATCATCGCAGCATCGTCCTCGGGCACGGCCATGGCACGCGACTCGCAGTAGAGACGAATGGCCGACGGCATGTCGGTCGGTGCGGCAAACTCGCGCGCATCGGGGTCGAGCAAATCGGTCGAGGGAGTCGTCTGCTGCACCATCTGCATAATCTCGGGATAGGAGTACTCCTTGCCCTCCTTTTTCCAGGCAGCACGGCACTGTTCGAGGAGCCACATGCCGGTGATGTTTTTCAAGAAGCGGGTTGTGCCATCGACACCACCCTCGTTCGTAAAGTTCATCTCGAACGACTCCTCGGTAATCTCCGGTTCGCGTAATTCGACACCCATCAACGACCAGGTACCCGACGAGAGATAGGCAAAACCCTCATCTTCGGCCGGCACAGCTGCCACGGCCGAGCCCGTATCGTGTCCTGCTACGGCAATGACGGGGATCTCGCCCAGGCCGGTCTGCTTGGCCAACGTGGGGGTCAAAGCACCCACCACCGTACCGGGCATCACCACCTCGGGAATTAACTCCTTGCTCACGCCGGCAACCTCCAAGAGGTGTTCGTCGACCTGCTTCGTGCGCGGATTCATAAATTGCGAGGTGGACAAAATCGTATACTCGCACACCTTCTTGCCGGTCAGCAGATACGACAGGGCATCGGGCATAAAGAGCAGCGTTTGGGCATTTTTGAGTGCCGAAGAACCCTCCTTATGTTGGGCATAGAGTTGGAAGAGCGAGTTAAAATTCATAATCTGGATACCCGTGCGGTCATAGACCTCCTTGCGCGGACATAGGGTAAAATACGCCTCGGGAACACCATTGGTGTAGGGATCACGATAGGCGCGTGGCAGACCGGCCAGCGTGCCATCCTCGTTGACAAAGGCAAAATCGACGCCCCAGGTGTCGATACCAATCGAATCGACCTTGACATTGCGTTTACCCGCCTCGGTCAAACCCTGCAAAATATCCTCATAGAGGGCGTAGATATTCCAATAATATTTACCGCCCACCTCAATCAGTCGATTCGGGAAGCGGTGCAATACCTCCAATTCAAGCTGTTCGTCGCCAAGTTTGGCCAGAATCACACGGCCACTGGTAGCGCCCAGATCTACGGCCAAAAAATAGTGTACGTTCATGTTGTAGGTTTGTGGTTGAAGTTGTACCTTTGTTCATCGTCGCACCACACAGCGCACTCTTTTTTACCACGCAGTGAGGTATGATTTAACAAAATTAAATTTTTCCGGCGAGTTCCATTTGTTGATTTTGCTAAAAAAATTTCCAATACTGCCATTTTGGTAATCAGTACAACTATTTTAACAAAAATCACAAAAAGCGTTTAATTAAATGAATTAATTTACTATATTTGCAAATACAATTTTAGCAAAAATTGCAATTATGCTCCAACCAACCGACTTCTTAAAGTACCCCGCATCCAATGCGCAAGACGAAAAATGGGGGCTGGTGTGCACGACGGTAGGATACCAGAACGTAAAGCCGTTTGAGCCTTACCCCGTCGGTATCCACCCCACCAGCTACAATTTCACAAAGAACGGTCGTGTTCTCGACGAATACCAGTTGGTCTACATCACCGAAGGCGAGGGCTTTTTCCAATCCTCGTCGTGTGAGATGTCGCGTGTCGAGGCGGGTACTATCCTGATGCTCTTCCCGGGCGAACGCCAC
>CAZTCM010000148.1:0-3759 GCA_964612285.1 uncultured Alistipes sp.
CACCGTCGGCAACTTTACCGAGCAGGCCGATGCGCTGCTGCCGATGTTGCCCTATAACGCCGGCGAGGGGTATGTCAGCATTCTCCCGCTGGCACACATCTTCGGCTTGACGGTCGATGGCATCATGCCCCTCTGCTCGGGCATGCACCTGACGATTTTGGCCGCCATGCCGATTCCGAGCACGGTGAAAGCCGCCCTTCGCGAGGTCAATCCGCGCATGTTCTTCGCCGTGCCGCTGGTCATCAACAAGATGGTCGAGCACACCATTGGCGAGTTTGTCCACAGCAAGAGCGGCGCCGAGAAGTTGGCCGATTACCGCAACCATCCCGATTTCTGCGAGGCGTTGCGTACCATCTTCATGGCCGCCTTCGGCTCGCGTTGCGAGCTCATCTACACGGGAGGTGCCGCCATCCCGACCCAGGTCGAGGAACTGCTCAACAAGCAACTCGGCATCCCCTTTATGACCGGTTACGGCATGACAGAGTGCACCCCCGTCATTTCGCTGGGTATTGCCGGCAGCTACCGTCTGAAATCGTGCGGCCGCATCATCGACAGCTATGACTACCGCATCGACTCGGCCGACCCCGAGCGGTTGGCCGGTGAGTTGTGCGTCAAAGGACCCAGTGTCTTTGCCGGCTACTACAAGAACCCCGCTGCCACGGAGGCCGCCTTCACCGAGGATGGCTACTTCCGCACGGGCGACCTCGGCATGGCCGACAGCCGGCGCAACCTCTTCCTGGTGGGGCGCTGCAAGAGCATGCTGCTCTCGACCAACGGACAGAATATCTTCCCCGAGGAGATTGAGGTGATTCTCAACACGCTCCCCTATGTGGCCGAGTCGCTCATCGTGCAGCGTCAAAACGTGCTTGTCGCACTCGTCGTTCCCAATATGGAGAAGGTGACGAACGACCATCTGAGCAACGAAACGCTGCAAGAGGTGATGCGGCGCAACCTCGAAGCGTTGAACAGCCGTATTCCTGCCTACTCGCAGGTGGGCGAATATGAACTGCAACACGCCCCCTTCGCCAAGACCGCCAAGGGGAGCATCAAACGATTCCTCTATGCGTAGTGTCCGAAAAATAGTCGTCTTCGTCAAGCAGGTGACCGACACCTCGGTGCCGGCACGCATGACAAACGACGGAACGCTCGACCGCGCCTCGTTGCCGGCTCGGCTCAACCCCGATGATTTGGGGGCTTTGGAGTTGGCATTGGCCGTGCGTGAGCGTATCGGTGGCACGGTGACGGCCATTTCGATGGGCCCCGACCGTGCCGAGGAGGTGCTGCGTGGGGTGATGGCTCGCGGAGCCGATGAAGCCAT
Source organism: uncultured Alistipes sp. (assembly GCA_964612285.1). Taxonomy (GTDB): domain Bacteria; phylum Bacteroidota; class Bacteroidia; order Bacteroidales; family Rikenellaceae; genus Alistipes. The sequence goes on from CAZTCM010000148.1 coordinate 1,319, forward strand.
CCTGCTCTCCGACCGCCGTTATGCCGGTGCCGATACGTTGGCAACGGCCTGCGCGCTGGCAGCAGCTGCTCGCCGGGTGGGTGCCGATCTTCTCTTTGCCGGTCGCCAATCCATCGACGGTGATACGGCTCATGTCGGCCCGCAGGTGGCCGAAGAGTTGGGGTTGCCGCAAATTACGGGGGTCGAGGCACTGATTGACTGCGACGAGCAGTCGATTACCGTGCGTCGCCAGATGGACGAGGCCGCCGAGGTGCTTCGTGTCCCTCTGCCGGCCCTCTTCACGGTGAGCGGGACGCTTGTATGTCGCCCCGAGAATATCCACCGCCTATTGCGCCAACGCCGCGTCGCGATTCCCCGCTGGACGGCCGAGATGCTCGATGTCGACCCTGCACGTTTGGGGGCCTTGGGCTCGGCCACGCGCGTCATCGCCTCGGAGCACATCGTGACGGCCGAACGCGCCAATCAACACCACGGCAACGACGAGGCATCGCTCCATGCCCTCATCACGACGCTTGCCGACAAACATTTGATATTCTGATGAACAACTCCATTTTGGTATTTTGTCAGGTGCGCCACGGCGTTTTGTGCGACATCGGTCTTGAACTCTTGACCAAGGGGCGCGAATTGGCTGCGCAGCTACACGGCTCGCTGGCAGCTGTGCTGGTGGGCGAGGGCACGTCGGCGCTTGCCGAGGAGGTTGCCGCCTATGGGGCGCAAACCATCTATATGGCCGATGACAGCTGCCTGAAACACTATACGACCCTCCCCTATGCCCGCTTGATTTGTGAGGTGGTGCGCCGCATCGAGCCGCAAATCTTGTTGCTGGGGGCCACCTCATTGGGACGCGACCTCGCACCGCGCGTGGCAGCCATGCTTGGCGCAGGCTGTACGGCCGACTGCACCGAATTGCGCCTGGGCGACTACACCTCGCCCGAGGGGAGGGAGTACAAAGCGCTGCTCTACCAGATTCGCCCGAGTTTCGTGGGTGACCAACTAACCACCATCATCGCTCCCGACACCCGCCCCCAGATGGCGACCGTGCGCGAGGGGGTGATGCGGATGGAGCGCCTGGCCGAGCCGGTGGTCGCCGAGGTGATTACACTCGATACCAGACAACTGTTACGCGAGGAGGATTTTGCGGTGGAGTTGCTCGTGCGCGAGGAGCAACTGCCGACCAATGGGCTGAAACAGGCTGCGGTCGTGGTGGCCGGAGGCTATGGAGCCTGCAACGAGCGCACGTTCGCACGCTTGCACGAGTTGGCTGCGCTGCTGGGGGCCGAGGTAGGAGGTACGCGCGCCGCGGTAGATGCCGGCTACCTGCCCCATGAGCGGATGATTGGCCAAACGGGGTTCACCATTGCGCCGCGTCTTTACTTGGCATTCGGCATCTCGGGACAGGTGCAGCATACGGTCGGCATGGAGCGTTCGGGGGTGATTGTCGCCATCAACAGCGACCCCGAGGCCCCGATTTGTCGCATGGCCGACCACGTCATCGTGGGAGATGCCGGTGAGGTGGCCGAGCGGATGATTCGAATCTTGAAAGAGCTCAAACGATGAAAAATTTCTATACCGATAACGAGTCGTTGGTGCGCCAATTGCACCATCCCGACTTGGCCCGCATCGTGGCGTTGTACGAGCCCGAATATGCCGAGGCGGCACAATTTGACGAGGCTCCGCGCAACTGCGAGGAGGCGTTGACCGGCTACCGCGAGGCGATGCGTCTGCTGGGGGCGTTGTGCGCCGAGCGCATTGCACCGAATGCTGTCGCCGTCGATCGTGAGGGGCCGCGATGCGAAGGGGGACGTGTGTACTATGCGGCAGGTACGGCCGAGGCGATGCGCCTGCTGGTCGAGAGCGGCCTCTATGGCATGTCGCTCGAACGTCGCTACGGGGGACTGAACTTCCCGACGACCCTCTTTGTGATGGCCTCGGAGTTGGTGGCACGGGCCGATGCCTCGCTCAACAACCTTTGGGCACTCCAAAATTGCGCCGAGACCTTGGCCGAGTTTGGCACCGAGGAGCAGTGCGAGCGCTTTTTGAAGCGCGTGGCTGCGGGTGCCACCTGCTCGATGGATCTCACCGAACCCGATGCCGGCAGCGACCTGCAATCGGCCATGCTGCGCGCTTCGTGGAGCGAGGAGCAGGGATGTTGGCTGCTCACCGGCGTGAAGCGCTTCATTACGAATGGCGATGCCGACCTGAAATTGGTGTTGGCCCGCACCGAGGCGGGAACGAGCGACGGCCGCGGCCTTTCGCTCTTCATCTACGACCGCGAGCGAGGCGGAATGACCGTGCGCCGCATCGAGCACAAATTGGGAATTGTCGGCTCGCCCACCTGCGAGTTGGTCTTTGACCGGGCTCCCGCCGAGCTGATTGGTGTGCGCCGCATGGGGCTCATCAAATATGTGCTCTCGTTGATGAACCAGGCACGTCTGGGCATC
>CAZTCM010000149.1:0-3707 GCA_964612285.1 uncultured Alistipes sp.
AGTTTTAAGGTTCATTTAGGTTAGTAGTTTTAGGTTGGTGAGGAAATCGACGAACATCGGGCAGTGGCTCGGGTTCGTGGTTTCCTTTTTTTATTCCTCGCCGTCCACCTTATTCGGTGGCAAAAAATGCAAAATTAGGCTTGCGTGACCTACAATACGTCACCGCGAGAGCCGTAGGGCTCGTGGCGGTCTGAAAAAGCGCACGGCCGTCACTGCGTCGGTTTAGATTGCCTCGCTCTCTGCGTTCGCTCGCAATAACGTGGGAGGGAGTGATGGGAGATAACGCCACCGTGAAAGTCGCAAGTTGCGTGGCCAAAATAGCACACAATGCTCAATATGTAGGAAAAATTCGCTTTTTTTGCGCGAGATGTTTGGAACAACCTCTATTTTCTTAGACCTTTGTGAAGAGTTTTCCTCTTTTTTACGGGTTAGGTAGATGAGAAGCTGGTTGGTGATAATCGCTTATTTGGTACTCGGTGTATCGGTTGCTGTGGCGCAGCCGACACGCGTGCGTGGCCGTGTGACCGATAGCGAGGGGCAGCCGCTCCAATTTGCCAGCGTCGCCTTTGTCGGCACGACCGTCGGCATGGTGACCGACGAAGAGGGACTCTACTCGCTCGAAACACGCGACAGCGTACACACACTGCAAGCCTCGATGATGGGCTACATCACCGAAGAGCGCACCGTCACCCCTCACACCTACACCCAAATCGATTTCCAACTCAAAACGGCCGACATCTCCATCGACCAGGTCGTCATCACCCCGGGAGAGAACCCCGCGTTCCCGATTTTGGACAGCATGATTCGGCGCAAGGCGCTCAACAACCCCGACCGCTACGAACGCTATCACACCGAGACCTACACCAAGATGGAGCTTGGACTGACCAACATCAAAGAGCACTTCCGCAACCGCCGCATGCAGCGCAACTTTGGCTTCATCTTCGAGTATGTCGACACCTCGGCCCTCACCGGCCAGCGCTACCTGCCGGCGATGATCTCCGAGACCCGGGCCGACTACTACCATTCGCGCAACCCTCATGTGGATCGCGAGGTGATTCGAGCCAACCGCGTATCAGGCGTCGAGGACACCTTCTCCATCGCCCAATTTACGGGGCAGATGCCGGGCAACGTCAATTTCTACGACAACTTCATCGACATCTTCAACATCCGCTTCGCCTCACCGGCAGCCGATGGCGGGCGTTTATACTACAACTATTTCCTAGTCGACAGTCTGCAAATCGAGGGGCGCAAGAGTTATAAAATCAACTTTCACCCCCGCTCGACTGCTACGCCCGTACTCGATGGTGAGATGTACATCGATGCGGCCACCTATGCCCTGCAATCGGTGACGGCACGTCTGCCACGTCGCGCCAATGTAAACTGGATTAAGCACCTGGTCTTGGAGAACAAGAATCGGCTGGTCGACTCGTTGCGCTGGTTCCGCGAGCGTGACCGTGTGGCAGCCGAGTTTACAATTGCCATGCGCGACTCGTCGAAGCTCACCTCCTTCATCGGTACTCGCGAAATCTCCTACCGCAACACCGATTTTGAGGCGGAGATTCCTCCCGAGGTGCTGGCCATGACCAACAATGTGGTGCTGGCCGACGAAGAGCCCGCGGCGCACGACGAAAACTACTGGAACGAGGCGCGTCCCTACCAGCTCAGCGAACGCGAGCAGGGCATCTACCGGATGGTCGACTCGATTCAGCAGGCCCCGCTCTATCGCAACATCTACACGATTATCAACACGGTGCTCGTGGGGTATTACAACACGAAGTACATCGGCATCGGACCCTACTACAAATTATTGAGCTTTAACGATTTGGAGGGAATACGTCCGCAAATCGGCGGCCGCACCACCTCGAAATTCAGTCGCAAAATCCGCCTTTCGGCCTACGCAGCCTATGGCACCGACGACCGCGTGTGGAAGGGTGGCGGAGGGCTCGAAGTCATCTTCAACCGTCGCCTGACACGCAAACTGACCCTCTCCGCGGCACACGACGTGATGCAGCTGGGTGCGGGGCAGAATGCGCTGACCGAGAGCAACATCCTCTCCTCGATTTTCTCGCGCGGCAACGAGCGTCTGTCGATGGTCAATCGCGGCGAGTTGCTCTACGAACACGAGTGGGCCCACGGCATCAGCACCTTTTTGGGAGCTCAGGGGCGACGTATCTACGGCAACCGCTTTGTCCCGATGGTGCAGCAGGGTGCCGAGGGGCTGCGTCCCATCCCCTCCGTCGACGATGCCTCGGTAACCATCGGGGTGCGTCTCTCGAAGGAGGAGAAGGTCTACCGCCAAATCTTCGACAAAACATCGTTGGGGTCGAAATATCCGATTCTGACCCTGAGCGGCACGGCCGGTTTGAAGGGGGTACTGCCCAATAGTTCGGAGTACTATCGTGCCGATGCCCGCATCCACTATCGCCCCGAGATACCGCCACTCGGGCAGTCGAACCTCACGATTCACGCCGGCCAAATCTGGGGCAAAGTGCCCTATCCGCTCTTGAAGCTCCACGAGGGTAACGGCACCTACTTTTACGACCCCTACGCCTTCTCGTGCATGAACTATTACGAGTTTGCCTCCGACCGCTGGGTCTCCTTCTTCTTCGAGCACCACTTCAACGGCTTCTTCTTGGAGCGCATTCCCCTCTTGCGTCGTCTTAATTGGCGCGAGGTGTTGGTCTGCAAGGGGGTGTGGGGAACGCTCAACGAACAGAACAACGGCGCCGACCCCGAAAGTGGCGCCATGCTCCTCTTCCCGCCAAGCATGTCCTCGGTGAGTAAGCCCTACTTCGAAGCGGGCGTAGGTGTCGAAAACATCTTCCGATTGGTGCGCGTCGATTTCATCTGGCGTCTGACCCACCGCGACGATGGGCAGGGGTTGTATAAGCCGGCGAAGTTTACCGTCAATGCCTCGTTGCATTTTAACTTCTAATCGGCGTTTGGAATCACATTTTTTCCTATCTTTGCGCCATGAACTGGAAAAAACTATCCGTGCTGATGTTACTGCTGTTGGTGGCAGACCAGCTCCTCAAAATCTGGATTAAGACCCATCTGGCCTTGGGCGAGGCCATCATCGTCTGCCCCGAGTGGTTCCAACTGCGTTTCATCGAGAATCCGGGTGCCGCCTTCGGAATGCGCATCGTGACGGGCGAAGGATATGATTGGGGGAAGCTCCTGCTGGGCCTCTTCCGCATCCTCTTTTCGGGGGCCATTCTGTGGGTAATCAACGGGCTGCTGCATCGCAAGGATACACCCAAGGGGGTATTGATTGGTGCTGCGCTGATTTTTGCCGGTGCCGTGGGCAACATCCTCGACTCAGCCTTCTATGGCCTCATTTTCTCGGAATCAACCCCCCTGACGGTAGCCCACTTTGGCGGGAGCTACGCCGGCCCGATGATGGGTAAAGTGGTCGATATGTTCTACTTCCCGCTCTTCCAGTGGGAGAGTTGCCCCGCGTGGTTGTCGTTCCTGGTCGACCACAACGGCTACTTCTTCGGCCCCGTTTTCAACCTGGCCGATACCTACATTTCGGTGGCCGTCGTCTACTTGTTGCTGTTCCAGTTCAAATTTTTGAATAAATAAGTTTTTTTCCGCAAAACGCTTGCAGGTTGCATTTTTTTCACTACCTTTGCCCCTGCAAAACCGAAAAGCCCAGGTGGCGGAATAGGTAGACGCGCACGTTTCAGGTGCGTGTGCCGCAAGGC
>CAZTCM010000150.1:0-3693 GCA_964612285.1 uncultured Alistipes sp.
AGATGAACCAGGAGCTCACCGAGCGTCTGCACGAGAAGAGCTACCTGAATGCCTACACCTACTACAAGATCGGCCGTTACAAGTCGGCCATCGTGGCGTTGCGCAATGCCCTGCGTACCTATCCCGATTCGCGCTTCCGCGAGGAGATTATGTTCCTGATTGTCGATTCGAGCTACCAGCTCGCCTCGAACTCGGTGGCCGAGAAACAGACCGACCGCTATCTGGCGATGCTCGACTCCTACCTCTCGTTCCGCGAGGAGTATCCCGAATCGAAGCACCTGAAAGCCGTGGAGAAGATGGCTGCCGAGGCGCGTGACTACCTCGATCGCAACAAGAGCGACGAGACGACTGCCGCCAACTAATTACCCTTTCGAACAAAACAAGTCATACAGATATGGAGATTAAGAAGAATATCCCGAACAACACCGTAACGCGCAAGCTGGTCGATTTGGATGCCGAGACGGGCAACATCTATGAGTCGATTAACATCATCGCACGTCGTGCCAACCAGATTTCGAGCGAACTGAAAACCGAGCTCAATCGCAAGTTGGCCGACTTCTCGTCGCCGACCGACACGATGGAGGAGACCTTCGAGAACCGCGAACAGATTGAGATTTCGCGCTACTACGAGCGTCTGCCCAAACCGGCCATCATCGCTACGGAGGAGTTCCTCGACGACGAACTCTACTACCGCGAGGGGAAGACGACGAAATAGTCGAACGAACAGCAACAACAGCCCATGGCATTGGAGAAAAGCGGTCCGCTCGCCGGACGGCACATATTGCTGGGTATCACGGGGAGCATAGCAGCCTACAAGGCCGCCATGCTCTGTCGTTTATTGAAACGTGAGGGTGCCGAGGTGCAGGTGGTGATGACCACGCTGGCCAAACAGTTCATCACGCCGCTGACGATGGCGACCCTCTCGCGTCGTCCGATTCTGGTCGAGTTCTTCGATCCCGAAAACGGGCAGTGGAATTCGCACGTCTCGCTGGGCGAATGGGCCGACTGCTACCTCATCGCGCCTGCTACGGCCAACACGTTGGCCAAGATGGCGCAGGGGGTTGCCGACAACCTGCTGCTGACTACTTACCTCTCGGCACGTTGTCCGGTGATGGTGGCGCCCGCCATGGACCTCGATATGTATGCCCACTACACCACGCAGCGCAACCTCGAAGAGCTGGCTGCACACGGTGTGCAGATTGTCGAGCCGGGCTCGGGCGAGCTGGCCAGCGGTCTGGAAGGGAAGGGGCGCATGGCCGAGCCCGAGGAGATTGTCGAGGCACTCAAAGCTCACTTCACCGAAAAAAAAAAGCCACTCGCTGACCGCCACTTTGTTGTGACAGCGGGCGCTACGATTGAACCCATCGATCCGGTGCGCTACATCACCAACCACTCGTCGGGGAAGATGGGGTATGCCATTGCCGAGGTGTTGGCCGCGCAGGGAGCGCGTGTCACGTTGGTGAGCGGCCGTACGGCCCTCGCCGTGCCGGCGGGTGTCGAGCGGGTCGATGTACTGACGGCCGAGGAGATGTATGAGGCTGCCACAAAGGCCTTTGCGGAGGCAGATGGGGCGGTGATGTGTGCCGCTGTGGCCGATTACACCCCCGCAGAGGTGGCTGTCTCGAAAATCAAGAAAAAGAGCGATGCCGAGGGAATGACCCTGCGCTTAAAACGCACGAAGGATATTGCGGCCGAGCTGGGCAGCACCAAGGGCGAGCGGCTTTTGGTGGGTTTTGCCCTCGAAACCGATAACGAGCAGGCCAATGCCGAGGCGAAGCTGGCGAAGAAGAATTTCGATTTCATCGTCTTGAACTCGCTGCGTGAGGAGGGTGCCGGATTTCGTGGCGACACGAACAAGGTGACCTTCATCGATCGGACAGGCCGCGAGGCGTTGCCGCTGATGTCGAAACGCGAGGTGGCAGCCCGCATCGTCGAAAAAATCGAATCATTGCTTACGAAATAACCCCATGTTACGTCGTCTTTCGGTTGAGAACTACGCGCTTATCGATGCGTTGGAGTTGGAGCTGGACCCCCACCTGAACATCATCACGGGTGAGACGGGTGCCGGTAAATCGATTCTGCTCGGGGCCCTGTCGCTCTTGCTGGGGGCCAAAAACGAGGGTTCGGCAGCCATCAAGGAGATGACGCGCAATTGCCGCGTGGAGGGTACGTTTGACCTCACGGGGCTCGATCTGGAACCCTTCTTTGAGGAGAATGACCTCGACTACGCTCCCGAGACGACGCTGACACGCCTGATTACACCGGCCGGAAAGAGCCGCGCCTTTATCAACGACCTGCCCGTACAACTCACCGTGATGCGGGCCCTGGGGAGCCGGCTGGTCGATATCCATTCGCAACACCAAAATCTGATTCTCTCGTCGGCCGATTTCCGTACCGAGGCCCTCGATACGGTAGCCGGCAGTGCGGCCCTGCGCGAGAGGTATGGTGCGGCCTATCGACGTGTGCAGCAACAGCGCCGTGCGTTGGCCGAGCTGCGTGAGGCGGCCGCTGCGGGACGTCGTGACGAGGAGTGGCTGCGCTTTCAGTGCGAGGAACTTGATGCCGCGAAACTGCGTCTTGGCGAGCAGGCCGAGGTGGAGGCCGAGTTGGCGGTACTCGAAAATGCCGACCGCATCGGGGAGGTCTTTACGACCTTGCGAAATGCTTTCGATCAGGAGGAGACGGGCGTGTTGAGCCAACTCAAAGTGGGGGAGCAGGAGCTGCGCCACATCCGCGAGCACTATGCACCGGCGGCCGAGTATGCCGAGCGGTTGCGTTCGGTGCTCGAAGAGTTGAAGGACATCAACCGCAGTATCGCCGCCGATAGCGAGCGGATTGATGCCGATCCCGAGCGTTTGCAGAAACTGACCGCGCGTCTCGATATGCTCATTGCCCTGCAACAGAAACACCGCGTGGCAGACGAGGAGGCACTCATCGCCTTGCGCGACCGTTGTCGTGCGTCGTTGGCGGCCATCACCCACAGCGATGAGCAGCTGGCGGCTGCCGAGGAGGCGCTGCGCGAGGCGGAAACGGAGGCTGCGACGCTTGCCGATGAACTACATGCCCAACGTGAGGCGGCAGCACCGACCTTTGCCGCAGCGATTTTGCAGACTTTGGAGCGTCTGGGAATGGGTGAAACGACCTTTGTGGTCGCCGTGCAACCTTGCACCTTGGGGCCGTTGGGGGGCGATGAGGTACAATTCCTCTTCTCGGCCAACCGCAATATTGCGCCGCAAGCCATCGAACGCATCGCTTCGGGCGGTGAGCTCTCGCGCGTGATGTTGGCGTTGAAGGCGTTGCTGGCCGAACGGATGCAGCTGCCGACGATTCTCTTCGATGAGATTGATACGGGAGTCTCGGGGCGTATTGCCGATGCCATGGGTGAGATTATTGCCCGTCTGTCGAGCCGGATGCAGGTGGTTGATATTACCCACCTGCCGCAGGTGGCATCGAAGGGCGATACCCACTTTGTGGTCTACAAGGCCGAAAGCCGTACTCACCTGCGCCGCCTGAATGCGGAGGAGCGCACGGTCGAGATTGCCAAGATGCTGTCGGGGGCGAGTGTCACCGAGGCGGCTTTGGCTCAGGCGCGTATTCTGCTTGCCAAGTAACAGCGGGCGATACGGGTATTTATGCACGAGAGCCTGTCTAACAAGTTTTTTGTTAGGCGGGTTTTTGTATATAATAAAAAGT
>CAZTCM010000151.1:0-3680 GCA_964612285.1 uncultured Alistipes sp.
AGACCTCCGACGACGAGGTGTAATCTTCGAGCAGGGTCACCGGAGGCTTGCGGTAGGTCAGCAAATCCTTCGTCGGGTCGTATAACTCGCTCTTCAACTCGCTCTTCGAGGCTGCGACATCCTCTCGCGGTGTCTCCACCGTGACCACCAACCCCTCGGTCGGTTCCTCGGCCACCAGAATCGGAGCAGCAGCAGTCACCGTCGGTGTGGCAGGTTCGACGGGCTCGGCGGGTCTATCCGACGTGAGTTTCGCCAAATCAATCTCCATAAAGGGGCCGTCGCTCTTCGGGCTTGCAGGTTGCGCCTGACGAGGTTGTTCCAGCTCGACCAAGCCACCGGCACCCATCACCACACGCGGTTCCGAACCGCGCAAATCGACCTCCTCGAAGGGGCTTTGCTCCTCGGATTGCGGAGCCGCAGGCATCTGCTCGACCTCGACAGAGGCCGGCTCGTTGTGCGTCGGCACGACCTCTTCGAAGAGCGGTTCATCCTCCACGAAGGGTGACTCTTCGTCGTGCCCATCCACATGCTCCTCCGCAACAGATTCTTCGGCATCCTCCTCGTTACGATTTGTATGATGCAACACCTTATCGACCAGTTGGCCACTCTTATCAACCGCCACCTGACCGGCACGATTGACCGTATCGATGAAGTTACGATTGATGAATACCCCCGTCAGAATCCACCCCATCAAGAGCAGAATCGCCGTACCAAAAGCGCCGATATGGGTCGTCAGCAGCTTGGCCATGGCGATGCCGAAGGCCCCACCCCAACCGGTCGAGGCGCAAAGGCTCCAACGTGCACCGAGCGCAAAGCCCAGCGTCAACGAGCCGAGCAACATCACCAGCAGCAGCGAAAGCGCAAAATGATTGACCAACAACGGCTTCCGGCGAATCACCCGAATGCCGCCCAACAAAATCACAACCGGCAGCAAAAGGCCAAACACGCCAAACGAATGGTCCACCAACAACAAGCCCAGACGAGCGCCCGTCCAGCCACACAGATTTTGGGGTGCCACGGACAATGTCTCGCGCTCCTCGGGGGTCAGTTGCAGACCGCTCTGGTCAGCCGACCAACAGAAGAAGGAGAAGAGGACTGCGGCGGCTGCAAAGAGCCCGACGAAGGCCACAAGCAGCCCCGTTACCCAGCGCACACTCTCTTGGTTGGAGCGTTGCACCTGCTGGCGCCCATTTTTGGAAACACTATTTTTTACTGCCATACAAGGATTCGAATTTACAATGAGCGAAGTTACGGATTATTTATAAAATAAAAAAGGTCGCCGGCGAAAAATCGCCCCACGACCCACTATTTTGCTTGTCGACACCGGCCGCCTATTCGGTAAAAGCCTTCTCCTCCAATCGACGGCGATAGGCCTCATCGGCAAAGGTTTCGAAGCGGTACTCGGGTCGATGGCCCGCTTCGGCACGCAATTCAAAACGGTCGAGCAATTGTACCACCCGACGTGCTACGGCCGGCGACGAATCGACAAACTCGACCTCATATCCCTCGGCCGCCTTTCGCATGGCTTCGAGCAGAAACGGATAGTGCGTACACCCCAAGACGATTTGGTCGGCCCCCCGCGTCAGCATCTCGTGCATCGCACGGGCCACACACGCCACCGCCTCGTCGTCGCTCTCGCGGTTTTGCTCGACCAATTCGACAAAGCCTTTTCCGGCTGCGGTGACAACCTCAATGTCGGCGCCATAGCGTGCCGCCGTGCGACGGAACAATTCGCCATCGAGACTGCGTTCCGTGGCCAACACCCCCACCACTCGGCTTTTGCTCCGCAAGCAGGCGGGTTTCACTGCCGGTTCCATTCCCACAATAGGCATCGTGGCATACTTGACCCGCAGTTCCTCAATCGCCGCAGCCGTCGCCGTATTGCAGGCCACCACAATCAGTTTACATCCCTGCTTGACCAGACAGGCCACCGCCTCATCGGCCAAACGCGCCACCTCCTCGCGCGAACGCGAGCCATAGGGGCAATTCTTTCCGTCGCCGAGGTAGAGCAACGACTCCTCGGGCAACAGACTGCGCACCTGTTGCCAGACGCTCAATCCGCCCAACCCCGAATCGTAGATACCTATGGGTGCGTTGTTCGACACAATTCAAAATTTAGGATGCAAAATCAGTTCAATAATCCGGTCGTCGGTCAAAGAGTCGCAGTCGATAATCTGCGAGGCTTGGGCATAGTGTGCCTCGCGTGCGGCCATATCCTGCCGCATAAACTGCACCAACTCCTCGTCGTTCAACCCACGCAGGCGGGGGCGTTTTTGGCGGCCGTAAGGACTGAGGCGCGAGGCGATATTCTCGGCCGAACGACGCAGGTAGACCGTGCGTCCCACCTCATTCATCCGCGCCATATTATCGCTCCATACGGGCAAACCGCCACCGGTCGAGACCACCACGGCCCCCTCCAAGATGACGCGTTCCAACTCGGCTCGTTCCAATTGTCGGAAACGCTCCTCCCCCTCGTAGCGGAAGATATCGCAGACCGTAGCCCCCTCGTGTGCCTCCACACGCGCATCGGTATCCACATAGTCTACACCCATGCGGCGGGCTATCTTACGCCCGATGGTGCTCTTTCCGCACCCCATGTATCCGACCAAAAAGAGAGGCTTCATCCGTCCTGTGCGAAGTTAAAAGAGGTTCAACTGCGCGGGGTCCAACAACTCGTCATCATCTCCTCGCGGGCGCTCCACTTCGAAGGGGATGCTTCCCGTGGGCGGTATCGGTGCAACGGGGGTCAAATCGACCTCCTCCGGAAGTTCGATGGCTGCAATCTCCTCGACCGGCTCACGCTCCCCGACAGCAGCAGCCCTCCCCTCGGAAAGTTCCTCCTTCGGCTCGGAGTTCTCCGCAGGAGCGGGTTGTTCGGACTGTTCGGGTTGTTCGGGCTCGATAAAACGTACCGTCGCCACATCGAAGGTCGAAAGGCGTTTGCCCTTCGCCTGCGGACTCTTCACACCGACAAACGAATCGACATCCAACACATCGGCCGGACGGTGCTCGTGGGCCCCCTTATAGGTCAGTTCCATCGTTGCTCCGGCACACTCCGTGACGGCCACAAAGCGAGCCTCCTGCTCATCGAGGAACGACTGCAACTTCTCCGAGAGTTTAATCGAGAAGCGTTTCAGGTAGTAGTAGTTCTGCTCCAAATCGAAGTAGCACAATGCATAGACCGTCTCGGGACGATAACGGCTGACATAGATGGTATCGTCGGGAAAGTGTTGTCCCACGTCAAAGCCCGTCACATAGTATTGGTTGCGTCCGGTCCAGACCAGAATCTTATCATCTCCCTTGAACTCACCCAGCAACTGTCCCCGACCATCGGTATTGAGGCGGCGAATATCCTCGTCGTACCAGATATTCTGCCCGCCCAGCGTCGAGGTGCCACGCTCCTTGAATACAATCTTGTGGATGCCGTAGCGCGAGAAGAGGTTGCCCTGGCTCTGACGCCCCTTGATGGCGAGGGTCGAGAAGTCCAAATCGACAATCAGCTTTTTCAGGCGCGGGCGCGGTTTGAAGTAGACCTTCAGCACCTCCGCCTCGCCGTTCGGATTGACCGACATATAGAGAATCTCACTCTTGGGCGTTCCCTTGGTCATGTCATAGGCTTTATCGCGCGTCACCGACTTAATCGGGCAGCGTTTCATCATAATCGGGCCATTCTTGCCGTC
>CAZTCM010000152.1:0-314 GCA_964612285.1 uncultured Alistipes sp.
AGGGCCACGATGTAGTCTACCCCACCCTCGATGACATAGTGGACCATATCACCCAGGGCCTGGTAATCGACCTGACCCTCGGGGGTAAAGGGGGTAATCATGGCGACACCCACGCCGGAAAGTTTGTGTTGAAGCATATCTCTATCTGATTATTATTACCAATTCTTAAAACAAAGAGCCTTGTACAGGGGCTGTCGGTTGTGGCTCGGGAGTGTGGGCAGCAGGCGCAGCCGTCTCGGCCTCCACGACCGACTCGGCACCGGCTATCAACTGCATAAACTCCTCCTCGTTGATGATGGCTACACCCAGTTTCT
>CAZTCM010000152.1:324-3678 GCA_964612285.1 uncultured Alistipes sp.
CTCGGGGCCCATCTTCTCACCTGCCACAAGGTAATCGACATTGCCCGATACGGCCGCAAGATTTCGGCCGCCGTGCTTCTCGATGGTCTGTTTCAGTTCATCGCGCGAGATGGAGAACTTGCCCGAGACCACGAAACTCTTCCCTTCGAGGGCTGAGGATGCCTGCTCGCATGCTGCCGCCTCGAACTGCACACCTGCCGCATGCAACCGGTTGATGATGTCGCGGTTGACCGCATCGGCAAAGTATTCGAGAATGGCATCGGCAATCTTTTCGCCCACCTCTTCGGCCTCGACCAACGCTTCGCGCGAGGCACTCATCAGGGTATCAAGCGTACGGAAGTGGTCGGCAAGATAGCGGGCTGTGGTTTCGCCCACGAAACGGATACCCAGGCCGAACAGCACCCGTTCGAAGGGAACCTGCTTGGAGCGGCGAATCGAACGGATGATATTCTCGGCCGATTTCTCGCCCAGACGGGGCAACGGAGCGAGTTGCAACGCCTGCAATGTATAGAGGTCGGCGATATCGCGCACCAACCCATTGGCATAGAGCAGTTCGACGGTCTCCTCGCCCAACCCTTCGATGTCCATCGCTTTGCGACGGATGAAGTGAATGATGCGACCGATGATTTGCGGACGGCAACCGCTCTGGTTGGGGCAGTAGTGCTTGGCCTCGCCCTCGTAGCGCACGAGCGGTGTGCCGCACTCGGGGCATACCGATATATATTGGAGCGGTTGGCTGTCGGCCGGTCGCTCGGAAAGTTCCACCTCGGTAATCTTCGGGATAATCTCTCCACCCTTCTCGACATAGACCATGTCGCCCACACGAATATCCAACAGGGCTATCTGTTCGGCATTGTGCAGCGTGGCACGTTTGACGGTCGTGCCGGCCAGCTGCACCGGTTGGAGGTTGGCCACGGGGGTGATTGCACCCGTTCGGCCCACCTGATAGTCGATGCTTTCGAGGCGTGTGAGGGCCTGCTCGGCCTTAAATTTGTAGGCGACGGCCCATTTCGGAGCCTTCGAGGTGAATCCCAACTGACGACGACGGGCAAAGTCGTTGACCTTGATGACGACGCCATCCGTGGCGAAGGGAAGCGTGCGACGCGCCTCGTCCCAATGGGCAATGAAGGCGTCAATCTCCTCGCGGTTATGGCACAAACGAGCTGCCGCCGAGGTCTTGAAGCCCCAACCTGTCGCGGCCTGTAAGGCGGCTTGATGGTTGGTGAAGGGGAGATTCTCTCCGGCCAACTGGTAGAGGATGCAATCCAATCCGCGGCGCGCAACGACCGACGAGGCCTGCTGTTTGAGCGTGCCGGCTGCGGCATTACGCGGGTTGGCAAAGAGTGGTTCTCCCTGCTCCTCGCGTTCACGGTTGATTTTGTCGAACGAGGCATAGGGCATCAGCACCTCGCCCCGAATCTCGAAATAGGGGGGCCACGCCTCGCCCTGCAACTGCAAGGGCACGGTGCGAATCGTACGAATATTGGCCGTCACATCGTCGCCCTGACGACCGTCACCACGAGTCACGGCGCGCAGCAGGCGCCCGTTTTCGTAGGTGAGTGAGATGGCCGTGCCATCGAATTTGAGTTCGCAGACATACTCCGTAGGACCCACCTCGCGTTCGATGCGCTCGATGAATTCGTGCAGTTCGTCGAGTGAGTAGGTATTGCCCAATGAGAGCATCGGGAAGCGGTGCTCAACGGTGCGGAACTCGCTCGTCAGGTCGCTACCTACGCGGTGGGTGGGTGAATTGGGGTCGTCCCATTCGGGGTGAGCTGCTTCGAGGGCCTGCAACTCGTGCATCAGTGCGTCAAACTCGAAATCCGAAATCTCGGGCCGATTTTCGACGTAATATTTATAATTGTGCCGCTCTAATGTTTTGCGCAGCTCCTCGATGCGTTGGTGTGTCATGAAAGGGTAAATTTTCTCGTAAAGGTACGCATTTTGTTCGGATTGACCATCGAAAAGAAAAAAAAAGCAAAAAAAAAATCCAGATGTGTTGCAATAGGTAAATTTTGCGTATAATTGCAAAAAATTTCAGACACATTATGGCAAAACAGAATATGGCGAAGAAACATATCGTGACAAGCTTTCACAACCTGACCCCCGAATTGCAGGAGGCCGTAAAGGCCTTCTATCCGCTCGGCTTCACCGATGCGATGATGCGTATCGACAAACCCAACGGCGATTTCTTCTACGCCGTGCCCTACGATACGGAGGAGGTGGCCTACCTCGTGAAGATTGACGTAAAGATTGACGACAAGGCCCACGAGGAGGATGACAAGGATTACTACGACGACGACCTGAAAGGCGCCGACGAGTTGCAGGACGACGGCAGCGGCGACGGCGTGGATGGCGGCGTCTCGACCGACGACGATGTGGAAATCTAGCATTCGACTCCCCCGCTTTCTGACGACTGCGGCGTCACTCTGCCTCATGGCCTGCGGAATGGCCGAAGACGAGCAGGACGACCGCAATCGACGCATCTATCTCAACTTTGACGATGCCCGTTTCGAGGCCTTCTGCCTGGAATACTACGATCTGAATGGCGACGACCGCATCTCGCGCTACGAGGCCGAACGGGTCGTAACGATGGATTGCTCGGGGCAGCAGATTCGCTCGCTCGACCTCATCGACGAGTTCGCGAATCTCGAAGTGCTCGACTGCTCGGAGAACGAACTGACACGACTCGATGTCGAGCAGTGTCGCGAGTTGCGACAGCTCGATTGTGCGCGTAATACACTTGCCGAGTTGCGTCTCGACGGCCTGCGTTCGCTTGATATGTTGAATTGCGCGGAGAATCAACTGTCCCAACTCGAACTGCAATCAAACGGAGTATTGCGCCGGCTCGACGCACGGGCCAACCGCCTGACGATGCTCGATTTGTCGCCTTGTCTGGCGACATTGCAGGCCAACGTACGCGCCAACCCACAACTCGAAACGGTCTACTATCGGGCCGGTCAGCAGGTCGATTTCGAGTCGCCTACGACCCTTGTCGAGCGATAGGGAGCAGCGAATGTTTATAAATTGCTGAAAAACTCCCCGCAACACTGCGCTCATCTGAAAACTTTTTTGTATTTTTGACTGCAAAATGCGTTTTGCAGTCTTTTTTCTTTCCCGACCTACGAAAAAAGCGGGAAAGACGATGGGCAAAATGCGTGTAGGTGCAGCAAAAAAGATAATAACATACCAAAGAGATGAAAAAAGTGGACGTAATCCTCGGCCTGCAATGGGGCGACGAGGGTAAAGGTAAAGTGGTGGATGTGCTAACCCCGAACTACGAGGTGGTGGCTCGCTTCCAGGGTGGCCCGAATGCCGGCCACACGCTCGAATTCAATGGCGAGAAGTATGTCT
>CAZTCM010000153.1:0-3612 GCA_964612285.1 uncultured Alistipes sp.
ACCCGAGCACACCGAGGGCTACGAAGGGTTCTTCCACTGCGTGGGAATGAGCGGCACGGTCGAGAAGGCGCAATTGCAATACATCATCCGCGACCACGATGCCGACCGTTTCGAGCAGCGCAAACGCTTCATGTGGTCGGCCGTCGATTTCCTGCGCGCCAAGTATGGCGGCGACACGGTCAGCCTCACGCTCAAAGACCAATATTACAATATGCGCAAGATGGTCGAGCCGCACCCCGAGGTGATTGAACGCGCTTTGCAGGCGATGGAGATGGCCGGTGTAAAGCCCCTCGTGCGACCGATTCGCGGCGGTACGGACGGAGCACGGCTCTCGTTCATGGGACTCCCCTGTCCCAACCTCTTCACGGGTGGCATGAACTTCCACGGGAAGTTTGAATACTGCTCGCTCACGACCATGAAAAAGGCCCAGCAGGTGATTCTGAACCTCGCCACGCTGTGGGCAAAATAGCAACGACGATGGATAGCTTCGGATTTTTGAAAGTGGCGGCGGCCGTACCCCATGTACAGGTGGCCGACTGCGATTTCAACGTCGACCACATCGCGGGCCTCTGCGAGCAGGCCACCCAGCGCGGGGTCGAGATTATCGCCTTCCCCGAGTTGGCCATCACGGCCTACACCTGCGGTGATTTGATGCTGCAACCCACACTGCTCGATGCCGCCGAAGAGGCCCTGGCCGAGCTGATTCGTCGCACGCGCCGTCTGCCGCTCGTGATGATTGTCGGCACCCCCCTGCGCCACGGCTCGGCCATCTACAACTGTGCCGTCGTCTTCTCGCAGGGGAAGGTGATGGGTGTCGTGCCCAAGATTTACATCCCTGACTACTCGGAGTTCTACGAGAACCGCGTCTTCACCTCGGGGAAAGGAATCACCGAAGAGCAAATCGAGGTGGCGGGCCAGGATGTCGATTTCGGCATCGACCTTACGTTCGAGGTCAATGGCGTGGAGTTCGGCATCGAGATTTGCGAGGACCTCTGGGTTCCGCAGCCCCCCTCGTCGCAGTTGGCGTTGGATGGTGCCCGCGTCATTTTCAACCTCTCGGCTTCGCCCGAGGCAGTGGGTAAACACGCCTACCTGCGCCAATTGGTCACGCAACAATCAGCCCGCACCCTCTCGGCCTATGTCTATGCCTCGGCCGGTTTTGGCGAGTCGTCGACCGACCTGGTCTTCGCCGGCAAAGCCTTCATCGCCGAAAACGGGCGTCTGCTGGTCGAGACCGACCGCTTCTCGATGGAGGAGAAGCTGATCGTGGCCGATGTCGATATTGAACTGCTCAACTTCGAGCGCCAACGCAACACCTCGTTCCGCGTCAATGAGTCGGGCACCGAGAATACGGTCATCGAGATGGAGATTCCCGAGCCGCTGCACGCAAGCCGCCTCGACCGCGAGTTCAATCCGCTCCCCTTCCTGCCCGAGCACAACACAAGCCGCGAGGAGCTCTACCGCGAAGTGTTGGAGATTCAGTCGCACGGCTTGGCCAAGCGCCTGAAACACACCAACTGCTCGAAGGTAATTCTGGGCATCTCGGGAGGGTTGGATTCGACCCTTGCCCTGCTGGCCGTGGTTCGCACCTTCGACAAGCTGGGGCTGGACCGCTCGGGGATTCTCGGCATCACGATGCCGGGATTCGGAACTACCGACCGCACCTACCGCAATGCCTTGGAGTTGATGGAGCATCTGGGAGTTACGGTGCACGAAATTTCGATTCGCGAGGCGTGCGAACAACACTTCCGCGACATCGGCATCAGCCCCGAAGAGCGCTCGGCCGCCTACGAAAACTCACAGGCACGCGAGCGCACGCAGATTTTGATGGATGTTGCCAACAAGGAGCACGGCATGGTGATTGGCACGGGCGATTTGAGCGAGTTGGCCCTCGGCTGGGCCACCTACAACGGTGACCATATGTCGATGTACGGCATCAACGGCTCGATACCGAAGACCCTCGTGCGTCGATTGGTCGAGTGGGCCGCTTCGCACTATGCCGAGGATGACCGCATCCGCGAGATTCTGCTCGACGTAGTGGCTACACCGGTCAGCCCCGAGTTGTTGCCGGGCGATTCAGAAGGAGAGATTGCCCAAAAGACCGAAGATTTGGTGGGGCCTTACGAACTGCACGACTTTTTCCTCTACCACTTCATCAATTCGGGTTACGGCCCGCGAAAGTTGCTCTATGTCGCCGAGCTGGCCTTTGCCGGAGCCTATGACCACGCCACGATTCTGCATTGGTTGCGCATCTTCTTCCACCGCTTCTTCTCGCAGCAATTCAAACGCTCGGCCATGCCCGACGGCCCGAAGGTGGGATTGGTTTCGCTCTCACCGCGCGGTGACTGGCGCATGCCGTCAGACGCCTCGGCACGCATGTGGCTCAAAGAGTTGGACAAAATCGACTAACCACAAAACACCTCACTACGATGAAACGATTTATTTTCACGCTGCTGTTTGCGCTGATGTCGCTGAGCGTCGGGGCCCAATCGTGGAGCGACCTGCTGAAACAGGTTGCCTCGGATACGGCCACCGAGGTTCTCGATCAGGTGACCGGCGGCAAACTGACCGAAATGGCCCTCAACGGCACCTGGAACTACAAAACCCCCGCCGTGCGCTTCGAGAGCAGCAACATTCTGTCGAGCATCGGCGGTTCGGCCATGGAGTCGACCCTCACCACCCGCTTGGAGAAGGGCTACAAATTGGTAGGCATCCAGGAGGGCAGCGCCTCCTTCACCTTCAACGAGGATAAAACCTTCCGCGCCGTACTCGGCAAGAAGAGTTTGGAGGGGACCTACACCTTCGACAATGCCACCCACACGCTCACGCTCCACTTCTCGTCGAAGTTGCTCAGCACGATGAACGGCCGCGCCTACATCGACGGCAGCGAGTTGCAGTTGGTCTTCCCCGTGACGAAACTTGTCGAACTCGTCAAATCGGTCGGCAAACGCATCAGCTACCTGCAATCGGTCGCCACGATGCTCGAAAAATACGATGAAGTCTACCTCGGCTTCGGCTTTACGAAACAGCCATAAGCCGATTCGCAAAGCACTTCGTCTTCTGAGTGCCCCTTCGCTCAATCGCTTGGCGAGGGGGCCTTTTTCTTTCAATCCGAAAGAAAAAAGCACCGCATAATTTCAATCGGTAAGGGTGTCGAAAAAAGTGCAACAACGCATTCTTAAAAAAGTTGCAGAATTGAATCGGATGGTGTAATTTTAGGGCCGAAAAAGTTTCAAAAATCACGTTGCCTTATGAACGAACAAGCAAAACAGTATGTCGAGGAGTTTATGGCAAAACTCATCACGAAGAACCCCAACGAGCCCGAATTTCACCAAGCCGTGCGCGAGGTGGCCGAGTCGTTGGCACCGCATATCGTTGCCAGCCCCGTGTTGCAGAAGATGAAGATTCTGGAACGCATTGCCGAGCCCGAGCGGGTCGTCATCTTCCGTGTGCCGTGGCTCAACGACAAGGGTGAGGTGGAAATCAACCGCGGCTACCGCGTGCAGATGAACAGTGCCATCGGTCCCTACAAGGGCGGCATCCGTTTTCACCCCTCGGTCAATCTCTCAATTTTGAAGTTCCTGGCCTTTGAGCAGACCTTCAAAAACTCGC
>CAZTCM010000154.1:0-3592 GCA_964612285.1 uncultured Alistipes sp.
GCAGGCGGCACGAGTCGTAGGGGCAGAGCGGAATCTCGCCGCAGGGGTTGGTCGATACGGTGCGGAAACCCTCGTCGGCATAGCAGTCGGGCACACTCTCTCGCAGAATCGTATCCCAGAACAGCACACCCGGCTCGGCCGAACGCCATGCATTGTGGATAATCTTCTCCCACAATTTTTTGGCGTCGATTTTCTGCTCATATTTCGGGTTCTCGCCGGTGATGGGGAACTGCTGGTGGTACTTCTTGCCGGCGATGGCTGCACGCATAAACTCGTCGTCGATTTTAATCGAGACGTTGGCACCGGTCACCTTGCCCGTATCCACTTTGGCGTCGATGAAACGCTCGGCGTCGGGGTGCTTAATCGAGAGCGAGAGCATCAACGCTCCGCGACGACCATCCTGTGCCACCTCGCGCGTCGAGTTCGAGTAGCGTTCCATGAAGGGAACGATACCGGTCGAGGTGAGGGCCGAGTTCAGCACGGGGCTGCCCGTGGGGCGGATGTGCGAGAGGTCGTGACCCACGCCACCGCGACGCTTCATCAGCTGTACCTGCTCCTCGTCCATGCGGAAGATGCCGCCATACGAGTCGGCCGGATTGCGATGGCCGATGACAAAGCAGTTCGAGAGCGAGGCCACCTGGAAGTTGTTGCCGATACCGGTCATCGGGCCACCCTGCGGGATGACATAGCGGAAATGGTCGAGCAGGTCGAACACCTCCTGCTTCGAGAGTGGCGAGGGATATTTGTTCTCGATGCGTTCAATCTCGGCGGCGATGCGTTCGTGCATCTCGCGCGGTGAGCTTTCATAAATGTTGCCGTACGAGTCTTTGAGGGCGTATTTGCTCACCCACACCGTCGCGGCTAACTCGTCACCATCGAAATAGCGTTTCGATTCGGCGACAGCGTCGTTGTAGTCAACCTTCTTGGGGTTAACCGGTTTCGTAGTTCCAGCCATCTTATATATTGTGTTTTTATGATTATTCCGGAGGGAATAGTGTTCACAAAATTCACCCTTTTTCGCCAAAAAAACTAATTACGCAAAGGGAACTTTTCGACTACTTATTAACAAATTTTTGAAAACGCGGTTGGAGTGGTTTCAGGGCCATATACTATAATTAATAAAAGACACCACGAATTGTTTCGCGGTGTCTTTTGTGCTATGCAGTTGTGATTCTGCTCGTCTCGATTAGAGCAATCCCAGGTTGTGGAGGAAGATGGCTAGAATGATAATCGGGCAGCAGTAGCGCAGCAGGAAGCGCAAAAATCCGAACCCGTATCGAGGCTGACAATCGGGATAAAGTTGTTTTGCGAAACTTTCTTTATTGAAAATCCAGCCGACAAACAGACAGGTCAGCATGGCTCCCAGTGGCAACAAGATGTTGGCCGTGAGGTAGTCGAGGGCATCGAACAGGCTGAGCCCGCAGATGCGCCAATCGTTCAGCAGCCCCAGCGAGAGCGAGGCAAACACGCCGATGAAGGTACAGGTCAGCGTACCAATCCACGAGGTGGCGCGGCGTTTCAGGTGCCACTCCTCTTCGATATAGGCCGTGATAGCCTCGTGCATCGAGATGGTCGAGGTGAGGGCTGCAAGCACCAGCAGCAGGAAGAAGATGGTTGACCAGAGCTGGCTCAACGGCATCGACGAGAAGATTGACGGCAGGGTGATGAAGACCAGCGAAGGACCTGCTTCGGGGGCAATGCCTGCGCTGAACACCGCCGGAAAGACCATCAAGCCGGCCAACACGGCAACGAGCGTATCCAAAATCGACACCTCCAAGGCGGTGTGCTGTACGCGTGTTCCCGGGGCGAAGTAGGAGGCGTAGGTGACCATCGTCCCCAGTCCGATGGAGAGCGAGAAGAAGGCTTGTCCGAGTGCTACCAACACCGATGAACCGCTTACCTTCGAAAAATCGGGGGTCAGGAAGAAACGCAACCCCTCCATGCCGCCCGGCATCATCATCGCATGAATCGAGAGTGTGATGAGGAAGACAAAGAGCATCGGCATCAGCACCTTCGAGGCTCGCTCAATGCCCTTTTTGACGCCCAATACGACAATGACATGGGTTGCCAAGGCAAAGAGTGCCGTGTAGAAAATCGGCTTCCAGGGGTGGGTGATGAAGTTTTCGAAGGCTGTTTTGTGGTGGGCGATGTCGGTTTCGCGTACCAGGTCACTCGCAAAGGAGTGGATGGTGTATTCGGCTGTCCAACCCGCTACGACCAGGTAAAAACCCATAATCAGCACCGAAGTGATGATGCCGACATAACCGATGAATCCCCAGCGTTTGTCGAGTGAGCGGAAGGCACCGACGGCATTGCGACGTGTGGCAGCTCCCACCGAGAACTCGGCAATCATGAGCGGAATACCCATCAACAAGATGCAGAGGATGTAGATGATAAGGAAGGCACCGCCTCCATTTTCACCGGCGACATAGGGGAAACGCCAGATGTTTCCCAGCCCTACGGCACTGCCGGCTGCCACCAGCACGGCACTGATTTTGCCACCAAAGGTGGCGCGTTTTTGTTTGTTCTCCATTTTTCTAACCTAACCTAAAAAAACTGTCAGCATGCGATGTGCGGCATGCTGCTGTCAGCCATCCATTTTTCAATCTCCTTACCTCTCCAATTCGACGCTCACACCGTGCAACTTTCCTCCCAGCGGGGGTGCCAGCTTGGTGACGGTGCAACGCACCTGTCGAATTTGCGGGTAGGCCGCCTTGGTCGCCCGAATGATGTTCGCAGCCACGCGCTCGATGGTGCGCTGGGTCTGCTGCATCGTCACCCGCACGATGGCATAGAGCTCCAAGTAGTTGACGGCCAGTGTTACATCGTCACGCTCGGCCACTTCGCCCAATTCGGTCACCACCTCCAAATCGACCGTGAAGCGGTTGCCTACACGCTGTTCGAGGTCGTAGCAACCGTGGTAGGCGTGAAACTCCATGCGGTCGAGCTTGATACGATACTCCATGGCTGTCTGCATAATCGGGCTGGTGACTGCCTACTCGGCAATCACCAGATAATAGTTCTTTTTACCACGTTGTGCCAACAGGTATTTGCCGGCAATCAGGTCGCCTTCGCCCAGCGGACGTTGCGGGTCGGTGAGCTTCTCCTTGTTGAGCGATACACCGCCACCCTGTACCATCTTGCGGCACTCGCCCTTCGAGGGGAAGATTTGCGTCTTCTCGGCTGCCAGCTCGATGAAGGGCATCCCTTCCAACTCGGCACGCGCCACGCGGAATTGCGGAACCCCCTCGAAGACCTGCAAGAGGGTTTCCTCGTCGAGCTTTTTGAGGGCATCGGAGGTGGCACCGCCAAAGAGAATCTGCGATGCCTCGACCGCCTTCTCATACTCCTCGCGCGAGTGAATCATCGTTGTAATCTCCTCGGCCAGGCGCTTCTGCAAGGCGCGCAGGTGGGGCGCTGCATCGTGCTCGGCGATGAGGCTCTCGATGGTTTCGCGGTCGAGCAACGTGAAAATCTTGATGTAGCGCTTGGCATCCTCGTCGCTGACATTGAGCCAAAATTGGTAGAATTTGTAGGGCGAGGTGTAACGCGGGTCGAGCCATACGTTGCCACTTTCGGTCTTGCCGAACTT
>CAZTCM010000155.1:0-3568 GCA_964612285.1 uncultured Alistipes sp.
CCCTGCCGGCCATCATTGCGATGACCGCCTCGTCGCTCTACAACATGGTCGACAGCATCTTCATCGGCCAGGGTGTAGGGCCGTTGGCCATCTCGGGGTTGGCCCTGACCTTCCCGCTGATGAACCTCTCGGCAGCCTTTGGTGCCATGGTGGGTGTGGGTGCCGCGACACTTATCTCGATGCGCCTCGGGCAACGCGACTACGACACCGCCAAGCAGGTGTTGGGCAACGTCGTGGTGCTCAATACCATCATCGGTGTAGTGTTTGCCGTCGTCATGCTCGTTTTTCTCGATCCGGTGCTCTACTTCTTCGGGGCGAGTGAGGCTACCCTGCCTTACGCACGCGAGTTCATGGAGGTAATCCTTCTGGGTAATGTCGTAACACACATGTACCTGGGTCTGAATGCTGTACTACGCGCCGCAGGCCATCCGCGTAAATCGATGTACGCCACCATTATCACGGTGATTCTCAACGCTGTGCTCGCTCCAATTTTCATTTTCTGGTTCGATTGGGGAATTCGCGGCGCGGCCATTGCCACGGTCATGGCGCAGGTCGTAACCCTCGGTTGGCAGTTACGCATCCTTTCCAACCGCAACGAACTCCTTCACTTCCGTCGCGGCATCTACCGCCTGCATCGCAAGATTGTCGACAACATCCTCTCCATCGGCATGGCCCCCTTCCTGATGAATCTGGCGGCCTGCTTCATCACCGTCCTCATCAACCGCAGCTTCAAGGAGCACGGCGGCGACCTGATGATTGGTGCCTACGGCATCACCAACCGCATTGCCTTCCTCTTCGTGATGGTGATTATGGGGTTGAATCAGGGCATGCAGCCCATCGCCGGATACAATTATGGAGCCCGTCAATTCGACCGCGTGTTGCGTGTCCTGCGACTGACCATCTACGGAGCATCCATCCTCTCGGTGGGGGCCTTCCTGCTCGGAGAGTTTGCACCGCGCCTGCTCGTGTCGCTCTTCACCACCGACGAAGAGCTCATCGCCTTGGCCGTCACCGGCATGCGTCTTTCCTTCCTGATGTTCCCGCTCGTGGGGTTCCAGATGGTGGCCACCAACTTCTTCCAGAGTCTCGGTATGGCTCCCAAGGCCATCTTCCTCTCACTTTCGCGCCAGTTGCTCTTCCTCTTGCCGGCCCTGCTTTTGCTGCCAACGCTCTTTGAGTGGTTCTCGCTCGAAAGCAGCTGGGGCGTGTGGTGTGCCCTGCCAGCTTCCGATTTGTTGGCAGCTGTCGTCACCCTGATTTTGCTGATTCGTCAATTGCGGAAGTTCCGCACACAACGCATATAACACCATGCAACCGCATTTTGTCATCAACATCGGCCGCCAATTGGGCAGTGGCGGCAAACGCATCGGCGAGCTGCTGGCACGCCGACTCGGCATCTCGCTCTACGACAAGGAGCTCATCAATCTTGCCGCCGAACGAAGCGGCTTCTGCGTCGAGTGTTTCGAGCGGGCCGACGAGCAGGAGCAGAAGGGGATGCTGGGGGCCATCATCGGCTATTTCCGCACACCGCTGGCAGGAAACTACACGCTGCAAAACCCCCTCTCGAACGACTCATTGTTCAAGATTCAGAGCGACGTGATTCGTCAAATTGCCGAGCGCGAATCGTGTATCTTTGTGGGACGTTGTGCCGATTACATCCTGCGCGACCATCCGGCGACGGTCAATCTCTTCCTCACGGCCGAACTCCCCGACCGCATCCGCCGCATCGCCGATCGCACGGGGTGCAGCGACGAGGAGGCTGCCGCCTGCATCGAGCGCATCGATGCACAGCGTGCCCGCTACTACAACTATTATACAACGCGCGCCTGGGGTGAGGCGGCAAGTTATGACCTCTGCATCAACACCTCATTGTTGGGCGACGAGGCAACCGCAGCGCTCATCCTCGACTTTATGCGCCAAAAACTCCGTTTGAACATCGAATAGCCATGATACAACCCGACCAACTCAAAGCCCTCGCCACACGACGCGAGGAGCTGGAACGCTGCCTGCAAATCGAGCAAAAGCGCATCGACCTGCGCAACGAAGAGGAGAAGACCCAGGAGCCCGACTTCTGGGAGCAGCCCGACCGTGCCCGCGAGCAACTGCGCAAGGTGGCAGCCATCAAGCAGTGGGTCGAGGAGTATGACCGCATCGCCGGCGAGGTGGAGGATTTGCAGCTGATGCCCGACTTTGTGCGTGAAGGGGTGATGAGCGACGAAGAGATGGAGAGCGCCTATGCTACGGCTGTCGAACACATCGAGGCCCTCGAATTGCGCAACATGTTGCGCTCGGAGGAGGACAAGCTGGGGGCGATTCTCGACATCAATGCCGGAGCCGGCGGTACCGAGGCACTCGACTGGGCCTCGATGCTCATGCGCATGTATCAACGCTGGGGCGAGGCACACGGTTACAAGGTGCGCATGCTTGACTTTCAGGCAGGCGACGAGGTGGGGGTGAAGAGTTGTACGCTCGAATTCGAAGGCGACTATGCCTACGGCTACCTCAAAAGCGAGAACGGCGTACACCGCATGGTGCGTCTCTCGCCCTTCAACGCCAACAACAAACGCCAGACGACCTTCGCCTCGGTCTTCGTATCGCCGGCCATCGACGACACCATCGAGATTACGGTCAACCCCTCGGACATCGAGTGGGACACGTTCCGTTCGTCGGGAGCCGGCGGGCAGAATGTCAATAAGGTAGAGACGGCCGTGCGCCTGCGCTATCACGGCAAAGATGCCGATACGGGCGAGCCGATTGAGTACCTGATTGAGAACATGGAGACCCGCTCGCAGCTGATGAACCGCGAAAACGCAATGCGCATCCTCAAATCGAAACTCTACCAACGCGAGTTGGACAAGCGCATGGCGACACAGCAGGCCCTCGAAGCGACCAAGAAGCGCATCGAGTGGGGCTCGCAGATTCGTTCCTATGTCTTCGACGACCGCCGCGTGAAGGACCACCGCACGGGGGTGCAGACCTCGGCCGTTGAGGCGGTGATGGATGGCGACCTGGATGCCTTCATCAAGGCCTATCTGATGGAGTTCGGGGGTAATTAACCGTTGCATGACGGGCAAATTCCACACAGGCTGTTGGCGCTTCGGCGTGCAACAGCCTTTTTTTTTGCCCCTCACCACCAACTTTTTGCTCGTCGAAGGTCGCTTTTTCGGATTTTTGCGTACCTTTACAAGGATAAACTGCACGTTTCTATGTCGCTCGAAGCCATCGCCCTGCAATTTACCCCGGGTTTGGGTCTCAAAGGAGCCGTACATCTGTTGGAGGTGTTCGGCGATGCGCGCGCCATCTTCCGCGCCTCGGCCGAGGAGTTGCTCCGTCGCGCCGAATTGCGTCCTGCGGTGGTCGAGGCCGTGGTAGCCCGCAAGGGATTTGCGGCCGCCGAGCGTGAGCTGCGCCACTGCGAGCGTCACCACATTCAGGTCATCGCGTCGAGCGATGCGACCTACCCTGCGCTGCTGCGAGAAATCCCCGACTATCCCCCCGTGCTCTATCTGCAAGGCGATGCCGCGGCATTGTCGGGTCACCTGTTGGCAATGGTCGGTACGCGCACCGC
>CAZTCM010000156.1:0-3502 GCA_964612285.1 uncultured Alistipes sp.
GCTCCGAATACTTGAACATAAAGGCGAAATCATACCCCACCTCGCGCATCAGCGAGAGGGTCGCTTGATGCTCCTCCTCCGTTTCGCCCGAGAAGCCGGCAATCAAATCGGTTGTGATGGCACAATCGGGCATGTAGCGACGAATGGCCGCAATGCGGTCGAGGTACCACTCGCGCGTATATTTTCGGTTCATACGCTCCAACATCGACGACGAACCGGCCTGGGCCGGCAGGTGAATGGCTCGGCAGATGTTGGGCATCGAAGCCATCACTTCGAGCAGGCGGTCGCTCATATCCTTCGGATGCGATGTCGCAAAGCGCACTCGCAGCAGCGGAGAGATTTCCGCCACCCGACGCATCAACGCGGGGAAATCGACCTCTTCGTAGTGATAGGAGTTGACATTCTGCCCCAGCAAGGTCACCTCGCGGTAACCGTTCTCGAAGAGTTGGCGTGCCTCGGCGACAATCGTGGCCCAATCGCGGCTGCGCTCGCGCCCGCGCGTGTAGGGAACCACGCAATAGGAGCAGAAGTTGTTACAGCCGCGCATGATGGAGATGAAGCCGCTCACGCCATTCTTGTCGATGCGCACAGGGGCAATTTCGGCATAGGTCTCCTCGGCCGAAAGGAGGACATTGACCCCCTTGTTGCCCGCCTCGGCCCTCTTCAACAGTTGCGGAAGGTCGCGATAGGCATCGGGGCCGGCGACAATATCCACCCCCGTGTTGCCGTCGAGCAACTGCTCCTTCAAGCGTTCGGCCATGCAGCCGACGATGCCCACCACAAGGGCCGGCTTCTGTTTTTTCAGTCGGCGCATCTCCGACAGACGCCCCCAGATGCGTTGCTCGGCATTGTCACGCACCGAACAAGTATTTATCAGCACCACATCGGCCTCGGCGAGGAGTTCGGTGTAGATGTAGCCGTGCTGTTGCAAAATCGAGATGATAATCTCCGTATCGCCCACATTCATCTGGCAGCCGTAGGTCTCGATGAAGAGTTTACGGCCAACACCGGTCAAGGGGCGCAATTGGTTGAATGAAACGCTATTCAATGTCTGTAAAAATTAATTCTAAATTTTGAATCGCTGCAAGCTACTCTGCCTGCAAATCCCCATCTTCGGGGAAGGCCTTGAAGCCCTCACCGTAGGTGTCGTAGGCATCGGTGACAACCAGGAAGGCCTGCGGGTCGATTTGCTTGATGCGCTGCTGCACACGGCGCACCTCCTTGCGCGACACGACCAGGAAAATCATCTCCCGCTCGGCGTCGGTGTACATACCGCGCGAACGGATGTAGGTGGCACTGCGGTCGAGGTCCTCGATGATGAACTTTTTGAGTTCGGCGTGGTGGTTGGTAATGATGAAGAGGAGTTTGTCATACGACGCACCATCCAGCATGTAGGCCAGCACACGCGAGGCGACATAGATGATGATGAGCGAGTAGATGGTCAGCAGCCAGCCCGAGGG
The DNA here is from genome assembly GCA_964612285.1 of uncultured Alistipes sp. Classification (GTDB taxonomy): domain Bacteria; phylum Bacteroidota; class Bacteroidia; order Bacteroidales; family Rikenellaceae; genus Alistipes. The sequence goes on from CAZTCM010000156.1 coordinate 1,461, forward strand.
GTCGGGTTCGCCGATGAAGAGTCCGAAACCGATGACCAGCAGACCGGCCAACACCACAAAACCGTCGGCGAAAAAGATGCCGGTCGAGAATTTGATGCCGGCATATTTCTGCAACAGCATCGCCACGATGTCCGTGCCTCCGGTCGTTGCCTGCTGACGCACGACGATTCCCATGCCGACACCCGAAAGGATGGCGCCCAGCATGCAGGCCACCAACAAGTCGCCCGAAAGATTGAGGTTACCCCCCAGTAGCAACGCGGGGTCGAGCGACTCCATCGCTTCGCGCGTGGGATAGACCAGGCTCGTGAGGAAGTTCATAAAACCGGGCGTATAGGCTGCGGCCACCACTGTGCGAGCGCCAAATTTACCGCCAAAGACGATGAGCGCCGTAATCATCAACGGCACATCGAACATATAGCCGAACGTACCGACCTGAATCTCGGGGAAGATGTTGTGCATGACGATGGCCATGCCGTAGACGCCCCCCGGGACAAAGTTGTAGGGGTTGATGAAGAGCACATAGGCCGTACCCATGATGCTGCATCCCAAAAATATCAAAACCCACGAACGCCACCAACTCCACGAGGCGAGGGTCGAAAAAAGCTGTTGTATCTTCATAAAAACGGTATTTTCCCCTTTGGGAAATCAGCACAAAGATACGATATTTCTCCGAAATAGGCACAGCGGCATCAGTTTTTTTCAAAATATGGTCTGTTTTACCGATTTTTTCGTATCTTTGCACCGAATTTAACGATTCAGACCATGATTTTAACCTATTACATCGTCGGCACGCTGCTGATTTTAGCCTATGTGCTCGGCTCGATTCCGAGCGCCGTATGGATTGGAAAGAAATATTATGGTATCGACATCCGCGAGCATGGCTCGAAGAATGCCGGCACGACCAACATGTTGCGCGTGCTCGGAAAACGAGCAGCCATTCCGGTCTTCGCACTCGACTTTTTGAAGGGTTTTGTCGCCGTAACCATCGTCGATTTGGTCAAATACGACGACTTCTTTGCCTCGGCACCCAACGAGAATTGGTTCTACATCATGCGCTTTGCAGCCCTCTCGTGCGCCGTGCTGGGCCACATCTTCCCTATCTTTGCCAACTTTCGGGGCGGCAAAGGCGTCGCTACGCTGGTGGGCGGTGTGATGGCGGTCAATGCACCGCTCGTGCTGTTGTGTCTGGGCGTGTGGCTCATCGTACTGATGATTTCGCACTACGTCTCGCTTGCCTCGATGATTGCCGGTCTGTGCTACCCCATCTTCACACTCATCTCGCCCAAGGTGGGCCACCTGCCCCCCTTCATCATCTTCTCGATTGTGGGAGCCGCGTTGCTCATCTTCACCCACCGCAAGAACATCAAACGTCTGCGCGAGGGCACCGAGTCGAAGATCTACGTCTGGAAGTCGCGTAAACTGCGCGAACAAGAGGCCCGACAGAGTGCCTCTACGCAGGAGCAGCAGTCGCTCGAAGAGGCGGTCGAGGAGCTGGTCGATGAATTTATCGAGGACAACAAATAACCCGACGAACCATCATCAAATACTAATTCAATACGCATAAGATGTTACAAAACAACGTCATCAAAATCTTCGAGAACAGTTTCCGCGAGCACCGCGAGATGTCGGCACTGACCGACTATTTCAAGGGCGAAACCTTCTCGTACTACGAATTGGCCAAGGAGATTGCCAAGCTGCATCTGCTCTTCAAGGAGGCCGGCATCAAGCAGGGCGACAAGATTGCCCTGATTGGCCGCAACAACCCCCGCTGGTGTATCACCTGGTTGGCAACGGTGACCTATGGTGCCGTGATTGTCCCCATCTTGCAGGACTTTGCCCCGACCGATGTGGTGCACATCATCAACCACTCGGAGAGCCGCTTGCTCTTCTTGGGCGATAAGTTCTGGGACAACATCGAGCCCGACCAAATCGAGAAAATCGAGGCCGTATTCTCGTTGACGGATTTCAGCGTTGTCTTCGAGCGCAAGGGCGAGAAATTGACCACTTTCCAGAAAGATATCAAGAAGGCCTATCGTCAGGCC
>CAZTCM010000157.1:0-1199 GCA_964612285.1 uncultured Alistipes sp.
GTGCCACGCGCGACGAGGACTTCATCGAGCATATCTATGTGGCACAGATGCACAACACGATGCTCTTCTTCACGGAGCAGGGACGCTGCTATTGGCTCAAAGTCTACGAGATTCCCGAGGGTACCCGCTCGTCGAAGGGGCGCGCCATCCAGAATGTGATTCAGATTGCCCAGAACGACAAAGTGCGTGCCTACATCAATGTATGGAATTTGAAGGACGAGGAGTTCCTGAACAACTACTATATCGTGATGTGTACGCGTCGTGGTACGATTAAGAAGACGTTGGTGGAGGCCTATTCGCGTCCGCGTCAGAACGGTATCAACGCCATCACGGTGCGTGAGGGCGACGAGCTGCTCGATGCAACGATTACGAGCGGCAATGCCGAACTGCTCATCGCAGCCCGCAATGGCAAGGCCATCCGCTTCAACGAGCAGACGGTGCGTGCCATCGGCCGTACGGGTGCCGGTGTGCGTGGTATCTCGATTGAGGAGGACGACGAGGTGGTAAGCATGATTGCCATCGAGCCCGATGCCAAGAAGGATGTCCTCGTGTTGAGCGAGAACGGCTACGGCAAGCGTACCGACCTCGACGAATACCGCATTACGAACCGCGGTGGTAAGGGTGTTCGCACGATTAATGTGACTGAGAAAACCGGTAAGCTGGTATCGATGCAGGCCGTTACGGACGAGAACGACCTGATGATTATCAACCGTTCGGGCATCGCCATCCGCACCGGTGTCGAGCAGATTCGTCTGGCCGGCCGTGCTACGCAGGGTGTGAAGATTATCAACCTGCGCGAGGGTGACTCGATTGCTTCGGTAGTGGCCGTTCCCAAGTCGGAGGAGCCTGAAAACGAGCCGAGTGTGGCTGTTGAAGGGGCCGAAGAGGCGGGCGCACAACCGGTCGTAACACCGGCGACGGAGGCAGAGGTGACACCTGCAAATGAATAGAAAACACACAAAAAACCTTAAATTCATACAACTATGAAAAGAATGATTTGGGTAGCTTTGGCTGCCGTCCTGTTGGCTGCTCCGGTGGCTCAGGCTCAGAAAGTGAACAAGTCGGCCATCGTGGCCAAGCTCGAAAAGAGCGATGCCGATGTGGCTGATGCAAAGAAGGCTGCAAAGGCTGCCACATGGATTAACCGCGGTAAGGCCTACTACGAGGCTGCTGCCGCCCCGACGAAGGATGTCTTCGTG
>CAZTCM010000157.1:1209-3497 GCA_964612285.1 uncultured Alistipes sp.
CTTCGTGGGTATGGAGAGCATGATGCTCAAACTGACGGCCGGTGAGCCGAAGGCCGTTGAGGCTGCTACGCTCGTGGGTCGCGAGTATGAGGCGTGGGTTTATCCCTACTTCACGGCCTATATTCAGGGTGGTAAGGTGGCAACCTGGACTCAGAAGAAGTCGATTGTTGCCAACGCCATTCCGGTAGCCATCGAGGCCTACAACAAGGCTTATGAGTTGGATGCCAAGCAGGCTCCGAAGGTGAAGGAGGGTTTGCAGCAGATTAGCGATTTCTGCTCGCAGGCCGGTAATACGGGTATTGACGCCGGCCACTATACGGAGGCTGCCGATGCCTATATGTTGGCCTATACGGCTCAGGAGAGCCCTGCGTATGGCAATGCCGATCCGCAACTGGTCTACTATGCCGGTTACCTCTACACGATGGATGGCCCGCAGAACCCCGCTTCGTTTGTGAAGGGTGCCGAGTACCTCAATAAGGCCCTGGCGCTGAATTACACCGATGAGGAGGGTAGCATCTACTACTACCTCTTCCACTGCTACTATGGCCAGAAGGAGGCTGACAAGGCAAATGTATTGAAGGCTAAGGATGCGCTGCTGGCAGGTATCGAGAAGTTCCCGAAGAACGAGCGTATTTTGGAGGGTCTGATGCAACTCTACACGGCCGAAGAGGGCGTGGGTGACCCTGCTGATTTGGTGGCTATGATTGACAAGTCGCTGGCCGAGAACCCCGAGAACGCCGAGTTGTGGTTTGGTCGCGGTCGCGTCTTCTATGCCTTGAAGAACTACGACGAGAGCATCAATTCGTTCAAGAAGGTGGTTGAGTTGCAGCCCGATGTTTTCGAGGGCAACTACTACCTCGGTGTATTCTACACGTTGAAGGGTGATGCCTTGAACAAGGAGGTCAACGAGCGCCAGTACACGAGCCAGGCTGCTTATGACAACGATTTGAAGGCGGTGAATGAGGTCTATATGGAGGCTGTTCCCTGCTTCGAGAAGGCCAACGAGCTGAAACCGAATGACCCCGACACGTTGGAGTTCCTCAAATCGCTCTGCTTCCGTCTGCGCGACGAGGCCGGTATGATGGACAAGTACAACACTTATAACACACTTTACAAGAAGGCCAAAGGTTTGGAGTAGTATCTGAGAAGTCTTCTGATAAGCGATTTAGTGAAGGAATCCGCCCACGGGCGGATTCCTTTGTTATTGGTCATTGCCGAATGCACAACCCGTCAATGAGTGTTGTGTATTCGGCTTTTGATAGGGTGGAAATGATAGGGAAAGAGAGTCTATGCTTTTTCTCGATGCTTCGCATCGAATTTGCAGGGCGTGGAGTATGTTTTGTCGGAAAGATTTTGTAAATTTGCGTGATATTTTGTATACTATGGCAAAAGAGAACGAAAAAGATATATTGGAGGGTCTGACCGACCGCGAATATCAATACGGTTTTACGACCGAGATTGAGACCGAGTTCATCCAACGCGGTCTGAGCGAGGAGGTCATTCGTACCATCTCGGAAAAAAAGGGCGAACCCGGGTGGATGCTCGAACAGCGCCTGAAAGCATATCGCCATTGGTTGACGATGAAGGTGCCGACGTGGGCCCATCTCGATATCCCCGAAATCGATTTCCAGAACATCATCTACTACGCAGCACCCAAGCCCAAGAAGCAGCTCGGCTCGATGGACGAGGTGGACCCCGAACTCAAACGCACCTTCGATAAACTCGGCATTCCGCTCGAAGAGCAGATGGCGCTGGCCGGCGTGGCGGTCGATGCCGTGATGGACTCCGTATCGGTGAAGACCACCTTCCGTGAGACATTGGCCGAGAAGGGCATCATCTTCTGCTCCATCTCGGAGGCCATTAAAGAGCATCCCGAATTGGTGAAGAAATACCTGGGAAGCGTCGTGCCTCACACCGATAACTTTTACGCAGCCCTCAATGCTGCCGTCTTCTCCGATGGCTCGTTTTGCTACATCCCGAAGGGGGTGCGTTGTCCGATGGAGCTCTCGACCTACTTCCGCATCAATGCGGCAGGCACAGGTCAATTCGAGCGCACGCTCATCGTAGCCGACGAGGGAGCCTATGTGAGCTATTTGGAGGGGTGCACTGCTCCGCAGCGCGACGAAAATCAACTACACGCAGCCGTTGTCGAGATTGTTGTCGAGCGCGATGCCGAAGTGAAATACTCCACGGTGCAGAACTGGTATCCGGGCGATAAGGAGGGCAAGGGTGGTGTCTACAACTTTGTCACGAAGCGCGGTTTGTGTCGTGAGAATGCCCGCTTGTCG
>CAZTCM010000158.1:0-3454 GCA_964612285.1 uncultured Alistipes sp.
TTCGCAACTTCACCAACTTCGGTGTATTTGTTGAGATTGAGGAGGGCATCGACGGCCTGATTCACATCTCGGATCTCTCGTGGACGAAGAAGATCAAGCACCCGGGCGAGTTCACGCAGGTGGGCGCCGCCATTGAGGTGGTTGTTCTCGAAATCGACAAGGAGAATCGTCGCCTTTCGCTGGGTCACAAGCAGTTGGAGGAGAATCCCTGGGCTGCTATCGAGGCACAGTTCCCCGTTGACAGCGTAGCCGAGGGTACGATTACGGAGATGACCGAGAAGGGGGCCGTAGTATCGTTGGCCGAGAATGTAGAGGGCTTCTGCCCGAACCGTCAGCTGACGAAGGAGGATGGCACGACGCCGAAGGCCGGTGAGAAGCTCTCGTTCAAGGTGATTGAGTTCTCGAAGGCTACGAAACGCATCACGCTGTCGCACGTTCGCACCTATGAGGATGCCAAGCGTGCCGAGATCGCTGCCGAGAAGGCCGAGAAGCGTGCTGCTGCCGACGCTACGAAGTCGACCGTGAAGAAGATCAACGCTTCGGTCGAGAAGACGACGCTCGGTGACATCGCCGGTCTGGCTGCTTTGAAGAGCGCCATGGAGGCCGAGGCCAAGAAGGCTGCCCCGAAGAAGGCTGCCAAGAAGGCTGAGGAGGCTCCGGCCGAGGAGAAGGTAGAGGAGTAATCCGATACCTTATATTAATAAGAGACCCGTTCGACCTTTGCGGTTGAACGGGTCTCTTTGTGATTGGGGGAGGGAAAACCTCCCTTTGCCGATTAGTTGGTTTCGATGATATCGACCTCGGTAACTACCCAATTGAAGAGGTCGTTGGCGCATTGGCTCTCCAACTGACGAATCTGCGAGGTGCTGGTCGTATCGGCCAGGATGGCGTTGAAGAACTGCCCCATCGTGAGGTAGGTCGCATTGACCTTCGCCGCAAAGCAGTTGTAGAATTGGCGCTGCTGGCTGAAATCAAGCCCTGCGGGGAGTACCCCCTCGGCCACTAAATAGGGATAGGGGTAGATGTGGCGCATGTTGTGGCGGTCGGCATTGAGGTAGTCGACAATCGTCTCGACCACGACCACTTCGACCGTATCCTCGACCCCCGGCATCTCGATGAAGGTGGCATAGACCGGATAGGCGGCTTCGAGTTCGCCGGCCACCTCGTCGGTGAAGAGTGCATATTCGGCATCGTTCAGGTCGTTCAGGTAGACCATGTCGCGGTACTCCTGCAAGGCACGACGCACCGCTTTGCGCTCTTCGTGTTTCCATTCGCGTTTGCCCGAGCAACTCGGTATGCTCGCAACCATTAATGCCACCAGGGGCAGACAAAGGAGAGTTTTTTTCATCTTCGTATTGATTTTGGTTTTACGCTCTCCGAAGGGCAAACTTTGTGCCAATATTGCGTGGTCGGTTACGGCTTGCCCGCCTCGGCCCTCCACCGTCGCCAGCCGACGATGGCCAGCACGGTGTAGAGGGCGTAGAGTCCGGCTGTGAGGGGTATCTCCTTGTAGAGATAGAGCCCGACCGTAATCAAATCGACCAATCCCCACACCAACCACTGCTCGACGAGTTTCCGCGAGAGCATCCACATCGCCACGACGGCCAGGGCCGTCGTCATGCTGTCCCAGAAGGGAACTGTGCTGTCGGTGCAGTAGCGTAACAGCAGATAGAGTACGGCATGGATGGCGAGGTAGAGGGCTCCCAATCTCGGCCACCATTCCGATGGGGTGTGGCGGATGGGGAGCGGCTCCTGCTGCTGTTGCACCTGCTGCGGGGAGCGCAACCATACCATCCAGCCGTAGAGACCGGCCAGGATGTAGTAGAGTTGCATCGCGGCATCGGCATAGAGGCCGGCGGTGAAGTAGAGCGTGCCGTGTACGCAGGGCATGATGAGCCCGACAAGCCACAGGCGGATATCGGCGCGATATTCCAGCCAGAGGTAGAGCAGTCCCAGCAGCACGCCGGCAATTTGCAGGAGGAGTTTCAGTTCCATCGGTGTGGGTTGATTCGATTAGAAATGTACGGTGACGTTGGCCAGAGCGTGCAACGGAGCCTGCGGGAAGTAGTAGGCGTGGTCGGTACGCTCACCTTCGTAGGCCTCGGACCAACCATATCCATTCGACTCGTAGCGGGTGTTGAAGAGGTTGTAGATGCACACGCCGATACGCACACGCTTGGCGGTACGGGTCGAACAGGTGTAGGAGAGGTCGAGGTCGCTCACGCAATAGCTGTCGAGCTGCATCGCTTCGTTGGCAAAGTTCGTGAAATATTGCTTGCCGACATAACGGCCGGTGAGCACAGCGGCAAAACCTCCGTGGTGAATATCCAGCGACCAGGAGGCCATCGCTTCGGGCGAATAACTGATGGGGGTATCGCCCATCTCGGTCGTCAGGTAGTCGTAGGCTCCGGCTACATTCCCCTCCAAGGCATAATCAACCACCTTGTCGACATAATCCTCGATGCGGTTTTGTGAGAAGGTGGCATTGGCCGTGAGGGTCAGCCACGGGGTACTTTGCCAGGCCAGCGAGAGTTCGATGCCGCGGCGGTAGCTGTCGGGCACGTTGATGTTCAGCGCATCGTAACTGTCGTTGATTTGTCCGGTTTTGACCAATTGGTCCTTGTACCACATATAATAGAGGTTGATGCCGGCCGTCAGGCGTGGTGCGGTGTAGGTGTAGCCCACTTCGAGGTCGTAGAGCCGCTCGGAGGTGGGGTAGGAGTCAGCCTCGGCAAAGCGATAACGGTCGGTGAAGTCGCTGCGGGTCGGCTCCTTGTTGGCGACGGCGGCCGAAACGAAGAGCGAGTTGCGGCTGCTTGGTTGCCAGATAAGACCGGCTCGCGGATTGAAGAAGTGCCACCGCTTGTCCACATCAATGGGTTGCATGGCCGCGGTGGTCCAGTCGTAGTTGTCGTTCACGCCCCACGCCTTGTAGTGCACATAGCGGTATTGCAGGTCGGCAAAGAGTCGCAGGTGGTCGGTTGCCTGCCACGAGGCGCGCGCAAAGAGGTTGGCATCCTGTTTCTCGACATCGTTGTCGTACCAGCGACCTTCAAGTTCCTCACCGACCCACCCGTCGACCCAGTCCAACTCGCCCCAATGTGGGCAGGTGTAGTAGCTCCACGACCCGCCAAACGAGAGGTCGAGCCGCTGCGAGGTGTAGTTGGCCGAACCCTGTATGCCTCCGGTATGGTTGCGCATCAACTTCTCGCGAATCAGGTCGGCCTCTTGCGAACTATCCTCCGTCAGCCCATATTCGAGCAGCGTGGCGTCGTCCTTATACTGCTTGTAGTAGCCATAGCCGTAGGTGTAGAAGGCCGTGGCTTGAAGACTCCACGCCGCGTTGAATCGGTGCGAGAGCAACAGCTGGTTGTTCAGTTGGAGGTAGTTGTCGGTCTCGTCGTCGTAGTAGGCCACCTTCGTGCCGTCGGCCAGCTGAAAGGGTCCCTCCGAG
>CAZTCM010000159.1:0-3399 GCA_964612285.1 uncultured Alistipes sp.
CTATTCGCCCCTGCCCTTCATTACGGCCGAGGATGAGCAGTATGCCCTCGAAAAGGTGCTCAAACCGGTGGCACGGGCGATGGTCAAGGAGGGGTGCCCCTTCCAGGGTGTGCTCTATGGCGGTCTGATGAAGACCCCCGACGGGGTGAAGGTCATCGAGTTCAATGCCCGCTTTGGCGACCCCGAGACCGAGGTGGTGCTGCCGCGCTTGAAGAGCGATATTGTCGATATCTTCTGCGCCGTAGCCGATGGTACGGAGGCCGAATTGGAGTGGCACGACTTCGCCACGCTTGGCATTGTGCTGGCCTCGAAGGGCTACCCGGGCGACTATACGAAGGGGGCGGAGATTGGCGGCTTGAACAAGGTCGAGAGCACGGTGTTCCACATGGGAACGAAGGCTGTGGATGGCAAAATCTTCACCAACGGCGGCCGCGTGTTGTTCGTCGTGGGCAAGGGTGCTACGCTGGCCGAGGCACGCCAAGCAGCCCTCGCGGATGTGGAGCGCATCACCTGCGACAACCTCTTCCACCGCACCGACATTGGTCACTACGCATTGGATAACGAATAATAGATGGAGAACAATATGATTATCAGTGGTAAAGAACTCTCTTTGAAAATGAAGGCCGCAATGGCCGAGGAGGTTAAGACCTTCCCCGCGAAATATGGTCGTGTGCCCCATTTGGCGGTGATTTTGGTGGGTGATAATCCGGCCAGCGTATCCTATGTGACGGGCAAGGCGAAGGCATCGGCCGAGGTGGGTATCCAGAACTCGACGATTCGTCGCGAGGCCACCATTTCGGAGGAGGAGCTGTTACAGTTGATTGCCGAGCTCAATGCCGATGAGGGCGTTGATGGTATTTTGGTGCAGTTGCCCCTGCCGAAGCATATCTCGGAGGAGAAGGTGATTGCCGCCATCGACGTGAAGAAGGATGTGGATGGGTTCCATCCCGCCAATGTGGCCGCCTTGTGGCAGAAACAGCCCTGCACACTGCCCTGCACGCCGAAGGGGATTATCCGCATGTTGCAGACGGCAGGTGTCGAGATGGCCGGTAAGGAGGCCGTAGTGATTGGCCGCAGCAACATCGTGGGGTTGCCCGTGTCAAAGCTGCTACTCGACCAGAATGCCACCGTGACGATTGCACACAGCCGCACGAAGAACCTCGCGGAGGTGACGCGTCGTGCCGAGATTTTGGTGGTGGCTATTGGTCGCCCAAAATTTGTGACAGCCGATATGGTTTCGGAGGGTGCCGTGGTGATTGACGTGGGTGTCAATCGCGACCCCGAGACGGGCAAATTGTGCGGTGATGTCGATTTTGCCGCCATCGAGCCGAAGGCTTCGGTCATCACGCCCGTGCCGGGAGGTGTCGGCCCGATGACCATTACCTGCCTGATGGAGAATACCATCGAGTGCTTCCTGCGACGCATGGAATAATGACGCATGGAATAAATTGGAGAGAAGGCCGTTCAACATTGCGTTGAACGGCCTTCTCTCTTTTCGTTAGCAGCTTTTGGCTATTTATTGCGCTGCTCCCACTCAATCGAGGCGAGGATGAAGGTGCCGACTGCCTTACCCTCATTTTGGGTAATGCCGACATCCTTACCGGCGAGGTAGTAGTTGATGGTACCCGTGCGCGAATGGTCCTTCTTGGGGCCCAAACCAGCCGAGGCGCAGGTCTGCACAATGGCCATCTTGCCCTCCTGCTCGGTGATAAAGGTGTTGAGAATCCCCTGGTAGGCCTTCTCGGCTACGGGGCCATAGGTTGCCTCATCGAGCAGCCCCAGGCGTAAACCCTTCAAATAGGCATAGGTGAAGATGCACGAAGCGGATGCTTCGAGGTAGTTGGGTTGTGTGCCGACATTGTAGACCTTGCCCTGCACCGTGTCACCCACACCATCGGCCGTGACCTCGGCATCGTACTGCAACAGCTGGTACCACACGCCTGAGTCGCCATCCTGCCAACGTGCCAAACCGGCAGCCACCTCGTTGTAGATGGTAACCATCGTGGCGTAGTCGGCGTGCGTTTTGGGCATGACCTCCAAGACATCTGCCAATGCGGCAAAATACCAACCCATGCCACGCGCCCAGAACTCGGGGCTGCAACCCTTGAAGGGCCCCTCCTGACGTGCCCAGAACGAATCTTCGTTGGTGGGCTCGGCCGACCACGCGTGGTAGTTGAGCTGCTTCTCAGCGTCGTAGGTGTAGTGGTGGATGGTCTTGAATTGGTGGGCGATGTCGTTCCAACTTTCGAGATTGTCGGCCTCATTCTCCTCGCCAAAGGCAGCCTGCCACATGGCGTAGACGGGCGACCCCATGTAAAGCCCGTCGAGCCACATCTGATTCGGATAGACCGCTTTGTGGTAGAAGCCACCGGCACCGGGCAACCCCTCGGGGATGCGGCTGTGGTCGTATTTGAGTTTGTTGCGAATCATCGTGGCGGCGGCACGGTAACGCTCGGCATCCTTCGTGTTCCCTTTGCGCAACTCCTCGCGGTAGAGCGTGAAGTAGATGTTGCCGGCTGCCAGGTCGTCGATGTTGCTCGGACGCAGGGCATTGGCCCCCTTGATGGTCTTGATGAAGGTACCCTCCTCGTTGAGACTGAAATCGGCAAAGGCCTTCACCGCATCGTAGTAGGCCTGCTGCTCGGGGTAGAGTACCCAGGTTTTGAGCACGGCACCGGCCACAAGCCCCGAGACATAGTCCCAACCGGTCTCAGCCAGCTGTGTTTGGTAGTGGCGGTTGCAATAGAAATCGCCCAGGCCGTGAGCCTCGACCATCTGTTGCGAATAGGGTTTCTCGGCGGGGCCGTGGCAGCAGGCGGTCAGCGCGAGGGCCAACAGGGCTGCAAGCATCTTGAATTGTTTCATGGTATGTGTCGTTGTTTCGGGTTAGCAAATTAGTTGAAGAAGATGTAGAGACCCACCATCACGGCAATCAGTGCGACCCACAAGCCCACGACCAGCTTGCTCGTCTGTGTGCGCTCCACCTTGTCGAAGGTCGAGGTGCCCGCTTCGGGTTGCGTACGGTCGAAGAGCGAGATGAGAGCCATGCCGATGAGAATGACTACGCAGAGGTAGAACGAGAGCAGCATGAAATGCGGCTTGGGGAGTGCTGCGGGCCAGGCCCAAAGGTAGAGGATACCCGTGCCGATGCTGATGAGCGTACCGGCCGTCAACGCCAGGTTGGCAGCGCGGCGCGTGGTACGTTTCCAGAAGACACCCATCAGGAATACGGCCGTCATCGGCGGTGCGATGAAGCCCAATACCGATTGGAAGACGTTGAAGAGGTTGAGCCCCTTGATCGAGTCGATGGCCACGCAAATCAGCACTGAGATGATGGCTCCGACCACGGCGTGCCCGAGGCCGCCAACCGCTATAACGGAAAAGCGTAAATAATGTCCA
>CAZTCM010000160.1:0-3362 GCA_964612285.1 uncultured Alistipes sp.
TGCCCGTCTTCCCGGGTACGAACTGCGACTACGACACGGCCAAGGCCTTCCGCCGTGCCGGTGCCGAGGTGCGTTCGAGTGTGCTCTGCAACTTGGAGGGGGATGATATCCTGCGCTCGATTGAGGAGATGGCGACCCACATCCGCGAGGCGCACATCTTCGTATTGAGTGGCGGCTTCTCGGCCGGTGACGAGCCCGACGGGTCGGCCAAGCTGATTGTCAATGTACTGAACAACGAACTGATTCGCAAGGAGATTCACGCACTTCTCGACCGCGGAGGTCTGGTGCTGGGTATCTGCAACGGCTTCCAGGCGTTGGTGAAGTCGGGCCTGTTGCCCTATGGGCGCTTGGGTCTGGTGACAGCCGAGTCGCCGACGCTGTTCCGCAACGACATCAACCGCCACATCTCGCAAATCGTCACGACACGCGTCGCCACGACCCGCTCGCCCGGGCTCTCGTCGTTCACGTTGGGCGAGGAGCATGCCATTGCCGTCAGCCACGGTGAGGGTAAATTCGTGGTGAATGAGGCGTTGGCCAAGGAGCTTTTCGAGCGTGGTCAGGTGGCCTTCCAATATGTGGATGAGCAGGGCCGGCCGACGGCCGAGGCGCCGTTCAACCCGAACGGCTCGTCGTATGCCATCGAGGGTGTCATCTCGCCCGACGGACAGATTTTGGGTAAGATGGGCCATACGGAGCGTTACGAGGAACACCTCTACAAGAACATTGCGGGCGAGAAGTGTCAGCCGATTTTCGAGAATGCCGTGCGTTACTTCCGCAAACGATAATCCAGCGTGAGCAGTTAGGTTAAAAATAAAGATGATACATCAACAAGATTTGCTCTACGAGGGCAAAGCCAAACAGGTCTATGCGACCAACGAGCAGGATAAGGTCATCCTGCACTACAAGGACGATGCGACGGCCTTCAACAACATCAAACGCGCCACGATTCTGAACAAGGGCGTGTTGAGCAATGCCATCTCGACGTTGCTCTTCGAGGAGTTGGAGCGTGCCGGTATCAAGACGCACTATTTGCGCTCGCTCGGCGAACGCGATCAGTTGTGTCGTCGCGTGGAGATTATCCCCTTGGAGGTCATTGTGCGCAACGTGATTGCCGGCTCGATGGCGCAGCGTCTGGGCGTGGAGGAGGGCACCGAACCTCGCAACACGATTTTCGACATCTGTTTCAAGAGTGACGAACTGGGCGATCCGCTGATGAACGACCACCATGCCGTGGCATTGGGCTTGGCTACCTACGAGGAGTTGGCGGCCATCTATGCCGCCTCGGCCCGTATCAACGAGGTGTTGAAGGAACTCTTTGCCCGCATCAACATCCGCCTGATCGACTTCAAGGTGGAGTTCGGCAAGACGTTGGAGGGCGAGTTGGTCTTGGCCGACGAGGTGTCGCCCGACACCTGCCGTCTGTGGGATGCCACGACGGGCGAAAAACTCGACCACGACCGTTTCCGCCGCGATATGGGTAACGTACGCGAGGCCTTTGAGGAGATTTTGGAGCGTCTGAAACGGGTGGTTAAATAGCGATGTACACCGGAAACGAACAAGAAACCATGAAAGAGCGTAAAATACAGGATGAGTGCGGTGTGTTCGGCATCTACGGGGTCGAAAATGCCGCTTCGATGACCTACTACGGTCTGCATGCGCTGCAACACCGCGGTCAGGAGGGGTGTGGTATCATCTCGGTTGATGCCGAGGGCGAGTTCCACCGCATCAAGGGTAAGGGACTCGTTACGGAGGTCTTCAAGGGGGACGAACTCTCGGCCATGCGAGGCGAGATGGCCATTGGCCATGTGCTCTACACGGCTGCCGAGGGCAATCGCTTGGAGAATGTCCAGCCGCTGATGTTCCACCACAATTCGGGCGATTTTGCCATCGCCAACAACGGTTGTCTGGTCAATGCCGAGGAGTTGCGCAACTACCTCGAAAAGCGGGGGAGCCTCTTCCAGTCGACGACCGACAGCGAGATTCTGGCCCACCTCATCAAGAAGGACCGCACCGGCAACCGCCCGCGTATCTCGGCCATCATTGATGCCCTGAATATGATGGAGGGAGCCTTCACCTTCGTGGTGATGACCTCGCGCCGCATCTATGCCTGCCGCGATAAACACGGCCTGCATCCGCTGGCCATCGGTCGTCTGGGCAAGGGGTATGTCGTTGCAAGCGAAACGTGCGCCTTCGATACGGTGGGTGCCGAGTATATCCGCGATGTCGAGCCCGGCGAGGTGATTACCATCGACCACCACGGCATTCGCTCGAACCACTATTCGCAATTCAAACACCACCACATGTGCTCGATGGAGTACATCTATCTGGCACGTCCCGACAGCGATATTGAGGGGTGCAACGTACACGCATATCGCAAGGAGTCGGGAAAACTGCTCTTCAAGGAGGCACCGGCCGAGGCCGACATCGTGGTGGGTGTGCCCGATTCGAGTTTGAGTGCCGCGATGGGCTATGCCGAGGCGAGCGGCCTGCCCTATGAGATGGGTCTGATTAAGAACAAATACATCGGCCGCACCTTCATCCAGCCGACCCAGGCCCTGCGCGAGAAGGGTGTGCGGATGAAACTCTCGGCCGTGCGAACGATTGTCAAAGGGCAGCGTGTGGTGCTGGTCGATGACTCGATCGTGCGCGGCACGACCTCGCGTCGCATCGTCACGATGCTCAAAGAGGCGGGTGCCACGGAGGTGCATGTCCGCATCGCCTCGCCCCCGATGACCGAGCCCTGCTTCTATGGGGTCGATACGACGAGCTACGAAGAACTGATTTCGGCCCGCTTGTCGGTCGAGGAGGTGCGCGAGGCGATTGGTGCCGATACGCTGGCCTTCCTCTCGGAGGAGGCGCTCTATACGGCGGGTCGCCGTGAAGAGTTGTGTACGGCCTGCTTCACGGGTCACTACCCGACGGCGCTCTACCACAACAGTGCAATGGTGAAAAAATGTAAATGCAAAAAAGAATAAAGACTATGGCTCAATCTTATGAGAAGGCCGGCGTAAATCTCGAAGCCGGTTACGAAGTGGTGCGTCGCATCAAAAAACATGTCGCCTCGACCAATCGTCCGGGCGTGATGGGCAACATCGGTGCCTTTGGAGGTATGTTCGACCTCGCCTCGTTGCAGGTCGAGGAGCCGGTGCTGGTCAGCGGTACGGATGGCGTGGGTACCAAACTGAAATTGGCCTTTGCGATGGATAAGCACGATACGATTGGTATCGATGCCGTGGCCATGTGCGTGAACGATGTCTTGGCACAGGGTGCCGAGCCGCTGTTCTTCCTCGACTATGTGGCTGTTGGCAGCAACGAGCCACAGAAAATCGAGCAAATCGTTGCCGGTGTGGCCGACGGTTGCC
>CAZTCM010000161.1:0-3339 GCA_964612285.1 uncultured Alistipes sp.
TTTATGGATCGTGCCGTGCGAATGGCCGAGCGCGACAAGAATGTTACGTCGGTCGTCTTCTGGTCGATGGGCAACGAGAGCGGCTACGGGCCCAATTTCGCTGCCATCTCGGCATGGTTGCACGACTTCGACCCGACGCGCCCCGTGCACTACGAGGGTGCGCAGGGTGTCGGCGGGACTCCCGATCCTGCGACGGTCGATATCATCTCGCGCTTCTATCCGCGTGTGAAGGCCGACTACCTCAACCCGGGAATCCCCGAGGGTACGGATGCCGAGCGTGCCGAGAATGCCCGCTGGGAGCGTCTGTTGGAGATTGCCGAGCGCACGAACGATACGCGTCCAGTCCTGACGAGCGAATATGCCCATGCGATGGGCAATGCGCTGGGCAACTTCCAGGAGTATTGGGACGAGATTTACAGCCATCCGCGCATGGCGGGCGGTTTCATCTGGGATTGGTCCGATCAGGCGATTTTCCGTCGTCTGCCCGATGGCCGTGTGCAGGCGGCCTATGGCGGTGACTTCGGCGACCAGCCCAACCTCAAAGCCTTCTGCAACAACGGCATCGTCTTTGCCGACCGCACCTATGGTCCGAAATACGACGAGGTAAAACGGGTCTACCAGCCCATCTACTTCGCGCTGAAATCCTTCGACGGTGATTGCTGCCAAGTCGAGGTGACGAACCACCACCACCACTCCGACCTCTCGGCCTACGAGGGTGGTTGGGCGTTGCTGGTCGATGGCCGTGTGACCAAGCGTGGAGGATTTACCCTGCCGCAGCTCGCCCCTGCCGAGGAGGGGGTCGTGCATATCCACCTTGCCGAAGCTCTTTCGAAAACCGATCCTGCGCAACACGACGTTCGTCTGTACCTGACGGCTGCGCTGCGCGAGGCTGCTGTGTGGGCCGAGGCGGGATATGTGGTGGCGCACGACTGCCTGACACTCAACGACCGCCAATTGGCCAGCTCGCAACGTGCCGTCAAACGTGGTGGTCGTGTGACCCTCACCGATGGGGAGGAACTTACCCTGCAAGCCGCTGCGACGCGGCTGACGTGGCATCGTGCGACGGGTACGTTGCAGCAGTTCTGCTATGGGAAGCAGTCGATTTTTGCCGCTACGGATACGCTTGCGGCCAACCACTTCTCGGCCTTCCGCGCACCGACCGACAACGACCGCTCGTTCGGGAATTGGCTGGCGAAGGATTGGATACGCCACGGCATGGCGACACCATGGGTCGAGTTGGTCGATTTCGTCGCGTCACAACCGAGCACGGATTGCGCCGAGGTGAAGGTCGAGCAGCGTTACCATTACGCCGAGGGGTCGATTCGCGTCGTGAGTCGCTATACGCTCCATGGTGATGGTACGCTTGATTTCGAACAGCACTATACCCCCGAGGGGGCCCTGCCCGAGTTGGCTGCGCTGGGTTCGGTGTGGGCTGTGAATAAGGCGTTGCAACGCATCGATTGGTATGGCTATGGCCCGATGGAGAGCTATCCCGACCGTTGTCGTGCCGCTCACATCGGCCGCTGGTCGAGCCGTGTGGCGGAGCAATATACCCACTATCCGCGCCCGCAGGATTCGGGCAACAAGGAGCGTGTGACCGAGTTGGTACTGCTCGACAGTCGGGGTCACGGCGTGGTAATCACGGCCCTCGATGCCCCCTTCTCGGCCAAGGTGCTGCCCTACACGGCGCAACAGCTTGCTGCCACCTCACACGACTGCTTCCTCGTGGAGCATCCCGCGGCCAATTTCCTGACGCTCGATGCCGCCGTCTTGGGGCTTGGTAACAGCTCGTGCGGCCCGGGTGTATTGAAAAAGTATGCCATCGAGAAGCGAACGCATACGATTCGCCTGCGCTTTACGAAGCAATAAGAGGAGGCGACTTGTGCCTTCTCTGTGTGCGTTGCTTTTGGGTTATCGCAGCATCTCCTCGACGAGGTAACCTGCACCTCCGATGCGGTCGATGACCATCAGCACATAGCGAATGTCTACGGCGATGTTGCGGCAGAGTGTCGGGTCGAAGTCGATGTCGCTCATCGTCGAGCGCCAGGTGCGGTCGAAGTTGATGCCGACCAATTCGCCGCGCCCGTTGAGCACCGGCGAGCCCGAGTTACCGCCCGTCGTGTGGTTGGTCGCAAGGAAGCAGACCGGAACGGTCTTCTTACCGTTCATCTCGATGGCCCAGCGTCCATACTCCTTCGAGGCGTAGAGGTCGCGCAACGACTGCGGGATGTCGTAGTCGTAGATGGTGGGGTTGTCTTTGGCGATGATGCCGTCGAGAGTGGTGTGGGGAATGTGGTACTCGCCGTCGGCATACTCATAGCCGGCAATGGCACCATACGACACACGCAGCGTCATGTTGGCATCGGGGAAGAAGGGCCGCTTGGGGTCAAACTCCATCAGGGCCTTCAAATAGGGGCGATACCACCGCTCAACGGCCTTTACGTTGCTCAGGTTGCGCGGCAGACGACCTTCGGTGTTACGCACGGCGAGGTGGAGCCGGTAGGCGGGGTCTTGTTCGAGCTCCTCGACGGTTGCCTGCTTTACGGCTTCGAGCGAGGTGAAGCGCGAATGGGCGTAGAGGTGGTCGGCGTACTGCTCAATGTTATCCCCGTGTGCGGCCATCAGGTCGCGGAGCGGGGTCGGGTAGGCCCCTTCGGGGCAATAGTCGGCAAAACCTTGCAGCACACACTTTGTCAGGGCGCAATCTACCGTTGCGTCATAATCCTTGTAGAGCCCCTCGATGGCACGCAATGCCTCGGTGCGTTCGCTCGATTTTGGGTCGAGCTTCAAGGCTCGCACGGTACGGCCGGCGAGCGTTGCCAACTCGATGGTGCGCAGCGTCTCGTTTTTCAACTCCTCCATGCAGTACCAGTCGGCCGTGGCGGCATAGGCAGCCGAGAGCGAGTCGAGCAGGTGGGCATAGTCGGGTTTGTCGGCCGCCCATGCACGGAAACGAGCCTCATAAGCCTCCTTCTCGGCAATCGTGTTGAGCCGTTCGAGCCCCATCACCTCGCCCTGCCACTTCTTCCAGGCGTTGGCAATGTTGGCATGTTTGGCGGCATATTGGATGCGAATCTTCGGGCTGGCAGCCTGGACCGCTCCGATGATGTCGAGACGGCGTGTGCGCAGGTCAATTTTCATCGGGTCGGAGCGGTGCTGCACATAGCGCACGGCATCCGAGGTGATGTACTGTTGCGTGTTGCCCGGGAATCCGTAAATCATCGTAAAATCGCCCTCCTCGATGCCGCGGGTCGAGACACGGAAGTGGCGCTTGGGCTGATAGGGTTTGTTTTCGGACGAGTAGGCAGCCGACTCGTTGTCGGCATCGGCATAGATGCG
>CAZTCM010000162.1:0-3318 GCA_964612285.1 uncultured Alistipes sp.
TAGAAGGTGACACTGTCGAGCGATGAAATACGTTGTCCGGTGGCGGGGTCGATGGCGTAGATGGCCTCTATCTCATTGTCGAAGAAGAGAATACGGAAGCACTGGTTGCCAAACTCTCCGAAGGCGGCCATCACATCCACCGTGTCGCCGTTGACGCGGAAGGTTGCCGGCTCCAAATCGCGCTCGGTGCGGGTGTAGAGGGCCTCCACCAACCGATAGAGGAATTTCTTGATGCTGATGACCTGACCCACTTTGAGGGGAATGGCCGTCGCATGAAAATCGGAGGGGTTGCCGCAGCCGTAGAGGCATGAAACACTCGATACGACCACCACGTCGCGCCGTCCCGACAAGAGTGTCGAAACGGTGTGCAGACGCATCTGCTCGATTTCGGCATTGATGGAGAGATCCTTTTCAATGTAGGTGTCGGTCGAGGGGAGGTAGGCCTCGGGCTGGTAATAGTCGTAGTAGGAGACGAAGTACTCAACCGCATTTTCGGGGAAGAAGTTTTTGAACTCGCCATAGAGCTGCGCTGCCAGGGTCTTGTTGTGGCTCAGCACAAGGGTGGGACGTTGCAATTCGGCGATGACATTGGCGACCGTAAAGGTCTTGCCCGACCCCGTGACACCCAACAAAGTGTTGTGGGGCGAGCCGTGCCGAATGGCGCTCACCAATTGCCGAATCGCTTCGGGCTGGTCGCCCATCGGGGCGTAGTCGGATACGAGTTGAAACTCCATAACTCGACAAAGGTACGAAAAAATGGACCGATTGCATCGCTTGTCGGCAAAAAGCGTGGCAGTTTTTAGGTTTTTGGGGCGAAAAAGTGCGAAAAAGTACATTTTTCTTGCCGCGGTTTTCTCTTTTCACTTTATTTTTCTATCTTTGCGTGCTATTATGGATTGTATCCGAAATACAAACAAATAATTACATAAACAAACTAAATTAAAAAATGCAAAGCAAAGGTTTTATTAAACTCATCGCCGTGCTGTTGGCATTGGCGTGCGTTTACCAGCTCTCGTTTACGTTCAAGACGCGTAGCGTAGAGAAGAAGGCGGCCGAGTATGCCGCTGCATTCCCCCTCGAAGAGCAGGCAGAGGCTGAACAGCACTACCTCGATTCGATTCAGAACCTGCCCGTCTTCAACATGGGTTTCCGTTCGTTCACCTACAAGGAGTGCAAAGAGAAGGAGTTGAATTTGGGTCTAGACCTTAAAGGCGGTATGAACGTCATGCTCGAGGTGCAGGTGGAGGATGTTGTGAAGGCTTTGGCCGGTGACAGCGCCCAGGACCCCGCCTTCATCGCTGCGATGGAGGAGGCCAACGCCAACCTCAAAAGCGGTTCGTCGAAGGATTATATCGCCGATTTCGTAGATAGCTACGAGCGTCAGACCAACGGTGGTAAGCTCTCGGTGATTTTCGTGAGCCCCGAGCGCAAGGATATCACCCTCGAAAGCTCGAACGAGGATGTCGAGAAGGTGTTGAAGCGCGAGACCGAGGCTGCGATTGCCGCTTCGTTCAACGTGCTGCGCAGCCGTATCGACCACTTCGGTGTGACTCAGCCCAACATCATGCGTCTGCCCAACTCGCACCGCATTCTGGTCGAGCTGCCGGGTGTGAAGGAGCCGCAGCGCGTGCGTGACCTGTTGCAGGGTACCGCTTCGTTGGAGTTCTGGACCACTTATAGTTATAGCGAGGTATGGCCTGCCATGGTTGAGGCCGACCGCTATTTGAAGACGCAGCAGACTGAGGTTGTTGCCGAGCAGGCAGAGGAGAAGGCTCCTGCTACGGAGGCTGAGGGTCTGTTGGCCGAGGTTGCCGAGGGCGCTGCTGCCCAGGAGGAGGTTGCCGAGGAGCAGACGGGCCGCTTCACGCGTGAGCAGAACCCGCTCTTCGCCGTACTCGACCCGACCTATGCCGGTGGCGCTGCCATCGGTGCTGCCTACAAGGCTGACATGGCCCTCGTTGAGCAGTATCTGACGACGCCCGCCGTGCGTGAGTTGTTCCCCGCCGACATCGACTTCAAGTGGGCTGTGAAGGGCGACGACTCGATGGATGGTCGCTACCAGCTTTTCGCCATCCGCATCGCTACGCCCAACGGCAAGGCTCCGCTGGATGGTTCGGTGATTACCGAGGCTCGTGAGCAGTACTCGCAGCAGGGTGCTACGGCCGAGGTTACGATGGCCATGAACGCCGAGGGTGCTCAGGAGTGGGCTCGCCTGACGGGTGAGAACATCAACAAGGCCATTGCCATTGTGCTCGACGGTTATGTATACTCGGCTCCCAATGTCATCAACAAGATTGAGGGCGGCAGTTCGCAGATTACGGGTAACTTCACGATTCAGGAGGCACAGGACCTTGCAAACGTGCTTTCGTCGGGTAAGGTTCCCGCTCCGGCCAAGATTATTCAGGATACGGTCGTAGGTCCGTCGCTCGGTCAGGAGTCGATCAACGCTGGTATGATTTCGTTCGTCGTAGCCTTCCTCTTGGTGTTGCTCTACATGGGCGCCTTCTACAAGATGTCCGGTTGGATGGCCGATATCGCCCTGCTGACGAACGTCTTCCTGCTGATGGGTGTTCTCGTGTCGTTCGGCGCTGTATTGACGCTGCCCGGTATCGCCGGTATCGTACTGACGATGGGTATGGCCGTCGACGCCAACGTGATTATCTACGAGCGTATCAAGGAGGAGTTGCGTGGCGGTAAGGGCTTGTCGCTGGCTATCAAGGATGGTTTCTCGAAGGCTTATTCGGCCATCATCGACGGTCAGCTGACCACCATCATCACCGGTATCGTGCTCTTCGTCTTCGGTACGGGTCCGGTACAGGGCTTTGCCACGACGCTCGTCATCGGTATCATCACCTCGATATTCACGGCCGTATTCATCACGCGCCTGCTTATCGAGTGGTATGTAGGTAAGTTCGGTAATATCACCTTCTCGCGTAAGTGGTCGGAGAACTTCCTCTGCAACACGAAGGTGGACTTCCTCGGGAAGCGCAAGATTGCCTACATCACGGTGGCTGTCATCCTGGCTCTCTCGTGTGTATCGTTTGTGGTACGCGGTCTGAACCTCGGTGCCGAGTTTACGGGTGGTCGTGCTTATGTCGTTCGCTTCGACAAGGCTGTTGAGGCCGAGGAGGTACGCCAGAGTCTGGCTGCCGAGTTTGCGAAGTTGGAGGATGCCGACGCTTCGTCGATTTCGTACGAGGTGAAGCAGTATGGTGGCGAGAACCAGATGCGCATCGTGACGCAGTATCGTTACGACGATACGTCGGATGAGGCTACGGCCGAGGTAGAGCAGATCCTCTACCACGCCATGAAGGGTCT
>CAZTCM010000163.1:0-3287 GCA_964612285.1 uncultured Alistipes sp.
GCTATGCTCTGCCGCGCACACTCGAAGCGATTCGCGAGAAGGGGTTGAAGTGCAAAGCCATCGAGTTGTAACTCGGGGCGCTACACCCGCAGGCGATAACCCACGCCCCGAATACTGACAATCTCCACCGCCGCATCCTCGGCCAGGTGGCGACGCAACCGCGAGATGTAGACATTCAGACTGCGCAGATTGAAGAAGTTGTCGTCGCCCCACAACTCGCGCAACAGCCCCGCAGCCTCCACTGTCTGGTCGATGTGGGCGGCCAGACGAGCCAACACCGCCCCTTCGCGGGCCGAAAGTACCACCTTTCGCTCTCCCAGCGCGAGGGTATTGGTGCGTACATCGAAACGATAGCGGCCAATGGCCAACTCCTCGCATACCACCTCCGTCGGCTTGGCCCGACCGGCCAGCGCACGAATGCGCACAATCAACTCCTCGATGGCAAAGGGTTTGCGCAAGAAGTCGTTGCCGCCCACCTCAAATCCGCGAACGACATCTTCGGTGGCCGAACGGGCCGTGAGGAAGAGAATCGGCGCCGTGCACCCCTCGCTGCGCAATCGTTTGACGAGTGTAAAGCCATCCATGCGGGGCATCATCACATCCGTCACAATCACATCAAACGAGGCTGTCCGCACCCGTTCCAGTGCCTCCAAGCCATCCGCCGCGGCAGTCGCCGTAAAGTTGCGTCCCGAGAGCGTATCGCACAATATCTCGGCCAGCATGCGCTCATCCTCGACGAGCAGTATCTTAATTTGTGGTTCCATTATGAGGGAGTGTTACAAGAAAGGTGGTTCCGTGGCCGAGGCGACTCTTCACCTCGATGCTGCCGCCGTGCAACTCGGCCACACGCCGTGCGTAGTAGAGCCCCAACCCATAACCGCGAGCTTGTTGCAGGTCGCCCGTCGGTACGCGGTAAAACTTCTCGAAGAGGTGGGGCAGGTGCTCGCTGCCAATTCCACAGCCGTTGTCCGTCACACGCAGCGTTACCGCATGTGCCTCCTCCTCGGCCGCGAGGGTCACTTCGGCGTGTTCGCCGGCATATTTGAGGGCATTGTCGAGGAGCGTCGCGAGGAGATTTCGCAGGTGAAAACGGTCGGCCGTCAGTTGCAACGCTTCGGGGCAGGCGAGGTGGATACGCCGCGTGTCGCAGCCATTGAGCCCCACCCCCTCAATCAACTTCTCGAACAGCGGTTTCAGCTGCAGCTGTTCGGGCGCAAAGCGCTCACGTCGCCCCTCGACCGAGACCGAGAGGATGCGCTCGACCATCATCGTCAGCTGGGTCAGCTGCGAACGAATCATCTCCAAATAGACCTTGCGTCGCACGGGGTCGGCATCGGCTGCGAAGTTTTGCAGCGCATCGGTCGCCGCCACGGCCACCGAAATCGGGGTTTTCAGTTCGTGGGTGATGTTGTGCGTAAAGTCGCTCCGCATCTCTTCGAGCGTGCGCTGGCGAAACATCGTGCGCACCAGATAGGCCAGCACCGCGCCCAACAACAGCACGATGGCCACCGACGAGAGTACCAATCCCCGCATCTGACTCCAAAAGCGGCCATAGGGCACCTCGATTGCCAGGCGCAGGGCAAATTGTCCGGTATCGTCGATTTCGATTTCCCGACAATGGGGCGTTTGAAGTGCCGCAGGGTCGTTGCGGCGCATCAC
Organism: uncultured Alistipes sp.; assembly: GCA_964612285.1. Lineage (GTDB taxonomy): Bacteria > Bacteroidota > Bacteroidia > Bacteroidales > Rikenellaceae > Alistipes. The sequence goes on from CAZTCM010000163.1 coordinate 1,660, forward strand.
CACACGCGATGCAGCCGAGCGGTCGATAATCTCCACGGCATAGGGTTGCAGTGTTCCCTGTTCGAGCAGCGAGGGCTCAAACTCCAAGGCGAATTCATCGAGGTTGATGCGCACCTGCCTGGCTGCCGACAACCCGGGGATGGCATCCATGCGAAAAGCCTTGTAAATCGATTTGTAGGCCACAGCCTCGACTCGTCGCGTAAAGTCGGCAACCGAATCATGGTAGAGACGTCCCACCCAGACACACTGCACGGCAGCCAGCAACACCAACGAGCCGACGACCAGAATGGCAATATTTCTAAAATAGGTGCGTGACATGCGAAACCCTCCTCTTCCTCGATTTTCGACAAAGGTAGCGAAAAAACAACGAGTTGGTGCCGAGTTAACATTACTTAACATTTCTTAACACTCCGTTCACCTTTTTTTGCCTCCATGTGTTCTATCTTTGTCTCGGGAAAACCGGTAATTCCTCCATGTAAACACACATTAAAAAGAGAAAAAACATGAAAAAGTATCTTTTAATCGCCCTATGCATCCTTGCCGCCACATGCGCGCAAGCACAAGCATCCCACCCAATTTCAGGCCGCGTAGTCGACCCGCATGGCGCACCGATGGTCGGCGTCATTGTGAAGGTGGCCGACAGCAAAGTCGGTACGGTGACCGACTCTCAGGGGCGCTATACCCTCGCCACCCCCGCAGATGCCACCTTGGAGTTCTCCTATGTCGACTACCTCACACAGCGCATCGCCGTGGCAGGACAACGCACGATTGATGTGACGTTGCAGACCGCCCCCGACACGCAGAAGACCCTCTACCTGATTGACGGCGTACCCACGACGAAAGAGGAGGTAGACCAACTGCCGCCCGAGCAAATCAAGAACATGAACGTGATGCGCGGGGTGGAGAGCGTGGTGCTGATTACGACCCGCCCCAAGAAGTTGGAGGATGTTGTCGTAATGAGCTACGACAAGAAAGCCGCGAAAGAGGACAGCACGTCAATCTCGGTCTACAACGAGGGAGCGACGGTAATCATTGATGAGAAGTTGAAGGGAACGACTGTGCGCGTGCGCAATATCCAACTCGATAAGAACGGCAAGAAGGGCTCTCGCTCGGCCGATGACCCGCTCTTTGTCGTCAAGTTCCCCAACGGCACGGTACAGGGTGGTGGGCAGATCTCCGACTTCAAGCCCGAGGACATCAAGTCCATCTCCGTCTATAAGGATGGAAAAACCGAGCAGTTCAAGCAGTACGGCGATACGCGAAACGGCGTGATTTACCTCGAATTGAAATAGTAGGCCGACGTTCGCCTCACTTTTTTGCGACCGGATTGAAAAAATGGAGCCGTTATTGCTTTTTTTGACGAAAAAAAGTATCTTTGTAGCGCAAAGTGAAAAGAAAGCATTAAACCATAAATTTCAAACCAGTTACAACTATGCAAATCGTAGAGATTCATGCAAGAGAGATTCTCGACTCGCGCGGCAACCCGACGGTCGAGGTAGAGGTACGCACCGTATCGGGTGCTTTCGGTCGTGCTGCTGTTCCCAGCGGCGCTTCGACGGGTGAAAACGAGGCCTTGGAGCTTCGTGACGGCGACAAGGGTCGCTATCTGGGCAAGGGCGTCGAGAAGG
>CAZTCM010000164.1:0-3259 GCA_964612285.1 uncultured Alistipes sp.
CGTGACGACCGATGCCCGCCGCGAAGACACGACCCGCTATAAGAAGATTCTGGCCGGCCTGCTCCTTGCGCTGCAAGAGCGTTCGTTCGAATATTTGAAGGCCTTGGAGGTGGGTGGCGCCGAGCTCGAAACCATCGCCGAGTTCATCGAAAAGCAGCTCTGCGTCAAACTCCCGAGCAACTACGGTGCGGCACTGCTCAAAGTGGTACTCGACCGTCCGATACGCCTCTGCGGCATGGTGCGCAACGAGGGCGAGCCGGGCGGAGGTCCCTTCTGGGTGAAGAACGACGACGGCACCGAGTCGCTGCAAATTGCCGAGTCGAGCCAGATAGCCCCCGAGGATATGCACCTGATGCAGTCGGCCACGCACTTCAACCCTGTCGATTTGGTGTGCGGCGTGAAGAACTCGAAGGGAATAAAATTCGACCTGCGCCAATACACCGACCCCGCCACGGGCTTCATCTCGTCGAAGTCGGCCGGTGGTCGCGACCTGCGCGCCCAAGAGCTGCCGGGCCTGTGGAACGGCGCCATGGCCAAGTGGAACACCGTCTTTGTCGATGTACCCATCACGACCTTCTCGCCCGTGAAGGTGGTACAGGATTTGTTGCGCGAACAGCACCAATAAGCCTCATACGGCAGCCTACCAGCGGGTAGCACGACAAATTTGTCGTGCTACCCGCTATTTTTTATATAAAATAGGTATTGGTTCGAAAATAATCCTTATCTTTGTGTGCCAAAAAACGGAACAGATAAAAATCAACAAAATACAAAACAAATAATAGCACATTTATCGTATGGAAAACAAACTGCAAGAGTTGACCAAAAAGCTCTATGACGAGGGGCTGGAAAAGGGTCGTTCGGAGGCCGACAAATTGGTCGCCGAAGCCAAGGAGAAGGCCGCCAAGATTGTTGCCGATGCCCGCAAGGAGGCCGAGGACATCCTCAAACAGGCCGAGGCCAAGGCGGCTGATACGGCCAAGAACAGCGAGACCGAAATCGCACTGGCCGGCAAGCAGGCCGTAGCCCGCATCAAGGCCGAAATCGCCAACCTGATTGTCGCCAAGACCACCAAAGAGGGGGTGAAGGCCGCTACGCTCGATGCCGATTTCCTCAAAGAGATGCTCGTAGCCGTAGCCCGCAACTGGAACGGTGCATCGGCCGGCAAGGTCGAGTTGAAGGCCCTGCTGCCCGAGGCCGAGTTGAAGAAGCTCGACGCCGCCTTCGAGAAGGCCGCCAAAGAGCTGCTCGCTGCCGGCATCGAGGTGGGTTACTCGCCCGAGGTGAAGAGCGGTTTCCGCGTGTCGGAGAAGGAGGGTGGCTACTACATCTCGTTCGCCGATGCCGACATCGAGGCACTCATCGCCGAGTACCTGCGCGAAAAGGTTTCCAACATGCTCTTTAAGGCCTAACGCGTGATGTTCTCTTCGAGTTACTATACGTTGGTCGCCGGCTTCCGCGAGTATGCACTCGACACCGACCGCAAGGGCTTTGATGCCGCCGCCATTCGGGCCGAAGTGTTCGAAGAGGTGTCGCGGAGCGATGCCCGCGCGGTGAAGTTGCTCTACGGCTACTACGACTGCGAGAACCTCTGCGCTGCCCGTGCCGGTCGCTCGGCACACAATGCGCTGGGTAACCTCTCGGCCGAGGAGATTGCCGCCGAGTTGAAGCATCCGTCGCTGCTGCCCGAGAAGCTGGCTGCCGTCATCCGTGCCTTCGCCGACACCGAAGGGGAGGATGCCGAGACGGTCGACACGACAAAGCCCTTCGAGAAGGCGCTCTTCGAGGCCTACTACGCCCTCTGCGCCACCTCGAAGTGCCGTTTCCTGCGCGAGTGGGCCGAGTTCGACCGCACGTTGCGCAACCTCTCGGCGGCCGTTACGGCCCGTGCACTGGGTCGCGCCGTGGAGGAGGTGACCGTAGGCGACGGTGAAGTGGTCGAGCAGCTCGAACGCAGCTCGGCTTCGGACTTTGGTCTGCGCGGCGAGGTGGGTTACCTCGATGCCCTGCTGGCCGCCCTCGGCGACGAGCAGAACATCCTCGAAAAGGAGCACAAAATCGACCTGATTCGTTGGAATGAGGCCTTGGAGCTCTCCTCGTTTGACTATTTCGACATCAACGCCGTCATCGCCTACCTCGTGCGCATCAACCTCGTGGCACGCTGGGCAGCACTCGACCCCGAGCGCGGACGTGCGATGTTCGAACGCCTGATGGCCGACTTAGACGGCAAAGATTTGATTGATAAACAATAACAAAATACGCATGAAAACAACAGGACGTGTAAACGGTATCATCTCGAACATCGTCATCGTCAAAGCCGACGGTGCCGTGGGGCAGAATGAAATCTGCTATGTCTATGCAGGTGATACGAAAATGATGGCCGAGGTCATCAAGGTCATAGGCGACGATGCCTATGTCCAGGTATTCGACTCGACGCGCGGTCTGAAAATCGGCGACAAGGTGGAGTTCGAGGGTCACATGCTCGAAGCCACGCTGGCACCGGGACTCTTGTCGCGCAACTACGATGGTCTGCAAAACGACCTCGCAAAGATGGAGGGGCTGTTCATCGAGCGCGGCTCGGTAACCGACCCCATCGACTACGACGCCACTTGGGAGTTCACCCCGCTGGCCAAGGCCGGTGACAAGGTGTCGGGTGCTTCGTGGCTCGGTGAGGTGAAGGAGCAGTGGGTAAACCACAAAATCATGGTCCCCTTCACGATGACCGAGAACTATACGGTGAAGAGCGTCGTGAAGGCCGGCACCTACAAGGTGACCGACACGATTGCCGTCATCACCGATGCCGAGGGCAACGACCACAACATCACGATGGTGCAGAAGTGGCCCGTGAAGCAGGCCATCCGCTGCTATACGGAGAAGCCGCGCCCGAGCCGTGTGATGAACACGGGTGTGCGCGCCATCGACACCTTCAACCCGCTGGCCGAAGGTGGTACGGGATTTATCCCGGGCCCGTTTGGTGCCGGTAAAACGGTGTTGCAGCACGCCATCTCGAAGCAGGCCGATGCCGAGGTAATCATCATCGTGGCATGTGGTGAGCGTGCCAACGAGGTGGTGGAAATCTTCAAGGAGTTCCCCGAGTTGGTAGACCCCCGCACGGGGCACAAGCTCATGGAGCGCACCATCATCATCTGCAACACCTCGAACATGCCCGTGGCAGCGCGTGAGGCCTCGGTATACACCGGTATGACCATCGGTGAGTACTACCGCGCAATGGGTCTGAAGGTGCTCGTAATGGCCGACTCGA
>CAZTCM010000165.1:0-3229 GCA_964612285.1 uncultured Alistipes sp.
GGCTATGCCCCCTACACCGACGAAATCATCGACGGTTTCTGCCGCAACGCCATCCAGAGCGGTCTGGGCATCATGCGTATCTTCGATGCGCTGAACGACGTGAACAACGTAAAGTCTACTATTAAATATGTAAAGCAGTATGGCGGTATTGCCGACTGCGCCATCTGCTACACGGTCGACCCGAAATACCCCGAGCCCTCCTTCTTCCAGAAACTCATGGGCAAGAAGAAGCGCCAGAATGTCTTCACCGATGCCTACTTTGTCGATAAGGCCAAGCAGATGGCAGCCCTCGGTGCCGACATGATTACCATCAAGGATATGTCGGGTCTGATTCCGCCGCGTCGCGTCGCCACGCTCGTCAAACTGCTGAAACAGAACCTCTCGATTCCGGTCGATTTCCACACCCACTGCACACCGGGTTACGGACTGGCTTCGGTCTTGGCTGCCATCGTGGCAGGAGCCGATGTCGTCGATACGAACTGCTGGTACTTCGCCGGCGGCACGGGTGCTCCGGCCATCGAGTTGATTCATGTTTTCTGCCAAAAATTGGGCATCGAGACGGGTGTAAACATGGAGGCTGTGGCCAAAATCAACGCCGAGTTGAAGAGCATTCGCAAGGAACTCAACCAATCGGTATTCGGCACCGAGAAACCCGAGCCGACCTACTTCAACCCGCTGACCGATACGCTGCCGGCCGAGATTGATGCGCTGTTCGATGCGGCCATCAAAGCGGCACAAGACGACGACGAGCAGGCCTGCATCGACGCCTGTCGCAAGATTGAGGCCCACTTCGGCTTCCCCGCGCCGAACGAATTGGTGCAGAAGGCGGAGATTCCGGGCGGTATGTACTCGAACATGGTGGCCCAGCTCAAACAGCTCAAAGCCGAGGAGATTCTGCCGCGTGCCATGGAGCTCATCCCGTCGGTACGTCTGTCGGCCGGTCTGCCGCCGCTTGTGACCCCCACGTCGCAGATTGTAGGTGCCCAGGCCGTAAACTGCGCCATGGACGAGAAGGCCGGTCGCCCGATGTACACGAACAAGAGTTCGCAGTTTGTCGGCCTGGTGAAGGGCGAATATGGCAAGACCCCCGTAGAGATTGACCCCGAGTTCCGCTTCAAGATTTGCGGAGTACGCGAGGAGACCCCCTATGACACCTCGAAATACCAGATGCAGCCCAACCCCGAACTGCCCGAGGCTGGTGGCGTGAAGTTGGCCGAGAACGAGAAAGAGGTGCTGCTGCTCGAATTGTTCCCGCTGGTGGCCAAGGGCTATCTGACGGGTATCAAGACCAAGGCCTACCAAGCCAAAGCGGCTGCCGAGACTCCGAAGCAGGAGGCCAAACCCGCCGAGGAGGCCAAGCCGAAGGCGGCCATCACGGGCAACACGGTGACGGCTCCGCTGCCGGGTCGTGTCGTGGAGGTGCTTGTCAAGGTGGGCGACGAAGTGAAGGCCGGCCAGGATGTCGTGGTCCTCGAAGCGATGAAGATGGAGAACTCCATCTCGACCGATTACAGCGGCAAGGTGAAGCAGATTTTGGTCGAGGCCGGCGAGTCGGTGCAGACCAACACCATCCTGCTCGAAATCGAATAACAAAAAGAGAACAAACCTACTAAATAAGAAGAACTATGGCTTTTTTGAAAGAATTTAAGGAGTTTGCCTTGAAAGGCAATGTCATGGACATGGCTGTCGGTGTCATCATCGGTGGTGCCTTCGGTAAGATTGTCACGTCGCTCGTGAACGACATCCTGATGCCCCCCATCGGTGTACTGCTCGGCAATACCGATTTCACCGATTTGAGCGTCGTCATCAAGAAGGGCGTCGAAGCCACCGAGACGACTCCCGCCATCGCCGAGGTGACGTGGAAGTATGGTGCCTTCATCCAGCAGTGCGTCGATTTCACGATTCTGGCCTTCTGCGTCTTCCTGATGGTGAAGGTGATGAATCGCCTGCTGAAAAAGAAGGAGGCTGCCCCTGCACCTGCTCCGGCACCCGAGCCGCCGAAGCCGACGCTCGACCAGGAGCTGCTGGCAGAGATTCGCGACCTGCTGAAAGAGAAGAAGTAGTCTCGAACAGCATGTTGCAACAAACGAGCGAGGTTGTCCAACTCAGTATCGGACAACCTCGCTCATTTGTTGCAGGCTGAGTTTGTGCTATATCGTCTCTGCGACTTTATCGACAATTTGCTCGGGGGTAATGGCATGCAGGCACCGATAATCGCCCCACTTACACGGCTTGGCCCCGAAGACCGAGCAGGGACGACACGAAAAATCGGCCTGCAAGACATTTTCCGTCGGGGAGCCCCACCCGAGGAATCCCAGATTGGGATGGGTAGCGCCCCACACCGAGACCACGGGCGTTGCCACCAGCGAGGCCATGTGCATCGCCATCGAATCCATCGACACAAGACAATCTTCGTGCGCCATGACATCCATCTCGCCGGCAAAGCGCACCTTCCCGAAGAGGGCCGTCACATTCGGATAGCGTTGCTCCATCTCCTCGGCAAAGGCCTGCTCGCGGCCACCGCCTCCGTGGATGAAGATGCGGTCGTAACGTGCCGCCAGCAGTTCGACCAGACGACGGCTCAATGTCTCGGGATAGGTCTTGCCGGCATGCGCCGAGAAGGGGGCAAAGCCAATCCAGCGACCCAGCTTCTCTCCCATCGGATTCTCACACACGGGTTTCACGGCCGGTACAGGGTCGGCAAAACGGAACCCCAAAGCACGGAAGACCTCGCAGTAGCGCACCACGCTGTGCATGAGCGGCACGAAATCGCCGCCCGTATGCAGTGCACGACGCTTCTCGGCACGCCCCTTAGCAATGTGGGCCGTACGAATACCGTGCAGCGACATGGACCAACGAAAAATCTTCGAGCGCAGCACATCGTGGACATCGGCCACGGCATCGACACCGCGACGCCGCGCTTCACGCGCCAGGCGCCACATGCCGGCCGCCGTGCGGTGCTCCTTTTTGAGTTGTACATCGAGGAATTCGACCTCCAACCCTCGGAAGAAGGGGCGGAACATCGGCTGTGTGGCGACCGTAATCCGCAGGTCGGGATAGGCCGCACGAAGCGCACGAAGGGCGTGCGGCAACATTGCCACATCGCCCATCGCCGAGTTGCGCAACACAAGAAGGTGTTGCGGGAGTGTGCTATTTTTTGCCATACAACACCGGATTGAGCGCCGGATCGTGGTACAGCTTCATCTGCTTGTAGGTCTTCATGTATTTG
>CAZTCM010000166.1:0-3222 GCA_964612285.1 uncultured Alistipes sp.
CGCTCCGTGGCGTTGAAGTCGGAAATCATATCCTCTTTGCGCGGGCGGATGGTTTTGCTGTTGGGGTTCTCCTTGCCGTGCATCTTCTGTGCCTGATCACCCACGGCAATCAGGCGACCCGTGTGGACGTCCAATGCGACAATCGACGGCTCGTCGACCACCACCTTCCCGTTGTAAATAATGAGTGTATTGGCCGTTCCGAGGTCAATGGCCAACTCCTGTGTCAATGAAAAAATGCCCATGGTGCGGATTTCGCTTATCTTGTTTAACTTATTATATTTCAGAGTATTAAATAACGCACAAGGCCCCTCGTTTCGAGTGAGGTGGCCATGCGCTTACAAAGGTACGAAAAAACAATCTAAAATTCAAAACAGAAAAGGCCCGCCGAAGCGATAAATTTTCACGAAAAAAAGTTTTTTTCTCCTTTCCTCCGCGGGGCCCTATCTTAGCGAGGCAATCTTCTGTTCGAACTCCTCTTTGAGGCTGCACATCAACTCTTTGACGCTCACGATGCGCTCCGTGCGCCAGGCATTCGAGCCGCAGAAGGCATATCCCTGCTCCAAACGGCCGCGGAAGGCGTTGTAGAGGGCCAGCATGATGCAGTAGGGTGACTTCTCGTAGTTGCAGGTCTTGATGCAATGAAAGGGGCAGGCTTTTGGGCGGGTGAGCCCCTCCTTCACGCGGTCGAGAAATCCGTTGCGGATGGCACGCCCGGGCATGCCGACCGGACTTTGGATAATCTCGATATCGGTCGGTTGCGCCTCGATATAGCTCTGCTTGAAGGCCTGCGAGGCGTCACACTCCTCCGTGGCGACGAAGCGCGTACCCATCTGCACTGCGTCGGCCCCGAGCGAGGTGATGTTGTAGATATCCTCTCCCGTGTAGATGCCGCCGCCGGCAATGACGGGAATCTTTTTGCCGTATTGCGCCTCCAACTCACGCACGGCAGTCACCACCTCCGGCACGATGGCTTCGAGCGCATAGGCCGGATCGTTCAGCTGCTCGTGGCTGAATCCGAGGTGTCCGCCCGCCTTGGGGCCCTCAACCACGACGGCGTCGGGCACATAGTTGTACTCGCCAATCCATCGGCGGCAAATCACCTTCAATGCGCGGGCCGACGAGACGATGGGTGCCAATTTGGTCTTGGCCCCTTCGGTCAGGAACGAGGGGAGGTTGAGCGGCAGCCCTGCTCCCGAGAAGATGATGTCGGCCTTGTTGGCGATTGCCGTCTTCACGAGGTTGGCAAAGTCGGTCATTGCCACCATGATATTCACGCCGATGATACCCTCTTTGGCCTTTTCGCGTGCCTTGCGCAACTCCTCCTTCAACCCCCAGAGGGTCGCTTTGTCGAAGTCGTTCGAGTAATCTTTATAGACCAACCCGAGGCCGGCTGCCGAGATGACGCCGACACCCCCTTCGTTGGCTACGGCGGCGGCCAATCCCGACATCGAGATGCCTACGCCCATTCCTCCCTGCACGATGGGTACCCGTGCCAGAAGTTCTCCAATTTTCAGACTTTTCATTCTTTTTTCGTTTTGATTGCGTCTCCGGTTATCCGAAAACGATTGGACAAAAGTACGCTTTTTTTGGTTAGATTGTTCCGATTATGGCAGAAAAAAACGACCTTCGCTTTTGCAAAAGTCGTTTTCTGAGGGGTTCCTCAATGGTTAATTACTGGGCAGCAGGCGTTTCCGTGATACCCAGTTCCTTCTTCACGAGCGGCGTGATGTCGGTCAGCGTAGCCTCGTCGAAGTAGATCAGCGAGCCCGTCTCGAAGATGGCGGTGAAGGCACCGGCCTTGCTCACGGCCTGGATGGCGTTCTGCGCCTTCTCGACAATCGGTGTCATCAGCTCCTGCTCCTTCTTGGCCATATCCTGCTGGGCCATCTGCTGCAATTCGTTACCGCGCGTGCGCAGGTCGTTCAGCTCCTTCTCCTTAATTTGGCGTACGGCATCCGACATCGTGTTGAGGTTCTTCTGGAACTCTTGCAGTTTGTTGTTGAACTCGACGTTGATGGCTTCGAGATTCTCCTCCCAATCCTTCTGCACGGCTTGCAGACTGGTCTGCATGGCCTGCGTCTCGGGCATGGCGAGAATCACCTCCTGCGAGTTGATGCGACCAAACTTCTGTGCGAAGAGCGACGTGCTGCTCAACACCAGGGCGACCGCGAGGGTCAGTTTCAATACTTTCTTCATGATAGGTTTGTTAAGTGATTATTTTTTGATGATTGTTCGTGCTTGTTGTGCTTTCGTACACTATTTCAGTGCGTTGATTAATTGCTGCGTGTGGTCGGCCGAAGGGGCGTTGTAGAGCAGCGTGGGGTTGTTCGACGCGTCGATTACCACCTCGGCACCCTGCTGCTTGGCATAGCTCTCGATGGCCTTGAAGACGCGCTCCTGAATCGGCTTAATCAGCTCGACGCGCCGTTTCATCAACTCGCCCTCCTGCCCGAAGAGGCTCTCCTGATACTCCGTGGCGGCCTGCTCCTTTTGCAGAATCACATTCTCGAAACTCTGGCGCGTGGCGGCGCTGAGGTTGGCACGCTGGCTCTGGTAGTTGTTGTAGAGCTCCTCCACCTCGGCAAATTTGGCATCGACCTGCTGTTGGTACTGTTCGGCCAGCTTGTCGAGTTCGGTGATAGCCTTGTTGTAGGCGGCAATCGATTTGAAAATCTTCTCGCTATTGACCACGATGGTATTCTGCGCCGAGGCCACGAGGCTCGTCAGTGCCAGGGCAACCGTAAAAATCAACTGTTTCATAATAGGCTCTTTTTGGTGTGACATTACTGTTTTGGCGGGTGTGCAAGAAACATACCTACACAAAGAACGTCACCATACCTTATTTTATTATATATTAGAATTGCTGACCCATGACGAAGTGGAATTGGCTGCCGCTCTTGTCGGTCTGACCGGCCGGCGCATCGAAGCCGTAACCCCAGTCGATGCCGAGCATACCCACCACGGGGAGGTAGAGGCGCACACCCACACCGGCCGAACGCTTGATTTTGAAGGGCGAGAACGACTCCCACGAGTCGAAGGCGTTACCACCTTCGAGGAAGCCCAGCACATAAATCTGCGACGAGGGTTTCAGGATGATCGGATAGCGCAACTCGGCCGTGTATTTGTTGTAGGCAATCGAGTAGTAGTCGTTCACCGGATCGAGGGCACCATCCTCGTAACCGCGCATCGAGATGATGTCGATACCGTAGATGTTGTAACCCG
>CAZTCM010000167.1:0-3219 GCA_964612285.1 uncultured Alistipes sp.
GTCGGAAAGCCCGTCAGCGAGCGGTAGTTGTAGAGGATGCGCTCGGGTGTGGCGCCACCGATGAGGAAGGCATCGACCTCGGCACCATCGGCCAGGAACTGCACCGAGCGGGTCGAGTGGTCGGCCAGCGAGAGTTTGCAGTAGTCGCTCGTGTGGTAGAAGACGCCATAGAGGCGGCTCGAAAGGTAGAAGGGAATATTCTTATAGGCGCGGCGGTTGTTGACCCCCTGCCCATCCTGATTTTTGAGTTGGAAGGTATGTCCTGCGAGGTCCATCTTCGTGAAACGCTCGCCTGTGCCGACAAAGCATTCGTCGGCCTTGCACTCGAACGAGAGGGTGGCGCGTTCGTTCTTTCCCTCCTTTTGGCAGTAGGCCAACGGCAGGGCATCGTAACGCGGGGGCGAGAAGTGGTCATAGGCCGAAAGACGCACCGGCTTGGAACGCTTCCCGTCGGGGTAGAGCGTGAGGTCGATGGTTGATTGCGGAGCGGGTTGCAGGTCGCTCCAAAAGTCGATTTGCGGTTCGCGCAGGTTGAGTTCGCCGCGCAAAACGCCCTTCGTGTCGTGGAACTGCCACACCTCGTCGAGCAGCGTTGCCGTCAGTGGCTCGCGGTGGACATGCGGTGCCAATGCGAGCATCTCCGATGCTTCGCGCGGCGGGCAGTCGTCGGCCGAGAGTTGCAGGCGCAATATCTCTGCGTTGCAGGCGCGCAGACGCAGTGTGTGCATGCGCTGAGGGGTGGCTGTGTCGGCGGCCATGTCAGCGGCCAAAAGTTGTTTCTGGAAGGGAACGGTGATGTGTATTTCCCCATCGACCACCTGTACGGCGGTCGGCTTGCAGGCTTTCCACAGCGACTCGTCGAGCGCAAGCTCGGGGTCGAAGTCGAGAAAGTCGAAAAGGTGGTAATTGGTTTGTTTCACGGGAAAGTAGATTGCTGTTTAACAGGGTGTAATAGTTTGTCGATAACTAAATTGCTGCGTACTTCTCACCTCTTCGCGTCGGGGCCGTTTTTACCCTCGAATCGTACCGCAGGACCCGGGTTGTTGAAGCCGAACGAGTCGGGAATCTCGCACCAGTTGTTGCGAATCGTGTAGCCGTCGGTTGCGGCATCGAGGTAGATGCAGAAACCGCGCTCGTTGGTAGCATAGGGCGCCTTGGCAGGGGCGTAGATGATGTTCTGCTCGATGAGCGAGTGAGGTTGGTTCGAGAGGGTGTAGATGCCGCCTGCGTCGTAGAGCTGGCGGGCATAGTCGCTGATGGTGTTGCCGACGATGCGGTTGCGGTGCATCCCCGTGTCGTGCTTGGTCCAGCCCCAGCCGACGGCGATGCCCGAGTAGTTCACGCGGCACACCTTGTTGCGCAGAATCTCCGTGTCGCTGACATACCCGCAGCCGATGCCCACCGCACCCCAGTCTTCGCGCGTTGCCTCGCTGATGTGGTTCTCGACGATGCGGATGTGGGTGCAGAATCCCTCCGGTGCACCGATTTGGTGGTAGGGGATGTGTACCTCGGTGGCCCCTTCGCCAAACGAGCCGACCAACAGGGCCGTGCCGCCGATGTTGCGGAAGGTGCACCCCTCGACGCTGCTATGGTGTACGTTGGCAGCCAAATCGAGCCCCGTAGCGCCCAAAGCAATGAAGCTGCACCCGTCGAAACGGATGTGGCGGGCGTTGCGCACCGAAATGGCGGCATCGGGACGCTCGACCCAGGCCTGATTTTCCAGGTTGGGGTCCCAGGCAAAGCCCTCCTTTTCGCGGAGTTTATATCCGTCGATGAAGGCAAAGCCCCCTTGCAGGGTGACGTGCCCCTGCTCCGAAGGCCGATTCCATGCCGTGTCGGCAAAGGTGAGCCCCTTGAACGTGAGGTGCTCGATGGGTTTTTGCGCCGCCCCCTCGATGGTCATCAGTCGCTCCAATGTGGGGAGGCAGACCGCCTGCTCGTTGGGATTGAGTGCGGGGTCGGTGAGGTGGAGGTAGATGCGCCCCGTGACGGGATGCTGCCACCACTCAAACGCTTCGTCGAGCATCGCGCGGGCATTCATCAGCATGAAGGAGGAGTTGCTCCGCTCACCTCCGATGACCGGTTGGGGCCAGGGATGTTCAAATTCGAGGTAGCTCTCCGGTTCGAGGAACGAAACAATGGCCTTATCGCCCTCATAACGCATCTCCTTGACGCGCAGAATGGCGGTGGCCCAGCGTTGGTGTACCATCATTTCGAGCCCCTCGACCTCGTGCAGCCCTTCGATGGCGGGCTTGGGAATGGTGATGGTGTGCCGGTCGGTGTCGAAGTCGATGATGCGCTCCATGCGGTTCGGGCCGAATTGGTTGGCGCGGTGCAATAGTCCTTTGTAGCCCCACAATTGGCGGCTGAACAGGGGCCTGCCGTGCTGCTTCGGGGCTTCAGTAACCCAACAATTCCCTTCGCGCTGCCAGCCGGTGAGGGTGGTGCTACCCACGATGAAGACGCGGCCTTCGCTGCCGACGGCGGGTTGCAGCGTGGTGGGCGAGTCGGCCGTACCGCTATCCTCGGGACGGAGGTAGAGCGGGCGGTCGAGCCGATAACGACCCGCCTCGAAGCGGATGTCGATGCCCCCCTCGATGCGCGGGTCGGCCGTGCGACGCCACTCGCGAGCCAGCTTCAAAGCAGCGTGCGGGGTGCGCAGCGGATGGAGTGCCGAGCCGTCGGCGCGGTCATCGCCCGTAGGGGTCACATGAATCGTGCCGGCCGAGAGCAGCAGCGGTGCAGCCATGAGAAGCAGTGCGGTGCAAAGTTTTCGTGCCATAGGTGGGTTTTTCGCTAAACAAAGAACAAATATAATGATTCGCGTGCGAATAAACAACCCCGCAGGCGTGAATTGTCATTTGCGACAACCTTTCGGCAAAATTATTTGAAAAAGTGTGGGATTTTTATTATATTCGCACTTTGTAAGCAAACCAAATACCCAATAGTAAAATCTATGAACGAATTATTAGAGAAACTCTTCGCTTGTGTCGAGTTTGGTAAAATCAATGCAGCGTCGCCCTATCCGCCCCAGATGCGTGGCCAGGATGGCGCCCAGGAACTGACCCAGCAGGCGCTCGAAGCCGGTATTGCACCCGCCGAAATCATGGATACGGCGCTGATTCCGGCGATGACCTGTGTCGGCCAGAAATTCACCGAAGGGAAGATTTTTGTGCCGCAGATGTTGCTCTCGGCCAAGGCGATGAATGCTGCTCTGAC
>CAZTCM010000168.1:0-3184 GCA_964612285.1 uncultured Alistipes sp.
GCAGATGTACCACGCCACGGCCGACAACTTCTACCTCGTGCCGACGGCCGAGGTGCCCGTGACGAACATCTTCCGCGATGTGATTCTCGACCGCTCGGAGTTCCCCGTGAAGATGACCGCCTACACCCCCTGCTTCCGTCGTGAGGCGGGCTCTTATGGCAAGGATGTGCGCGGTTTGAACCGCCTGCACCAATTCGATAAGGTGGAAATCGTGCAGCTGGCACTCCCCGAGAACTCGTACGAGGCCCTCGACGGCATGGTGGCTCATGTCGAGAAGATAGTCGCTTCGCTCGGGTTGCCCTACCGCATCCTGCGTTTGTGTGGCGGCGATATGTCCTTTACCTCGGCCCTGACCTATGACTTCGAGGTCTACTCCGAGGCGCAGAAGCGTTGGTTGGAGGTGTCGTCGGTGTCGAACTTCGAGTCGTTCCAGGCCAATCGCCTCAAATTGCGCTACCGCGATGCCGACAAGAAGACGCAGTTGGCACATACCTTGAATGGTTCGTCGTTGGCCCTGCCCCGCATCGTGGCAGCCCTGCTCGAAAACAACCAGACCGAGGAGGGAATCCGCATCCCCGAGGTGTTAATTCCCTACACAGGATTTGATATTATCAAATAAATGGTTATATTTGCATACACAAACACACACAACACACTAAAACAAGAGAACTATGGCTTACAAAATTACTGACGCTTGCGTTGCTTGCGGTACCTGTATTGGTGAGTGCCCCGTTGAGGCTATCTCGGAGGGCGATATCTATGTAATCGATCCCGATAAGTGCATCGACTGCGGTTCGTGCGCTTCGGTATGCCCCAGCGAGGCGATTATCCCGGGCGAATAATCTTATGACGGTGCCGCCAAGGTGATTTTTGCGTTGCCTTGTGTGTGCCGTTCGAACGACGCAGGGTCGGTCCAAACTGTTTGGGCCGACCCTGCTTTGTTATTCGAGGGGGTGGACTATCCGACGATGACCGTCACCAACGCCTCGCGTGTCAGGTAGCGGGCTGCCAGACGTTGCACCTCGGCCGGTGTGATGGCACGAATGCGGGCGACGTTCTCGGCGATGATGCGGTTGGTTTGGCCGCACAAGATATTTTCGATGGTGACATCGGCAATGCCGAAGGGGCCGTCGAGGATGCGCATCATCTCGCCCGTCATGATGTTCTTGACCAACTGCAACTCCTCGTCGCTCATCGGCTCGTTGCGCAGGCGCTCGATTTCGGCGTAAATCTCCGCCAAGGCGGCCTCCCGCACCTCGACTCCCACCTGCGTGGCAATGGCCAGGTAGCCCGTGTGTTCGAAGTTGACCATCGCCGAGATGACCCCGTAGGTAAAGCCGTTGCGTTCGCGCAGGTTTTGCATCAGGCGCGACCCGAAGTAACCCCCGAGTGCCGCTGCTACCACCTGCATCCCCAAAAAGTCGGGGTGTTCGCGCCCAAAGAGCAGCCGCCCGATGCGAATCGAGGATTGCACGGCTCCCTCGTGGGGCAGACGTACCTCGTGGTGCGTGGTGGGTGCGGGGAAGGCTTGCAAATGTGATGCGACACCGGTCGGGAGTTGTTCCAAGAGGGCCATGATGGCTTGTCGCTCTTCGGCCGTGACGCGTCCGCTGCACACGGCAAAGCCGTTGTCGGCGGTGTAGTGACGGCGATAGAAGGCTTCGAGGTCGTGGCGGGTCAGGTGGTCGTAGGCCCCCTCGTCGAAACGCTGCCCGTAAGGGTGGTCGGCTCCAAACATCGCCTCGGCAAAGGCTTCGCGAGCCCGTACATCTACCTTCGTGCGGTCGATGGCCAGACGCTGCTTGCGCTTGGCGCAGTAGGTGGTCACCTCCTCCTCGGGGAAGGAGGGGTGCAGCAGAATCTCGGCCGCCACGTCGAGGGTTGGTTTCACATACTTCGAGAGCATGGCGAAACTAATATAGGTATAGTCGCGGTCGATGTTGACATCGAAGTAGGAGCCGTGGTAGTCGAGCCGCTCGGAGATGGCTTGTGCCGACATCTGTTCCGACCCTTCGGCCAGCAGGTTGGCTGTTGCCGATGCCGAGAAGGGAACCTCTTGTCGTGAAGATCCGGCCCGAAAAACGAGCGACAGACGCAGAATCTCATAGTCGTTGCAGGCGAGGATGTAGAGCCGCATGCCGTTACGCAGGGTGACGACTTCGGCATCGGCCACTTCGATGGTCGGGGTGACGGTGTTGAGGGGTGCTTTCATCGTTTTGCGCGGTAGATAAGGGTGGAACTGTTCTCGGGGCGGAAGGTGCGGCGACAGAAGTCGAAGATACGCTCGGCATCAATGGCGCGGTAGCGGGCCACCTCGCTGTTGATGAGAGGCAGGTCGCCCAGAAACTCGTAATAGCCCAGATTCATCGCTTTGTTCATCACGTTCAACTCGCCAAAGAGGGTGTTGGCCTCGAATTTATTCTTCACCTTCTCCAACTCGTAATCCGAAGCGGCCTCCTCTTTCAACTGCTCCAACTCGCGTCGGAAGGCCTCGATGGCCTCCTCTTCGCTTGTGTCGGGCAGCAGTTGTCCGGTGAGGATGAAGAGCCCCGGGTCGACATCGCCCGAGATGTAGGCATTGACCGATGCGAAGAGCCGCTGCTGCTTGACCAAGTGCTGGTAAAGGCGCGACGAATCGCCCCCCGAAAGCATGTCCGACACGAGGTCTCCCGTGCAGAAATCGGGCAACAGGCGGTCGCCCATGTGGTAGGCGATGGAGAGGGTTGTGGCCGGTACGTCGCGTTCGACAATCTCGATGCGCGGGGCCTCCTGATGGGGTTCCTGCGGAATGGGGTCGGCGGTGACCGGCTCGGCTTTCAATGCACCAAACCATTGCTCGCCGAGGTCGAGTAGTTGCTCCTCGTCGAGGTCGGCCGAGATGGAGAGAATGGCATTCGCGGGGCGGTAATGCGCGCGGTAGAAGCGCTCCACTTCGTCGAGTGTTGCTGCTTCGATGTGCTCGGGCGTAAGGCCGATGGTGGCCCAACGGTAGGGGTGCACGCGGTAGGCCAAGCCGCGGAGCAACATCGTCTGGTCACCATAGGGTTGGTTGAGGTAACGCTGACGAAACTCCTCGATGACTACGCGCTTTTCGGTGGCGAGTTTCTCGGGTGTGATGTCGAGCCCCTGCATGCGGTCGCTTTCGAGCCAGAGGGCTGTTTCGAGGTTGCCGACCGGCAGCGTG
>CAZTCM010000169.1:0-3173 GCA_964612285.1 uncultured Alistipes sp.
AGTATTCCGGTGGTCATCGGCGAGAGCAACGAGCGTTATAACGCGACGCTCGAAGAGATTGCCGCATCGGCTCGTTCGCGCGTCATCTATGCCGAGCAGGAGTTTACCTGCTGCGCCCAATCGTTGACCGATACCAAGCAGCAGTTCAGCCTCTGCCGTACGCGCGACGGTTATTGCTACGACCTCGACCTTGACCTGATGGGGCTCTACCAACGTCACAACCTTGTAACGGCTGCTACGGTGGCCGACTTCCTGCACGAGTCGACCCCGCTGACCATTTCGCGTCGTGCCTTTGTCGAGGGAGTTCGCTCGGCGGCACACGACACCTCGCTGATGGGGCGTTGGCAGAAGTTGGGCGACAAGCCGCTGACGATTTGCGATACGGGTCACAACGCCCACGGCATCAAATATGTGAGTGAGCAGATTGCGGCGACACCCCACGAGAAACTCATCTGCGTCATCGGCTTTGTGCGTGACAAGGATTTGGCACACATCCTGCCCCTGCTGCCCAAAGAGGCGCACTACATCTTCACGGCAGCCAAGACCGAACGTGCCGTGCCGGCCGACGAACTGACGGCGAAGGCGGCCATCTACGGCTTGCAGGGCGAAATGGTGGCCGATGTCAAGGAGGCTGTGGCACATGCCCACACGTTGGCCGGTGAGGAGGATATGATTTTTATCGGAGGAAGCACCTATGTCGTAGCCGAGGCGTTGTAGCATCCCTCTTTGATGGCTTTCAACGCACCGCCTGTCATACGACTTCCGAGGTATGCCAACTCCGGAAAAAGCGAGGTTGTCCAATCGCGGACAACCTCGCTTTACGTTTATAGGTGTTTATAGGTTCGTTCGATGTATTGCTGAAAGAGCTCCTTGTAGTTCTCGCCAATCGGGATGAAGAGGTTTTCGTCGAGGTAGATGCGCCCGCGCACATAGCTGCGGATGTGGCTCAAATTGACGATGTAGGAGCGGTGTACACGCATGAACCGCTCGGCCGGCAGCGAAGCCTCCATGTTCTTGATGCGGTAGAGGGTCGTAATCTTCGAACCGTCGGTCAGGTGGATGCGGACATACTCCCCCTCGCTCTCGATGTAACGAATCTCGGAGGTGCGCAGCAACGACACCTTATAGTCGGCCTTTACCGAGATGTATTCGGGGGTGTTGAGACTATCGGATGCCGCGGGCTCGGTCGCAGGGGTTGCCGTTACGGCCGGCGGCGTAGGAGCAGGCTGCTCGGCCGTCGTATTCGCAGGTCCCTGCCGCAATTCGTGGAGCGTATTGGCCTTGGCGGCTGCACGGCTGAACTCGGCGAAACTGAATGGTTTGAGCAGGTAGTCCACCGCATCGAGCCGAAACCCTTCGACGGCATACTCCGAGTAGGCCGTGGTGAAGATGACCATCGGCCGCGAGACGAGTGAACGCACAAAGTCGAGCCCGTTCAGGTCGGGCATGTTGATGTCGACAAAGAGGAGGTCGATGGGGTGGGTCGTGGCCAGGCGTTGGGCTTCCAGCGCATTGGTCGTGGCAGCCACCAACTCCAAATAGGGGACCTTCTCGATGTATTTCTCGATTTGCCGCAGTGCCAACGGCTCATCGTCGATGGCTAAACATTTAAGCATGGAGGGTCGGGATTACGAGTTTGACAGTATAGCTCTTCGCGTCGTGATGGGTCTCAATCGTATAGTTCTCGGCGCCGTAAATCAGGTCGAGTCGTTTGCGCACATTCTCGATGCCGATGCCGGGTGCTTTTTGCGGCTCGTCGGGTGACGGGGAGCTGTTGCTGACGAGGGTCGTCAGCATGCCGTCGGCATAGAATATGGAGATGTGAATGTAGGATTTTCGATTGTAACTCACCCCGTGTTTGAAGGAGTTTTCGACAAAGACGATGAGCAGCAGCGGCGGAAGCGATACCCCCTCGGGCAATTCGTACGGGTAGTCGAGCGTAATCTCTACATTGTCGTCGTAGCGAATGCGCATCAGGTCGATGTAGTTCTTCAAGAATTGAATGTCGTTTGCCAGCGAAACGAGCTCTTTTTCCGAGTCGTACAGCACATAACGCATCATCTTCGAGAGGTCGATGACGGCTGTTTTGGCCACCTCGCTGTCAATATCGATGAGGGCGTGGATGTTGTTCAGCGTATTCATGAAGAAGTGCGGGTTCATCTGGTAGGTCAGCGCATTCATCTCGGCCCGCAACTGCTCCTGCTTCAAAATCTCCATCTGCTGCTCGTCGCGCAACGATTGGTAGAGCAGCTTGATGCCGCCATTCGTACCATTCATGAAGAGGGCAAAGAGCACGTTCCAATAGATTTCGTGGTTGGTGATGGCATCGCGTTGTGCAATGTACGAGGCCTCGTTCATCACCGACTGCTGGTAGAGGTGTACGATGGAGAAGGCCGTGACGACCAATACGATGTTGACCAGGAGGTAGTGAACGGGCTTACGATGCAGGAGGTAACGCGGCGCAATGAGGTAGTTGTGTACGAGGAAAATCGAGAGATAGGGAATCAACTGCCGCCACACAATCCACGCCTCTTCGAGGTTGACATGCAGCTCGGAGAGCATCTGCGAGTTGAGTACCGGCACCAAAAAGATGGAGGCCCAGACCAGCAGATAGAGCAGATTCTCGCCAATGGCGTGTTTGTTCCCGATTTTCATGGTTGCTCCCTATTTATCCGTGTTAAGTTGTGACAACAGACAAAGGTAGAAAAAAAACGAAAATAAATCAACAATGACTTAAAAAAGGAGAGGCTGTTCAACACATTCGGAACAGCCTCTCTTGTTGGGATTATGCTACTTTGAGAGCAGCGTTTGGTCGTAGAGATAACGCTTGATTGAGCGCTTCGGCGTCTTTTCGAACTCCTTCGGGTGGAGGACCACCTCGGCCAGACGCTGGTAGGCAGCCAACTGCTTGTTGAGCTCCTTCATGTTCTCCTGCATGATTTCGGGCAGCTTCTCGCGTGCCACGCCCTCCTTCTCGGCCAACTCATAGTCGGGCACGACAAGAGCCTTCAAGCGACCGCCGCCGCTATCCAGCACGAGCGATTCGAGCACCATGTACATGTTGTTCAGCTGGTCCTCGATCTCCTCGGGGTAGATGTTCTGGCCGTTGGCCGAGAGAATCATCGTCTTCGAGCGACCGCGAATGTAGAGCGTGCCGTCGGGATCCATCGTAC
>CAZTCM010000170.1:0-3148 GCA_964612285.1 uncultured Alistipes sp.
TCGGCGGCAACCCCTTCGGTGTTGCAGACGGCGTGGAGCGGGATTTTCAATTCGCTGCTTTTTGGGGCGGTTTTCGGATTGATTATTGCCGGAGTCTTGGCTCGCCAGCCGAAATTGTTTGACAATCAAGAGGAGTAACCATGCAAAAAGTGGATGTTTCGGTCGTTGTTCCACTCTTCAACGAGGCCGAGTCGCTGCCCGAATTGGTGGCGTGGATTGACCGCGTGGCTCACGAACACCAATTTAGTTGCGAGGTGATTCTGGTAGACGATGGTTCGTCGGATGACTCGTGGGCGGTTGCCGAGGAGTTGAAGGCGCGCTATCCGATGGTGCGCGGTATCTCTTTTGGTCGCAATTATGGCAAGTCGGCGGCTCTCTATTGCGGCTTCGAGGCGGCTGAGGGCGAGGTGGTCTTCACGATGGATGCCGATTTGCAGGATTCGCCCGATGAGATTCCCGAGATGCGCCGCATGATTCTCGAAGAGGGCTATGATTTGGTGTCGGGCTGGAAAAAACGACGCTATGACCCCATCGGGAAACGCTGGCCGAGCAAGTTTTTCAACTGGACGGCACGAGCTGCTTCGGGCATCAAACTCCACGACTTCAACTGCGGTTTGAAGGCCTACCGCAAGCGGGTGGTCAAGTCGATTGAGGTCTATGGCGAGATGCACCGCTTCATCCCTATTTTGGCCAAGAAGGCGGGCTTCCGCCGCATCGGCGAGAAGGTGGTCGAGCATCGTGCCCGCAAATATGGCTACTCGAAATTTGGTCTCGAACGCATGGTAAAGGGGTATCTCGACCTGATTTCAATCCTCTTTATGTCCCATTTCGGTCGTTCGCCGATGTATCTGTTCGGGTCGCTCGGTACGCTGATGTTCCTCCTCGGTGGTGGTACGACAATTTGGGTCATCGCCGAGAAACTTTGGAAACAGGCGCACGGACTGCCTCTGCGTGCTGTGACCGAGCAGCCGCTCTTCTATTTGGCTATCCTGGCGGTGATTTTAGGTGTACAACTCTTTTTGGCGGGTTTCCTCGGGGAGCTTATCAACCGCAACTCGACAGACCGAAACCGTTATCTGATTGCTCAAAAATTTGATTAACTATGATACAACGTATTCAAACCATTTATTTGTTGATTGCCACGGTGGCTATGGGGCTGTGGCTCTTTTTGCCGCTGATGACTTTTGGTACCACCGAGGGCCTTTCGACCCTTTATGTGCGTGAATTGGTCGATGCGGAGGGTGTTGCTACGCCCAATCCGTGGTACCTGCACCTGCT
This sequence comes from uncultured Alistipes sp., assembly GCA_964612285.1. Lineage (GTDB taxonomy): Bacteria > Bacteroidota > Bacteroidia > Bacteroidales > Rikenellaceae > Alistipes. The sequence goes on from CAZTCM010000170.1 coordinate 1,279, forward strand.
GGTTCTGCTGACTGCGGTGCTCCCGTTGGGCACCATTTTCCGCTACAAACGTCGCCTGACGCAGATTCGTTGGTGCGTGGTCGAGATGGTGTTGTTGGGAGGTGTCATGGTGGTGGCAGGTCTCTATTGCTATCGCTTCTACACCCTTTTCCAGGAGGCTTCGCCGGCACTCTTTGCCGTTACGTTCAAGGCAACGCTCGTGGCGCCAGTTGTTGCGCTGCTCTTCACCTGGCTGGCTATGCGCGCCATCTTCCGCGACGAGATGCTGGTGCGTTCGGCCGATCGTATCCGATAGCGCGGTTTTCTGCTGATTCAACGAGAGGTTGGTTCACCATTTCGGTGGGGCAACCTCTCGCTGTTTTTTGTGTTTGGAGGAGGTGAAAAAGTGGGGTAAAGGCTTGGAGTTGCAGAAAAAATCGATTATCTTTGAGAGCTAAATGCCCTTCTGTGAAAGAGGTGGAGGGCAGACGGCTTTTGAAAATAGACGAATTAATTATAAATTAACTGTTTAACACGATGAAAAACTCTATTTTTGGCAAGTTGTTCATGGGCGCGATGCTGCTGTTTGCAGCAGTGTCGTTCACGGCATGTGTCGATGACAACGAGGATGTGGGGATGCCCTATCTCGAATTGGATAGCGAGGTGCTTCCCTTTACGTTGGAGGGTGGTGAGGCCTCCTTCATGGTCAATACGAATCGCCCGTGGTACATCACGCTGGGCGAGAATAGCGATTGGCTGACCATCGATCCGATGGAGGGCGAGGGCCCGACGAAGGTTGAGATTCTGTTGCCGGCTGCCACCACGGGCCGTGAGGCGACGCTCAATTTCCACCTGGCCAACACCTACGGGGTCTACCTCACGAAGTCGATGAAGATTCAGCAGGGCGAGATTGCGGCTATCGAGACGATCTACGCCGAAACGGTCGGCACGACCTCTGTATCGAGCCCCTACCCGCTGGTGGGTGCCTATACGGGGTGGGCAACCGAGGGGTCGGGCGCAGCGGAGGTGAGCTACACGGGTACGAACACCTCGGTGCGTGCATCGGGCTTGACCAACGAGGGATCGGGTCCGAATGTGGTCTTCTTCGGTGCGGCTCCAGCCACCTTCCAAGTGAACAAGATTGCACTGCAACCCGCGCAGTCGGTGTTGAACCTCTCGTTCCTCGGAAGCTTCTCGTATAAGCCTGAGGGGGCATCGGAGTACAATAACACCTTCGATCTCTCGCTCTTCGAGGTAGCGATTAGTGGCGACGGCGAGAAGTGGTCGAAGCTGAACCTGACGAAGAACGACGGTGATACGGTGCATCCCTACTGGGTGAAGGCTGAGGCCGATTTCAAGTTGACGGAGGTGCCCACTAATCTCTATATACGTTTTACGGCGGGTTTCGCTTCGGCGTTCCGTTTGGATGATATTGAACTCTCGACCAGCCATGCTACTAATGCGCAGGAGATTGACCTCTCGCAGGGCATAGCCGGCGGTGGCGAGGAGCCTACGCCGACCCCCACGCCGAGCAATGCGCTGTGGCACGAGAACTTCGGCGATGCCGGTGAGGATAAGCCCGAGGTGAGCGCCTACACCGCTTGGGAGAAGGGCGGCTCGGTGGGTGCCAATGTTACTTACACGGCCGTTTCGGGTAAGGTTTCGGTGCGCGAGTCGGGTAAGTTGAGTGCCGGCTACGGCGACGCCTCGGGTGCTGCCAAGCTCTTCTTCGGCACGAACGATCCCGCCTTTGTGGCCGGCGATATCGTCCTCACGAGCGAGCAGACGAAGCTCACGCTCAACTTCGGCGGTGCCTACTCGAAGAACAACAACGGCACCTACGACAATACCTTCTACGCCGACAAATTCCATGTCTATCTGAGCGGCGACA
>CAZTCM010000171.1:0-3145 GCA_964612285.1 uncultured Alistipes sp.
GGATAAGGCCCGCCTGATTCAGTTCCGGAATAATCCCTATGACGAGAGCTGGATGAAATAATTTTCGATTTTATAGGGCATATTTTGCACTTCACTTGTGGGCTGCGAATGGGAAATACTTTTAAGTATGTCCCATCCTCGCCCACCGCGCGAAGCACAAAATCGGCTCCTCTAAAATCAAAATTATGGCGCTTAACGCCTTTTGCCTCTACGCCCTTTCAACTCATGGTCTTGCCGACCTTCATTTTGAATTCTGAATTCTAAATTTTGCATTTGCAACTATGCGTCATTTGATCGACCCCACCGACCTTTCGGTAGCCGAGATTCACGAAATCGTCACGCTGGCCGAAGATATTATTGCCCACCGCGACAACTACCGCGAGGCATGCAAAGGGAAGAAACTCGCCACCCTCTTTTACGAGCCTTCGACCCGTACCCGTTTGAGTTTCACGGCCGCCATGTTGGAGTTGGGCGGCCAGGTGATTGGCTTCTCGGATGCCAACTCTTCCTCCGTATCGAAGGGGGAGACGGTGGCCGATACGGTGCGTGTGATTCGTTGCTTTGCCGACATCATCGCCATGCGCCATCAGAAGGAGGGTGCACCGCTCGTTGCCTCGCAGTATGCCGGTATTCCGGTCATCAATGCCGGTGACGGCAGCCATGCCCACCCCACGCAGACCCTGACGGACCTGCTGACCATCAAGCGCGAGAAGGGGCGTCTGGACCACCTCACAATCGGCTTCTGCGGCGACTTGAAGTTTGGTCGCACGGTGCACTCGCTGATTAAGGCCCTGTCGCGCTACGAGGGGATTCGCATCTTCCTCATCTCACCCGAGGAGTTGCGTCTGCCGAGCTACATGCTCAAAGAGATGCGCGTGAACTCGAACCTCGAATTCAAAGAGGTGCGCACGATGGAGGAGGTGATGGGCGAGTTGGACATCCTCTATATGACGCGTGTGCAGAAGGAGCGCTTCTTGGATGAGGAGGAGTTCGACCGCGTGAAGGACAGCTTTGTGCTCGACCCCGAGAAGTTGAAGCCGGCCCGCGAGGATATGATTATCCTCCATCCGCTGCCGCGTGTGAACGAGATTACACGCGCCGTGGATAACGACCCTCGCGCAGTCTACTTCCGCCAGGTCGAGAATGGTAAGTTTGTCCGCATGGCCCTCATCTACAAATTGTTGCAGTGGGCCGACGAGAATAAACCGTTCGACAAGACCCCCGTTTTCAACGAGGAGTACATCACGGGCGACTACACCTGCCCCAATAAACGCTGCATCTCGGCCACGGAGGATGTTGATCCCATCTTCCGCTACTCGGAGGATGGCACGTTGCGGTGTGCTTATTGCGAGTCCAAGGCGAAATAATACGATTCGTAGGGAAAGTAAAGGGTGGAAATTGAAAATGTTTCCGCCCTTTCTTCGCCCTATAAAACTTGGTTTGTCTATTTTATTTGTATATTTGCGATATGGAAGGAATCGTAGCAAAACCCTTTGTGCTTGTTGTTGTTACGATTTAATGCCATATAAAAATTTCGTTGTGTTCTGTTGGGGGGGATATAGGTACTACTAAATGCCTTATGATTTATGAAAAAATGCTCACAAGAATCTCAGGTTATTGACTACTTGCGTAGTGAAGGAGGATATGCAACCTTGCGTCGATTAAATGAAATTATCGATTTTTCTACTTGGAAGACGAAAACGCCAGAAGCATCTGTCCGGAGAATTGTTCAAGACAGTAAACATATTTTCCGTATTCAGCCTGGTTTATGGGCGTTGGAAGAGATGCGAGAGTATGTTTTGAATAAATTTGAATTGAAGGAGGGCAACTCGCAAAGTGAAGAACGGTTTACTCATGGATATTATCAAGGGCTACTCATAGAAATAGGGAAATGTAAAAATGCAACTACATATATTCCTGCCCAAGATAAAAAACGGCTATTTCTAGGTAAGCAGTTAAATGATGTAGCTGATACAATCTCTCTGCCCTCGTTTACTTATGAGAATCTTCTGCGAAAAGCAAAAACTATTGATGTTATCTGGTTTAACGCCAGAAAAATGCCATCTGCTTTTTATGAAATAGAACATACCACAGATATTAAAAATTCGTTGTCGAAATTCTATGAGTTGCAAGATTTTCATGCGGGTTTTTATATTGTTGCTGATAGTTATCGTAAAAATGAATTTGAGGATAAGTTGCATGTTAGTATATTTGAACCAATAGAGAAACGAGTGAAATTTCTCGATTATAATAGTGTGGTTGCGGTGTATGAAGGATTGACGAAGATAAATAACCATAATTGGTAGAGGAATATGAATATATATGTATTACATTTTGGGGCGATTGATTCGATGGGTGAATTATGTATTGATTGTCTCAAATTTGATTTACGAGAAGAAGCCATTATAGCACAAACCAAAATAATTGAAGAATTTAAAATGAAATATGCTGATGCGGCAGAAAGAATGATAGAAGAAAAAATAGGACTATTTGCAAGGGTGATGATAAAAGATGAGTTTACAGAAATACAAACGCATATAGAACAATTTGAAGTGTAGACATTACAAGGTGCAATTGGGAAAAACAGCTATGTTAGGTGTCGTCAATTTTGTCGATAAATTGTCAAAAGAAAAGTTCGGACACAGCGGTTGTACGAACTTTTTTTTGTACTTTTGTTGTGTTGTTTTCCGATGTGCAAATCAAATGATCTACCGCGCCCATATCGATTTCCGACAGCGTCGCAGCCGAGCGATGACGCCTGTGCAGGGTGAGGGGTCGTGTCCGCTCTCCGAGGGGTGTGTGCGCATCCGAAAGCAGGAATTGCAAGCATATTGCGCCGATAGATAACCGCATGCCGCCATGACGTGAAGCGTCGTGGCGGCTCTTTTTGATTGATAGAGAAGAGAATAAGAGATAAAACACAAAAACTATGTACAAAGTAGGAATCATCATGGGCTCGAAGAGCGATTACGAGGTAATGGAGGGAGCCATCAAGACGTTGGAGCAGTTTGGCATCGCGTGCGAGAAACGCGTCATCAGTGCACACCGTGCACCCGATGCTTTGGCCGAGTGGACCAAGGGTGCTCGCGAGCGTGGTCTGAGCGTGATTATTGCCGGTGCGGGCGGTGCTGCCCACCTGCCGGGC
>CAZTCM010000172.1:0-3126 GCA_964612285.1 uncultured Alistipes sp.
GCGATGCCGCGGCATTGTCGGGTCACCTGTTGGCAATGGTCGGTACGCGCACCGCTTCGCCCTATGGGCAGGAGCAGTGCCGACGGCTCGTGGGCGGATTGACCGAACGTGTACGGCGCTTGGTCGTTGTCAGCGGGCTGGCCTACGGCATCGATGTGGCTGCCCACCGTGCCGCCTTGGAGTTTGGCGCACGCACGGTGGCCGTGTTGGCCAACGCCTTGCCGGAGGTGACACCCACCACCCACAGCCATCTGGCGCGTGAAATCATCGAGCAGGGCGGAGCGCTCCTCACCGAGATACACTCGCAAGCAAAGCAGAAGGGCGAATTCTATTTGGCCCGCAACCGACTGATTGCCGCCCTGGCAACCGGCACCATCATCGTCGAGTCGCCCGCCGGCGGAGGTTCGCTCAACACGGCGGCACACGCCGACAGCTATCACCGCACGGTGATGGCCGTACCAGGACGCACGACCGACCGCAATTCACTCGGCACCAACCACCTGATACGCACCCACAAGGCACAACTCGTCACCTCGGCCGACGACATCCTGACCGAGTTGATGTGGGATTTGGAGGAGCATCCCGACCACTTTGCGCCACCGCCTGCCACCGAGCGACTGACGGCCGACGAGGCGGGACTGCTGGGCTGCTTCCGCACCTCGGACCCCCTCTCTGTCGAGCAACTGCGCGAAGTGACAGGCCTCGCCACCGGAGAACTCACGGCCCTCCTCGTGGGGTTGGAGCTGGCCGGCAAGGTGCGGCTGTTGCCCGGAAACCGATACATGAAGTTATGCGATTGATTGATACACACTCCCACCTCTACGACGAGGCCTTCGACGCCGACCGCGACGATGCGATGCAACGCGCCCTCGACGCGGGGGTGACCGAGCTGCTGCTCCCTGCGATCGACAGCGAGAGCCACGCGGCGCAGTTCGACCTCTGCCGCCGCTACGCGGCACACTGCCGCCCGATGATGGGGTTGCACCCCACCTCCATCAACGACAATCCGCACTGGCGCGAGGAGCTGGCCCTCGTCGAGCACTACTTCGAAAATCTGCCCGAAGGAATTATGCCCTTTTGCGCCGTGGGTGAAATAGGCCTCGATTTCTATTGGAGCCGGAATTTCACTGCCGAGCAGGAGGAGGCTTTTCGGCAGCAGTGTCGGCTCGCGGCACGGCGCAACCTCCCCGTGGCGATTCACACCCGCGCGGCGTGGGATACGATGTGCAGTGTAATCGAGGAGGAGTGCGCCGAGGCCAAACTGCGTGGCGAACGGCTGCGCGGCATCTTTCACGCCTACTCGGAGGATGCGGCCACCTATCGACGGCTGCGGGCCACAGGTGACTGGCTCTTCGGCATCGGCGGCGTGGTGACCTATAAAAAGAGCATCGTGGCCGAGGCGGTAAGGGAGATGGCGGCAGAGGATATCGTCTTGGAGACCGACTGCCCCTACCTCACCCCCGTGCCCCATCGCGGCAAGCGCAACGAGTCGGCCTACCTGACCCACATCTGCGCAAAGGTGGCCGAGTTGCAGGGATGCACGGCCGAAGAGGTGGCAATGCAAACGAGCATGAATGCGGAAAGAGTGTTTTTATAATAATAGGAGGAGTATGAAGAGTATGAGGGATATGAGGAGTATGAGTTGTGGGAAACCATAACTCCCATAACTCCCACAACCCCCACAACCCCCACAACCCATTTGCATTCTAAATTTTGAATTACGACAGCATGCGTTCATCGATTCTTATCATCTACACGGGCGGCACCATCGGCATGAAGACCGATGCCGAGACGGGAGCGTTGGTGCCCTTCGATTTCAGCGGCATCTACGAGGAGTTTCCCTCGCTCAAACGACTCAATGTCGATATTCGGGTGCACACGCTCTCACCGGTCATCGACTCGTCGAATGTCACGCCCGAAAATTGGGTGACGCTGGCCGGGTTGATTCGCGACCACTACGACCACTACGACGGTTTTGTCGTGCTGCACGGCACCGACACGATGTCCTACACCGCTTCGGCGTTGAGCTTCATGTTCGAGAACCTCGCAAAGCCGGTGGTCTTCACCGGCAGCCAGATTCCGATTGGCGTACTGCGCACCGACGGCCGCGAGAACCTTATCACGGCCATCGAAATTGCCGGAGCGCGCGACGCCGAGGGGCGGCCACTGGTGCCCGAGGTGGTGCTCTACTTCCAGAACCACCTCTTCCGTGCCAACCGCACCACGAAGCGGAGCGCCGAAGCCCTCAGCGCCTTCTACTCGTTCAACTATCCGCCGCTGGCCGATGTCGGGGTCAATATCGCCTACCACCGCCCGCTGATATTGCGCCCCGAGCGCTATGATGCGCCATTGCAGGTAGCCACCCGCCTCTCCGAGGGGGTCTGCATCGTGAAACTCTTCCCCGGGCTGAACGAGGCGGTCCTGCGGGCAATTCTCTCGGCCCCCGGGTTGAAGGCCGTGGTGTTGGAGACCTATGGCGCGGGCAACGCCCCCACGTCGGATTGGTTTATTGCCCCGCTGGAAGAGGCGATTGCCCGCGGCGTGATTATCCTGAACATCACCCAGTGCAAGGGAGGTTGCGTGGCCATGGATCTGTATGAAACGGGACTGCGCCTGTTGCAAATCGGCGTGGTGAGCGGCTACGACATGTCGACCGAAGCGGCAGTGACCAAGTTGATGTACCTGCTGGGGCAGGAGTTGCCGACCGAGCGCTGTTTGGAGCTGTTAAAACAACCTCTTCGCGGAGAATTTACACGTTAGGGGTTGCACAAATCGAAATATTTCCTTATATTTCGGTCGATAAAATGTCGTTTTGTGGCCATGAAGCGAGCAAATCGACCCCGAAAAACGGATGCAATACGCTGAACATGAGCGTGTTGCCCTGTTTTTGAGCGGAACAAAGCGAAGGAGTCGGTCTGCCGCCCCAATGGGGGACAAATGGCTCGAAACAGCGACAAAAGCGGCGAAAAAAAGCGAACGAAGAAACTTTTTTGAAAAAATTTTGCGGAGGAAACAAAACCAAAACAAATAAAAAACACAAAAAAACAACTAACAAATCAATTTATCTAAACAACTATGAAAAAACTTTTTATGATTCTGACGGTTGCCCTGTTCTCGTTGGGTACC
>CAZTCM010000173.1:0-3125 GCA_964612285.1 uncultured Alistipes sp.
ATCCTGCGCTCGAAGAAGCAGGGGCTGCGCGAACAGCTGCGCCCCCTATTGGAGTTGGAGAGTGGTTCGAACGACCCGATGGCCTACATGCTCACGCTGCTCATGATTGCCGTCTTGTCCCACACGGGAAATACGGGCATCGGTTTTAACATCATCTACGTCATCATCCAATTGGTGGTAGGTGCCCTGATGGGTTACCTCATCGGCCGCGCAGCCGTGTGGGCCATCAACCGCATCCACCTCGAAAACACCTCGCTCTACTCGGTGTTGCTCCTGGCCTTCATCTTCTTCTCGTTCGCCTTCACCCACCTGCTGCACGGAAACGGCTATCTGGCCGTTTACATCTCGGGATTGGTCGTCGGCAACTACCGCATCACCCAGAAGCGCACACTCACGGTCTTCTTCGACGGTTTCACCTGGCTGATGCAGATTGTGATGTTCCTGATGCTGGGTCTGCTGGTCAATACGCGCGAACTGTTCCAGCCCGAGGTGCTCATCCTCGGAGGGTTGGTCGGCGTATTCATGATTGCCGCGGCACGACCCATCTCGGTGTTGCTCTGTCTGATTCCCTTCCGCAGCTTTACGACCAAAGCGCGTCTTTACATCTCGTGGGTAGGACTGCGCGGTGCGGTGCCGATTCTCTTCGCCACCTACCCCATCATCGCCGAACTGCCCCATGCCGATTTGCTCTTCAACGTCGTCTTCCTCTCGACCATCATCTCGCTGCTCGTGCAGGGCACGACCGTCAGCGGCATGGCCAACGTGTTGGGACTCGCCTATGAGGAGCGGGAGGCCTCGTTCGAGGTCAATCTGCACGAGGATATGCGCTCGGCACTGACCGAGGTCGAGGTAAATGCCTCGATGCTCGCCTCGGGGAATACGTTGCGCGAAATCACCCTGCCCGAGAACACGTTGGTGATGATGATTTGCCGAGAGGGCGATTACTTCGTGCCGCAGGGAAAGACCGAACTGCTGGTGGGCGACAAGCTGCTGGTCATCTCGGACCGCGGCGAGGAGCTCGAAACGACCTATCGTGCCATGGGCATCGACGAGGTGATGAAGCACCACTAACCGCCCCTCTCTTCCACGCAACCCTCCGCCGTTATGCAACAGCGCATCGCCCAAGCCTTGATAGGATGGTATGAGGAGTGTGGCCGCACACTGCCGTGGCGCATGACGCAGGATGCCTACTGCATCTGGCTCTCGGAGGTCATCCTGCAACAGACCCGCGTACAGCAGGGGCTCGGCTACTACGAGCGTTTCGTGGCCCGCTACCCCGACATTCGCACCCTGGCCGCCGCCCCCGAAGAGGAGGTGCTCAAATTGTGGCAGGGGCTGGGGTATTACAGCCGTGCCCGCAACCTGCATGCCGCGGCCAAGCAGGTGGTCGAGCAACACGACGGCGTGTTCCCCGCGACCTATGACGAGATTCGCGCATTGCGCGGCGTGGGGCCCTACACGGCGGCGGCCATCGCCTCGTTGGCCTATGGGCTGCCCCATGCCGTGGTAGACGGGAATGTCTATCGCGTTCTGGCGCGGCTGTTCGACATCGACCTGGCCATCGACACCACCGAGGGGCAGCGTCAATTTGCCACCCTGGCCGAAGAGTTGCTCGACAAAACCCGCCCCGCCGCCTACAACCAGGCCATCATGGATTTTGGGGCGCTGCAATGCACCCCCCAGCACCCCGACTGCACGCATTGTCCGCTGGCCGAACAGTGTCTGGCGCGGGCAGCCGGCACCGTGGCGGCACGCCCCGTCAAGCAGGGGCGCACGAAAATCCGCGACCGCTACTTCAACTACCTCCACCTGACCGACCACGACGCGACGGTGCTGCATCGCCGCGGAGCGGGGGACATCTGGCAGGGGCTCTACGAATTTCCGCTTATCGAGAGCACAGAGGAGGTCGATTTTCTTGCGTTAAGCCGTCGCGAGGAGTTCGGGCAACTGCTCGGAGGGAGCGCTTATCGCCTGGTACAATCACGCCGCATGCCGCTGCATCAGCTCTCACACCAGCGGCTCCATGCTGTTTTTCACCGCGTGGAGGTCGATACGCTGCCCGAGGGGAAGGAGTGGTGCAGGGTGGCCTGCGATATGTTGGGCGACTATGCCGTGGCGCGTCTTACCGAACGGTATCTGCGCGAAGAATAGCAAAAAACGATGTATACAAAAAAAATCAAGCGACTATCTTTCGATAATCGCTTGACGCTCAGTGTGACACCGACAGGACTCAAACCTGTAACCTTCTGATCCGTAGTCAGATGCTCTATTCAATTAAGCTACGGTGCCGAATTGCGAGTGCAAATGTAGGGCGAAAAAGTGAATTGTGCAAATAATTTTGTAAGAATTTTGAAAATATTTTTTTGCGCAAAGCGTCGAAAATCCTCTATCTCGCTCTTACTCTTAGCAATAGCTCATCACATCTTCCTCGGTGATGGATGCCCCCGAAAGAATCATCAATCGCTCGACCGCATTGCGCAGTTCGCGGATGTTGCCACTCCACGGGCGGGCTTGCAGGGCTGCAAGGGCCTCCTCGGCCAGGGGCTTGGGGTCGGTGTGGTACTCGGCGGCAATCCGGCGAATAAAGTGGTCGGCCAGCAACGGAATATCGCTCGCACGCTCGCGTAACGCAGGTACGCGAATAACAATGACACCGATGCGGTGGTAGAGATCCTCGCGGAAGTTCCCCAGCCGTATCTCCTCGCGCAAATCTTTGTTCGTGGCGGCAATCACCCGCACATTGACCTCGATATCGCGGTCGCTGCCCACACGGCTCACCTTGCTCTCCTGCAAGGCACGCAGTACCTTGGCCTGTGCCGCCAACGACATGTCGCCAATCTCGTCCATAAAGAGCGTGCCGCCATCGGCCAACTCGAACTTGCCCTTGCGCTGTTTGATGGCCGAGGTGAAGGCACCGCGTTCGTGGCCAAAGAGTTCGCTCTCAATCAATTCGGAGGGAATGGCTGCACAATTGACCTCGACAAAGGGGGCTGCGGCTCGCGGGCTCATTGCGTGCAGGTGGCGGGCCACGAGCTCCTTGCCCGTGCCATTCTCGCCCGTGATGAGTACACGCGCCTCGCAGGGGGCCACCTTCGTAATCAGGTCGCGGAGGCGGAGGATGGCGG
>CAZTCM010000174.1:0-3117 GCA_964612285.1 uncultured Alistipes sp.
GAGGCGTGCCACGCGGTTGCCGTTGGCATTCATCACATTCTGCACCACCTGCACCTGCTCTTTCGTCGTGCCATAGTTCTTCACCTCGGTGCGCAGCTGTATCGTGCGGTTATCCTGCTCGTTCCAAACATGCACGCCAAAGGGCTCGACACGCACCTCGTCGGTAATCTCCAACTTCACGGGGCGGAAAATACCGAGTGGCTGCGAACCCTCGCTGAAACCCACCTCCGACGAACATCCGCCGCAGACCCACGGCATATCGGCGATGAGTTCGGGGTGTTCAGCCTTGACCTGCAACAGATTCTCGCCCGCCTTGTTCAGGCAATCGGTCACATCGAGCGACAAGACGGTGCGCCCGACCGGATGACGGCCCAAATCGTGCCCATTGAGCGTGATGGTGGCATAGGTTCCGACCCCCTCGAAGTGGAGGAAGGCGCGTTTATCTGCTCCCACCGATGTTTCAAATCGCTTCTCATAATGAGCCGTGCCGTGCAGGTTGCCGTGCAGCAACTGCCGATAGCCGTAGTAGTCGTCCCAATTGTGGGGCACAGCGACCGTTTTTGCCTTCGTTTCAGCACCTTCGAGCCAGGTTGTCCACCCCTCGGAGAGCTCCGTCACCACGCGGCGACCCTTCGGTTCGGGGGCGGGGAACGAAACCTTCGAGCGACCCATCGGGCGGCTCGTAGCCACGGCGATACCGCGCTGCTCGTCGTCGTTGACGGCGCAGTAGAAGTGGTAGACCACCCCGTCGTGTTTCAGCACAAAACTCTTATGGGCGAATAGTTCGTCGTAAGATTTGGTCGGATAAATTAGGTCGTCGCCCTGCCAATCGTCCCACGTCACCATATCGTAGGAGCAGGCGAAGGTGTTGTAGGCCTTGTAGGGGCGCGTGGGGTTGAAGGCCGAGAAGTAGAACATCACATAGAGGTCGCCCATCTTGGCAATCTGCGCATCGCCCGTGATGGTGCCTTGCGCCTCGTGCGAAAGAACGGGATTTCCGGCATAGCGATGCCACTTTTTCATATCCTTCGACAGAGCGATGCCGACACGTTCGCCCTTAAATCCCGTCGCGGGATTCTTGCCACCGGCGTTGTAATACATCACAAAGGGGGCACCGAGCCGTTCGCTGCGGTCCCAATAGACCATGCTCTTATACTGCACGAGCGACTCCCACCACTGCACCAGCTTGTCATGAATCGAGAGGGCCGGAGCCTTCGCAGCCTCCCACTCGTGGGCCTCGGTCGGGTCGCCTTTTGTCCAGGCCAACCCCACATGCAGCGGGCCGTTCACCGCCTCGTAGCCCGTACCGGCACCACCGATATAGGTCATCCAGCGACGACCCTTATAGGCTTGGAGGGCATACGAGCCACCCCACTCCATATCGACCAGCGAAAGGAAGCCGCCACGCTGATTCGCGTCCCACGCACCGTCGCGGTAGGACAACACACGCCCCAGCGTGCGCCACTCCAAGAGGTTGTCGCTCTCGGCCAGCCACGTCTCATAGCCACGGCCATCCTGCGCCCCCTTGCCATTGTAGAGCACATAGGTCATGTACCAACGGTCGTTCTCGCGGAAGACGGTCGGGCAGTCGATTTTCGCCTTATTGGTGGTGGGAGCCACCACCAGGCCATATTTATAGGGGGTGCGCACCTCCTCATAGACCTCGGCCATACGCTCCTGCGACACATGCGTTTGTGCCGAGAGCGTGGCGGCAAACAGCAGGCTGCCAAGCAGCAAAACGAGTCTTTTCATCAATCAGTTTTTGTAATACCTCGTCTGTTAATAAAAGAGCCAATCACACTCCTCATCCGAGCCGGACAGACCCGCATTGCGTGGCTTGATATCCGTATCGGTGAAACCAAGAACAAGCAGATAGCCTCGGGGCAGGGTGACGCTGTGCGTGCCCGCATCGAATGAGTAGGGATGCACATTGGCCAAAGCCCAGCCCTTTACACTGACGGCATTGGTCAAGAGGGGCTCGGCCTGGTTGTAGTCGTTGGCCGTGGCATCGGTTTCGAGTTTCGGGGCATGTGCAAAGCGTTTGTTATCCCCTTTGAAGTAGCCCACAAGCAGTTTCACGGGCTTCTCGCAGGTAAACTCAAATGTCGTCGCCTCGTCGCGCTTACGCTCGCCGTCGAAGACGAAGGCGGTCAGCCCCTCCAATTCGGGAGCCAAACCATCAACCACCAATTCGGGGCGATTCGAGAAGAGCGAAGCCCCCTCCTTCAAGGTCGTGCGGCGGAACGTGCCCAGCAAACCGATAGCGGCATCTTTGGCCTGTACCAACTCCACTTCGGCACCCTTTCCTTCGTTTTTCAGCAGTTCGATGTTCGCCTTCAAAGCCGTAAGTTCCGCCTCATAGTGCGGCAACATCTCCTCCCAAGTCTTGTTTTTGCCACCGCCACCGCTAATCGGGATGCGGCGCTGGGCGGTCTGCATGCTGTTGGCGTAGTGGTACGTTTCGCGCGTCAACTCCACCAAACGGCGGTAGTGCTCCAAACTCTTCTCCAACAAAGGCACAGCTGCATCGAGATAGGAAAGTTCTTTCGACCACTGGTAACGCAACACCTCGGCCGCAGCCGACACCTTCCAACGGAAGGCATAGGCAAACTCACGGTAGCAGTGCATATCGTTCTTCAAACGAGCCAATTCCTCCTTATTGCGCTTGCCGCGCACCCCGTCGATGGCCTTCACGGCGGCATCGCCATGGGCAATACACTCCTCGATAAGCGTCAGTGGCATCTCGCCACCCTCGACATGCGCCTGACCCTTCCACTCGCGCTCGATATACTCGATGAGTTTCTCGCCGGCAGGGCCGCAACTCTCGTAGAAGCCCGGGTAAATCGTATATTTATAGGGATTCACCAGCTGGCTCATAAACATACCGAGCAGCAACGTCTGGCGGTTGCCCTCCGTGATACCGAAGCGACGCAGGAATTTCGGAGCAATCTCGCCTGCCTCCTCATAGGCCTTGCGAATGGCGGCTCCACCGGCCTTGCTCGTACCAAAGAAGTCGGCAAAGGCATCGTCCCAATAGGTCATCTCGGCCTCGCGGTCACGGCGGCAGTTCCACGCATAGCGCCCCCACGCCTTATACCACGCCCAGTCGCGGTCGAG
>CAZTCM010000175.1:0-3114 GCA_964612285.1 uncultured Alistipes sp.
ATTTTTCCTGATTGCGAGTGCAAAGATAAGGCGAAAATTTGAATCTGCCAAATTATTTTGAAAAAAATTGCAAAAAAATTACAGCAGCGGCGAAAAAAGGCGCATCATCGACTCGGCAAGACGGCGATGACGCGGCCGGCGAAACCACTCGGCGGCTGTCAGGGTGCGACACTGTGCCAAATCCTCCTCATAGAGGGCTGAGATGCGTGCCGTAAGCTCGGCGTCGTAGATAAAGCCGTTGATTTCAAAGTTGTGTTCAAAACTGCGGAAGTCCAGGTTTGCCGAGCCTACGATGGTCAACGTATCATCCACCAACATCACCTTCGAGTGCAGAAATCCTGCGGCATAGAAGCTGACCTGCACACCGGCCCTTATCATATCGTCGAGGTAGGAGTGCACGGCCAAATCGACCATGCGCGAATCCGAGCGTAGCGGCAACATCAATCGCACATCAATCCCTGCCAAGGCTGCCGTCTGCAAGGCGTTGTTCAGCGCCTCCGAGGGGAGGTAATAGGGGGTCTGAATCCAGATGCGACGCTGCGCACGACCTATCGCCATGCAAACTGCCTGCAACAGGGTGCGCCACTTTCCCAGAGGGCCACTCGACAACACCTGTATCACATTTGGCGATGTCCCCTCGCAAGGCGGGAAATAGGTACGGTCGGCGACCTCAAAGCGCTGCCGCGTCGTCGCAAACCAATCATTCAGAAATGCAGCCTGCAACCCTGCCACTCCACCCCCTTCGATGCGCAGATGCGTATCGCGCCAGGGGCCGAGTTTCGAGCCGTCGAGATAGCGGTCGGCAATATTCATTCCGCCCAAGAAACCGATACGCCCATCCACCACCACCACTTTGCGGTGGTTGCGGTAGTTCACCTTGCTGGTGAAGCGCGGGAATTTAACGTGCAGAAATTCGTAGACCTCGACCCCCTGCCGGCGCATCTCTTCGAAGAAACGCTTAGGGGCATTCCGCGAGCCTACATCGTCAAAGAGCACTCGTACGGCCACCCCTTCGCGCGCCTTACGCATCAAGGCCTCGCGCAACTGCTGTCCTGCGCGGTCATCGTCAATGATGTAGTATTGCAGATGAATATGGTGCGTAGCCCCCTCGATGGCCGCCATCAGCGCCGCCATCTTCGAACGCCCCTCGGTGTAGACCCGAAAATCCGTGTTGTAGAGAGGCACGGCATGCGCCTCGACCAGCAACTGTTCGAGGGGCCTGAGATAGGGCTCGGGGGTCGGACGCTGGTAGTGCGCCTGTTCGTCGAGGTAGGCATTGAGTTGCTTCCGCATGCGCCGGCTGATGCTGCGTCGCCGCGAGAGGTTGTGCCCAAAGAAGAAGTAACAAACAAGCCCCACGACCGGTGCCAGCAGCAACACAATGAGCCACGGCATGCTCTTCAACGGGTTGCGGTTCTCGGAGATAATCACCAATATCACCCCCGCCACGGTGAGGGTGTAAAGCGTAATCAGCAGAGAGGTGAGCAGGTCGGGCATGTGTCAAACGAGCTTTTATTGCACCTCGGCGGCAGCAGCAGGTTCCGTCGCCGGCGGGAACTGCACCGAGTAGAGCAGATGCTCGACGGCGTGCATCAGATTGCGTTTGTGAGGCGGGATTTTCGGGGCGTAGACATAGCAATCGAGCGTGATGACATTGCCCGTCGTCCTATCAATGGTTGAATAGCTCACAAAGGGGCCACCCATAAAATCATTCTTCACGTCCCAGAAACCGCGCATCTCGACCCACAGACGCCCCTCCAACCGGAAGGCGCGCACCTCGATGGGCGGGAAGACCTCCGACGTAGTCATGTAGGAACCCTCCGACGGCCCCGGCACGCGTGCCACAAAGCGATTGCGGGCCGCCGTCAGTGCTTCGACCGTGAGCGACTTTGCCCCCTCGTAAGGGTAGCTGTAAATCATAAATCCCTGGCTTGTGTTCGCCTGCTCGTAGCGGGCCCAAAGAAAGTCAGGGTCGTTGGCAGCCACAAAGTACCCCTTCGGCACATGCATCGTAAGCCCGAAACGTTCCTTGATGGCGGCCTCAACATTGGGCGCGCCAAAGCGCTTGGCAAAATCGAGTGCACGGTCGCGCTCGGCCTGTTTGACGGCATAGACCAATTTGTCGCCGTTGGCATTGAGGTAGTCGATGAGCGATTGCTCGGTGGGGCCTTGCAACGTAAGGATGATTTGCGGCGCCGAGGTCACGTTGTATTGCACCCCCACGGCAGCCTCCGAGAGCGTTGGGTCGACGACCACTTTGAGGACATTGCGATGGTCGGCCACGATGTTCGTAAAACCATCGGGCGTGACACGCAGCACATCAAACTCCGGCTCGATTTGCGGCAGGTAGGGAATCGGCGCAGCCAACACGCTGCGGAGTGTATCTCCCAAATCGCCGACCCAGATGGGCTGATTGGCCACCACCACCAATTCATAGGGTCGCCCCTGCGCCGTCTTTTGCTTCGAGCCGGTGAGGGTATGAAAGGCTTTGCAGCCCGTGAAGAGCATCGCTACGAGTGCAAGAAGGAGGAGTGTACGGAGTTGTTTCATGACAATGTGTGTGCGTTGAAGATTTACAATTTCACAAAATTAGCAAAAAATTCAGAGAAGGCGCAAAATAATCGACAAAATTCACGGTCCGAAAATCGCAAAAAAAGGGCTGCGATTTTCGAATTGGTGAGATTTTGGCTATCTTTGTCGATGCTATGCGACTGAAACCGCCCAAAATACTTCGTCGGCTGATGCCCGATCTGGTGTGGGAAATCGAGGACGAGGAGGGGATTTTCCTCACATTCGACGACGGTCCTACGCCCGGTGTGACGGAGTGGGTCTTGGCCACGCTTGACAAGTACGATGCCAAGGCCACCTTCTTCGTGCTGGGCAAGAATGTCGAGATGTACCCCGACCTCTACCAACGTATCCTCGATGCGGGCCATAAAATCGGCAACCACACCTACTCCCACCAGAAGGGGTGGCGCATGTCGCTCGAACGCTACACCGAGGATGTCGATTTCGCCAACGATTTGGTCCATAGCGACCTCTTTCGGCCCCCCTATGCACAAATCACGCCGGCCCAGGCACGTTTTCTGGGCCAGCGCTACAAACTCATCATGT
>CAZTCM010000176.1:0-3114 GCA_964612285.1 uncultured Alistipes sp.
GTTACGGTCGGCCTTGTAACCCTCCGCTCGTGGCGTGCCGCCACCGAGAACCCTGCCGATGTGGTGAAGTCAAACTAATAGGATATGGAGCCTGCAAATTGACAGGCTCCATTTCTTTTATGTCACCTCCAATCCCACAATGGGTGTGCGGGGTCTTCGGCAGTGAGAGCTTCGGCGAGGGATAAGCCCAAGGCCTTCGCTACGCCTTCGCCATACTTTGGGTCGGCACGGTGGCAGTTGCGGATATGGCGTTGCTTGATGAACAGCTCTGCATCGCCCATCGCGCGTGCCGTATTTTCGCAGGTGGCATATTGGTCCTCTGTCGTCATCAGTCGCCACAGCTTACCAGGCTGTGTATAATAGTCGCTATCCAGGTCGCGTTCGTCGTAGTTATAGACCTCGCCCGTAACAGCCAAAGGTGGCTCTTTCAAATGTGGTTGGTCTTGCCACTCGCCATAGCTGTTCGGCTCGTAGGATATTGTGCGCTCTGCGTTGTCATCCGTGCGCATCTGACCGTCACGATGGTAGGCGTGGTAGGGGCAGCGAGGACGATTGACGGGTATGAGTTGATGATTAACCCCCAAGCGGTAGCGTTGTGCATCGCCATAGGAGAAGAGTCGCCCCTGCAACATCTTGTCGGGCGAAAAACCTATGCCGTCAATAATGTTCATAGGGTTGAATGCCGCCTGCTCGACCTCGGCAAAGAAGTTTTCGGGATTGCGATTAAGTTCTAAGATACCCACATCTTGTAGAGGGAAGTCTCCGTGATACCACACCTTCGTAAGGTCGAAGGGATTGATATGATACTCCTTCGCCTGCTCTTCGGTCATCAGTTGCACCTGCATCAGCCAACGAGGGTAGTCGCCACGCTCAATGGCCTCAAATAGGTCGCGCTGATGCGACTCGCGGTCTTTGGCAATCACAGCCTCGGCGTCGGCGTCGGTCATATTCTTGATTCCCTGCAAGGTGCGCAGATGAAACTTTACCCAGGTGCGGCGGTTGTCGGCATTGATAAAACTGTATGTGTGGCTGCCAAAGCCGTGCATATGGCGGTAGGATGCCGGAATACCGCGGGGCGACATTGTAATCGTCACCTGATGCAGCGCCTCGGGTAGGAGTGTCCAAAAATCCCAATTACTGTTTGCCGAGCGCATACCTGTTCGCGGGTCGCGTTTTATGGCGTGGTTGAGGTCGGGAAATTTCAGCGGGTCACGCAGGAAAAATACGGGCGTATTGTTGCCCACCAAATCCCAGTTGCCCGTATCGGTGTAGAACTTCATCGCAAAGCCGCGAATATCGCGCTCGGCATCGGCTGCGCCACGCTCTCCCGCCACAGTCGAGAAACGGACAAAGCAGTCGGTTTTCTTACCCACCTCCGCAAAAATCGAGGCACGAGTATATTTGGTAATATCGTGCGTAACGGTGAATGTGCCGTACGCTCCTGCGCCTTTGGCATGCATACGCCGTTCGGGAATCACCTCGCGGTCGAAGTGGGCGAGCTTCTCAATGAGCCACGGGTCCTGCATCGTCACAGGGCCTCGCACGCCTGCGGTCTGCGTATTTTGATTGTCGGCAATCGGGCGACCATTCTCGGCCGTCAGATGTTTTTTGTCGTTCTGCTTCATATCGGATTATTCTTACATCATCTATTCTGCAAAACCCAAAATTGTGCCAAGCGCGGTTATTCTTCGCCGTAGTTTTATCAGAGGGCCACGTTACGAGTAGAAGGTGCTTTGAAAAAAGGGGCTTAATGGTCAAAAAAGGGGGAACTCTCAAAGGCCGGAAATGACGTTTGCCTGAACAAGGAACCTTGTTATTCCAAACAAATTGGCTGTACGCAACCTTGTGCAAAGGTACCATGAGTATAATCGTGTGGCGTAAAAAAAAGTTGGTCAGTGACGCGCTGACCAACTTTTTCGTGCGAAGAGATTGCTTATTCCTTCTTCACGACAATCTCTGTCAAATCATTGCCTCTTTTGACCGCCAATGTCAATTGCTCGGGCAGCGGGTATAGGCTCGACGTATCGTCGTTGGCTCGGACTCCGTTTATCGCCTCAATACGGTCACCTTGGCGCAGACCGGCTTGCTCGGCATTGCCACCCTCCAAAAGAGCGTTTACAACCCAATGATCATCATTCGGCTTAAAACCTATGCCGAAATGATTGGGCTGTGGTTTGTCGAAATTTTTATTCGGGCGCAGATGGATGACCCAATGCTCGAAATCGAAAATTACATCGAATCGAGCAAAGAGCGCATTGCCCACAAGACCATCATAGCGACTATCGGCCAAAGCGCCCTGCTCATTCTCGGAATAGGAGATGCGGATGTCGTTGATTGCCTTGCCGCCTATGCTGATTTGCTTTGTTTTAAGATAGTTATCCACGCGTGAACCACCAATGCCACCAACGGCTAACTTCATACGGCGGGTATCGGCAAGGTGCCCGCCGGCTTTCAGACGATTAGCCGTGGCTCGGTTGAGCGACAACTCGTCGGGCATTCCCGTATCCATCAGGAAGTGACCGTTGAACGTATAACCATCGTCAAATGTAACCGACAGTGGAATGATAATGCGCTCCATGTGGTCAAGTCGCTTGCACCGGATGGCCGTAAAATCATCCCCAATTGTCTCGTCTGCTGCCAAGAACCGCATATAACCCTCGGCGTAGTTAAACTCCACACGCCTGCCCCGCATAAACGGCATGCCGACGAGTCCGTCTGCGCCGTCGCCCAAAATCTTGCGAAGGTCTAAAACGACGGCCATCTGCTCGGTCTGTGACTCTTCACCTACGCGATAGCTCCAACCGCTCGCATCAAGCGTTGTCAGTTCGTAGCCATCACCCGCACCGCCTAACATAGCCCTGCGCAGATGCTTGCCTTCGCCAAAGGTGGAGGCGTAGAATGTTGAGTCTATAATCAGATTCCCACTGCCCGTATCGAAGACCATTCGTGCAGGTATCGAGTCGCGGAGCATCACCTTGAAATAGAGGTGATGGTTATACTGCATCTCGACAGTCCCCTCGGGGATGGGCCGTTTCTCCTCTGCTTGCTGCTTGTCGAGGCCAGCATTTACGCAACCACAAGTGCAAAGCGCAAATGCCGCGACCGTGAGATAGA
>CAZTCM010000177.1:0-3089 GCA_964612285.1 uncultured Alistipes sp.
CCTACTCGGCCGCCGAGTTGCAGGAGCCGAACTACATCATCGACCTCTTCGACTCGATGTGGCAGAACGTATCGCCCCGTCTGCAAGATACGAAGAACGACGGACAGCTCGCCTTCTTCGTTACCTCCGACCTCTACCACCTCTACGAGCGTTACCTCGACACGATGGGCGTCGACTCCTCCTATGTCGGCACGGTCGAGGGGCGTCGCGAGCTGATGTATCACGGCATTCCGGTCATCGACGTGCGTCTGAACAGTTACCTGCCCCTCACCTCGCTCCACCAATCGTTCTGCCTGCTGACCGACCGCCGCAACCTCATCCTGGCGGTCAACACGGCCGACATGCCGGGCAACGAGGTGCGCATGTGGTACAACCCCGACCAGATGGAGAACCGCCAGCGTGCCCTCTTCATGGCCGGCTGCGAAATCCTCGACGAGGAGATGCTCATCTACGCCTACCGTCAATAACCCTGCGGGCGAGGTCGCACTGTGTGCGCTGTAACAGGCGGCCTCGCCCCCTCTAACCCCGATTTACCCATGGAAAAACGCATTCACACACGCGTGGCGGCGCCAACCTCGAACTTCATCGACCCCTACCGACTGCACCACACAACGGTCGACAACCGCCACTTCTGGCGCTGGGGCGACGACAACCTCTTCCCGCAGGCCCTGGCCCTGATGGCCCGTCGCTCGACCACCCACCGCCGCATCATCAACGACAAGGCCGACTACATCTCGGGTAAGGGGTTTGTCTGCGACGAGGGGGCCGAACCACAACTCGCCGCCTTCGTGCGCCACGTCAACGGCAACGGCGAGTCGCTGCGCCAAATCCTCGGCAAGCTCGCCTTCGACAAGGCCCTCTTTGGCAATGCCTTCCTCGAAGTGGTGACCGACGCCGACCACACGGTTTTGGCCCTCTATCACCAAGATGCTTCGCGCTGCCGCATCGCCCGCGACTCGCAGCATGTGCTCCTCCACCACGATTGGAGCCGTTTCAAGGCCTCGGAGGCCCTCTCGCTCCCCCTCTACCCCTGCTACGAGCCGCAGGCCGACGGCACGCTGCGCACGATGATTCACTATAAGGAGTATGAGCCGATGTTCGAGCACTACGGGCTCCCCTCCTACATCGCCGGACTCAACGTCTCGGCAATCGCCTACAAGACCGATCGCTGGAACATCTCGCGACTCGACCACTCGTTTCAGCTCTCGGGCGTGATGATGCTCGACTCGAACATCGACAACGAGGCCGACGCCGAGCGCATCGTGCGCATGGCCGAGGAGAAGTTTGCCGGAAATCCCGGGCAGGTGCTCTTCCTGTTGCGCGACGGACTCGAAGAGGACCACTCGCGCTTTGTCCCCATCACCTCGCAGAACGAGGGCGACTGGCACACGCTCCACGACCAGGCCGTATCGGACATCGTCGTGGCACACTCCTGGTTCCGTACCCTGAGCGGCCTGGACTACAACACGGGATTCAACGCCGAGCGCATCCTGCAAGAGTATGAAATTGCCCTCAACACGGTCATCCTGGCCGAACAGGCCGATCTGACGGAGCCCATTCGCAAACTCATCGGCGAGGTGTTGGGCTATGACTGCTCGTCGCTCGAAATCGTCAACCGACCCCCGACCCGCTCGAAGCCCATCTATATGAAGGTGTGGGAGGCCCGCAAGGCCGACGGATTGGAGTATGACCCCGACGATGAACGACAGCAACAGTTCCTCTCCGAAATCACGAAGTACAACCTCAAAGCCATTGATTGATGAAGACCCTGATTACACCCCAACAAGTGATTCGACACGCCTTCGGAGGCCACCCGACCCTGCCACTCGATGCGGTGAGCGAGGGCGACATTGCCGCCGCCGAAGCACGTTATCTGGTGCCTGTACTCGGCGAAGCGCTCTACGAGCGCCTCATCGAGGGGGCCTACGAGGAGTTTCGGCGCGACTACCTCGTCTGCTGCACCGCCCTCTTTACGCGCTGCATGGTGCAGCCCCGTCTCGACCTGCGCACCAATGCCCTCGGCACGCTCGCCCCGAAGAGCGACCAGGGCACGGCACCCGACATGGCGGCCCTGCGTCGATTGCGCCACAACCTGCGCAACGAGGCGGTGACCCTGCTGCGACGCGCCGTGCGTCACCTCGAAACACACCGCGTATCCTTCCCCGAGTATGATGCGCACGAGAACCTCTCTAACCGTTGCACGACCGATGGAGGCTTTGTACAGATTCGTTAGTGGCGGCATAAGTGCCTTCGCGGCGCTCTTTGCCCCCATCGCCCCGCTGATCGGGTGCACGCTGCTCTTCATCTTTGTCGATTTTCTCTCGGGCATCGCAGCCGACCGGCGCGAAGCGTTGCAGCAGGGCCGTGCGTGGTATTTCGAGAGCCGTCTGGCACGACGCACCGTGACCAAGGCCGCCCTCTGCATCATCGCCCTCGGGATGGCATGGCTGCTGGATAGTTGTGTGCTGCACTTCCTCGAACTGCGCATCGCCCACCTCTTTGCCGGCTTCGCCTGCGGCATCGAGTTGTGGTCGTTCCTCGAAAATGCAGCCCAGCTGAGCGATGCGCCCCTCTTCCGCTGGTTGCGTCGTTATGTGCGCCGCCGCATCCGAAAGGAGGTGGGCGATGAGTAGAGGCCTGCGCAACTGCAACCCGGGAAACATCCGCCGCTCGATAGCCCGCTATCGCGGTGAGGTGCAACCCTCGCGAGACCCCGAATTCAAGCAGTTCGAATCGCTCGCGTGGGGCTACCGCGCCATCTTTGTCACCCTCGACACCTACCAGCGCAAACACGGACTGCGCACCATTGCCGAGATGATTGGGCGCTGGGCACCTCCCACCGAGAACCACACGCGGGCCTATGTGCGCGCCGTGGCACACAGGTCGGGCATCGCCCCGTGTGGAGAGATTGATACGCGCAATCGTGCCACGATGGTGGCGATGGTGGCGGCCATGTCGCACGTTGAGAATGGCGTACCGGCCGACCGCAAAGCCCTCGAAGAGGGGTGGGAACTCTTCGAGCAGTCGCGGAGATAGGGCCTGTCTAACAAGTCCTCAAAAATGAAAATCACCCCCGCCAGAAGCTCTTC
>CAZTCM010000178.1:0-3065 GCA_964612285.1 uncultured Alistipes sp.
CCTAGGACCCCATGATTAACAGTCATGTGCTCTAACCAACTGAGCTATTCAGGCAATCTGCAACCGGTTTTACCCGTTTTGCGAGTGCAAATATACGGCAAAATTTGATTCTCGCAAAATTATTGCACAAAAAAATCACAAAAAATGTAACTTTGCAAAAGTAATTCCACGCAAAAGATGGTTCGAAAATCCCTCATGGCGTTTATTATCACGCTGTTATTCGCAATTTCCGTGCAGGCGCAGTTGCGCTTCGATACGACCGAGTACGATTTCGGTACCCTGGCCGAGGAGGGGGGCAAGCGCTCCTGCACCTTCCGCGCGACCAACATCGGGGAGCAACCCGTGGTATTGGTTGATGTGGTGACCACCTGTGGCTGTACGGTGCCGACCTTCTCGCGCAAGCCGATACGGCCCGGCGAGAAGAGTGAAATTGTGGTGACCTACGATCCCTACGGCCGCCCGGGGAGCTTCCATCGCAAACTCTTCCTCTATGGCGCGGGGAATGAGCGGCTGGCCGAATTGGTCATTCGAGGCGAGGTGACTCCGCATGAGCGCACCGTCGAGGAGCTCTATCCCATCGTCCTGGCCGAGGGGGTGCGTGCCTCGGCGACACTCTGCACCTTCTCCTATATATATATATAGGTCAGCCGATGCGTGGCGCCATCTCGCTCATCAACACCTCGCAGGAGCGGCGCCGCTTCGAATTGCGTCCCACGCGGAGAAGCGGATTGCTCGAAGTCGAGGCTCCACAGCTCCTGGCCGCGGGCGAGCGGGCGGCCGTCAATTTCTGCTATCGCGTGCCGGCCGAGCAACCCTGCTATGGTACGCTGCGCGATGCGATGGAGGTATGGGTAGACGGGCAACGATGTGAAAGTGTGTTTGTTACGCATGGAATTGCCGTCGACCGCCCGACAAAATCGACAAAAGAGTTGCCGCCAAAGGTGGAATTGAGCGAAAATATCCTTAAATTTGGGGCGGTAAAACAGACCGCCACCCCCGTCGTGCGGCGCTTTACGTTGCGCAATGTGGGGCAGAGCCGCCTCGTGATTCGCGCCGTGGAGCATGGTCGGGAGTTCTCGACTTCGTTGCGGCCCGGCACCTCGCTCGAAGTGGGCGAGACGCTCACCTGCGAGGTGGAGTTCGACCCTGCGCATGCCGACTACGGCTTCCTGACGAGCTGGCTGGTGCTGATTACCAACGACCCGAATCGCCCGATGCGCCGCATGCGTATGACGGCAACCATTGAGGACTAAAACCCGAAGAAAACCGATGTTTCGAATTTTGGAAAAACGCCTTTTGGCGGAAAATATCTACCTGATGAAGGTCGAGGCTCCGCGCGTGGCCCATGCTGCGCTGCCGGGCCAATTTGTCATTGTGCGTGCCGATGCGCGCGGCGAACGCATCCCGCTGACGATTGCCGACTTCGATGCGGCCGAGGGGAGCGTGACGATTGTCATCCAGACGCTCGGCGTCTCGACGCGCAAGATTTGTGCCTTGGAGGCGGGTGATGCGCTTGCCGACTTTGCCGGCCCGCTGGGACGCCCCTCGGAATTTGTCCACGAACCGTTGGAGGAGTTGCGCAAGCGTCGCTATGTCTTCATCGGGGGTGGTGTCGGTACGGCGCCGGTCTATCCGCAGGTCAAGTGGCTGCACGAGCACGGCGTGGAGGTCGATGTCATCATCGGCGCGAAGAGTGCCGCAATGCTGATCTACACCGAGGAGATGGCGCGTGTATGCTCAGCGCTGCACATCACGACCGACGATGGCTCGGCCGGCTCGAAGGGGCTGGTGACGGCGAAGTTGGAGGAGCTGATTGCCGCCGGCAATCACTACGACGAATGCGTCGCCATCGGGCCGATGATTATGATGAAGTTTGTCGCCCTCACGACGAAGAAGTATGCGCTGAAAACCACCGTCTCGCTCAACGCCCTGATGGTCGATGGTACGGGTATGTGTGGTGCATGTCGTGTGACGGTGGGAGGCAAGACCCGCTTCACCTGCGTCGAGGGCCCCGAGTTCGATGCCCATGAGGTCGATTTCGACGAGGCGATGCGTCGCCAGGGGATGTATCGCACGCAGGAGCAGCGTGCTGCGGCAATTGCTGCCGAGCGCGAGGCAGGGCATCGGTGCCGCATCGGTTTGGATAAATAGAGGAGGAAAGAGTATGGCAAACAAGATACCGCGCGTGCCGGTGCGCGAACAAGATCCGGCCCTGCGAGCCACCAACTTCGAGGAGGTGTGCTACGGTTACAATGTGGAGGAGGCACAATTGGAGGCCTCGCGTTGTTTGAACTGTAAAAATCCGCGTTGCGTGGCTGCATGTCCCGTGGGGTTGCAGATTCCGCACTTCATCGAGGCTCTGCACGCGGGTGATTTGCACCGTGCTGCCGAGGTGATTGCCGAGGACAGCTCGCTGCCCTCGATTTGTGGCCGTGTCTGCCCGCAGGAGAGCCAGTGCGAGGGTGCCTGCATCCTGGGCATCAAGGGCGATCCGGTGGCCATCGGCAAAATCGAGCGCTTTATTGGCGATTGGAAATTGGAGCACAGCAAGGAGTTGTCGCAGAAGCAGGCCCCGAAAAATGGTCGCAAGGTGGCTGTCGTGGGGAGTGGTCCTGCGGGATTGGCCTGTGCCAGCGACCTGGCCAAATGGGGCTATGAGGTGACGGTTTTCGAGGCCCTGCATCAGGTCGGCGGCGTGTTGGTCTACGGCATTCCCGAGTTCCGCCTGCCGAAGGAGCGTATCGTGGCACGCGAGATTGCCGAGGTCGAGCGTCTGGGCGTGAAGTTCGAGACCGATGTCATCGTGGGTCGCACGGTGACCATCGATTCGCTGATGGACGAGGAGGGTTTCGATGCCGTCTTCATCGGCTCGGGGGCCGGCCTGCCGCGCTTCATGGGTGTCGAGGGCGAGAACCTGAATGGCGTTGTTTCGGCCAATGAGTTCCTTACGCGTGCCAATCTGATGCACGCCTACGACGAACAGTACGACACGCCGATTTATGTCGGTCAACGTGTCGTGGTGGTCGGTGGCGGCAATGTGGCGATGGATGCCGTTCGTACGGCCA
>CAZTCM010000179.1:0-3043 GCA_964612285.1 uncultured Alistipes sp.
TAGCGCGCTGAACGATGCAAATTTCGAGGCGGCAAGGCCCTCGCCGTGGGTCGACTTCGGGAAGATGCCGCTTTGGCGCTCCATGTTGCGCAGTGACTCTTGCGCCGCAAAGGCCCAGAGGTATTTGAGCAATACGGCGCGCAGATTGGCGTTGTCGTCGATGTAGCGCTGGTAATAGAGCAACGGCAGGGCATTGAGCGAACCGCGCCCACCCAATTTATAGGGTTCACGGTCGGTCGTGCGGTAGCGCTTGCCGAGCATCGTGCGGGTGAGATTGTCGTCGATTTGCGCAATCAACTTCGCATCACCAATGCTTTTGCGCAACCAAAACATCGCCTCGGCCTGGAAATAGCCCTCCGAACTCACCTCATTTTTCAGATAGTGGCGTGCGTTGCGTTCGTAGATGGGACGTGCCCAAGCACGCTCTTCGGAGGTGTCGTAGAAGGCCAAATAGGTCTGAATCCCCAGAATGTCGGCCAGCACCCAGCGAGGGCCCGTCAGGCGTTGCTTGTCGCCCGATGCGCCCAAACCATATTCCCCTTCGTCGGCCCAGCCTCGCGCTGCGGCCTTCGGGTTTTCACTCTTCAAGCGTTGGCTGCGCTCGGCGTCGATATAATAGGTTTCGGTCCAGTGTGCCAAGCGACGTGCTGCCGTAAGGTAGCGTTCGCGCCGTTCGGGGTCGGCTACATACTGCGACGACTGCGCCATGGCCAGGCTGATTTGCCCCATGTCGGCCACGTTGCAGATGCGCCCGTGTTCGCCATACCCCATCGGCATCGAGCCATTCGGGGCTTGACGACGGCAGAGCATGTCAAAGAAACGATAGGCGCAAAGACGCATATCTTCGAACGACACCGTTGCAAAGATGTCGCGGTGACGTTCGACCAGGGCGGTATCCTTTTCGGCATAGTGGAGGAAGGCCAGCATGGCACGAACGCCATAGGCATCGCCAAAATAGTGGTTCGAAATGCGACCGTCGGGGAAAAGGCGCTGGTTGTACACCAGATGACGGAAGGCAATCAGCAGGGCGCGTTCGAGGTCGACTCGGTCACGCCACTCGTCAACGCTGTGGTTGGTAACCAACCGCACACGCCAATCGAAACGAGTTGTCGGGAACCCTTGGCGCACGGCCCGCAGTTTGAATTTGCGGATGGTCAGTTCGTCCTCCTTCAACGTAAGGTCCGTGTCGTCGTATTCGATGCGATTGGCAATCTCCACGCTCAAATCGGCCTTTACAATCTTGCCGAGCGGATTGCGTAGCGTAAGTTGCAAATGGGGATAGACATTCTCCTGCTCGTCGGGACGGCTCGTGTGCATGTCGGCAGCGATTACCATCGGTGTGCGCGTCATCAGATTGGCCGCCTGCACCACCTTCTCGGCCAGTTGTTTGGGCGGCATCTCGTTGGCAAAGAGTGCTACGGCTCCTCCGGCCAACGGCCCGTTGGCGAAGAATTCGATTTGCGCTTCGTTGCCGACACCCTCCTGCTCAACCAGGGGGTAGAGACGGCTCTCGCGCGTATCCTTTGTTTTATACCCCTGTCCCGTGTCATCTCCCATGCGAACACCGGTTACCCAGGCGATACTATTGTTAATGATGGTGCGGTCGTTGTGGCGCGTGGCACCGTAGGCAGGGTCGAAAATTGCATCGGGCACCTTGGTATTCATGCGCTCGAAGGGGATGTGCAGACGCATCAAATCGGAGGTAGGAGCGTAAATCGGATTGCGGTTGCGGGCAAATCCGATGTCGGCCAATGCCAGGTAGGAGGGCTGCTCGTACCAGATGGTGTAGAGATTGACACCCATAAAGAGCCGGTGTATCTGCGAAGGCTGCAACGGTTCGTAGTGCTCCTCGTGTGACCCCTCGGGGATGAAGTCGGCCAGCGAAACGGCATAGGAGTCCCATTGGTTGGTGAGGGGGCAGAAAGCGAGCCAACGTGCCCCTTTGCGGTCGTAAATCTCCAAGGCCAACAAATCGACATAGGCGTTGCCGCAGGCTTGGAAGGTGAGCACCGTGTAATCGTCATCGAGACGGCGCGGAAGGTCGATTTTGAGGAACATGTCGGGCATCGAGCGGCGGCGCGTCTGCAACTCCACGGCGGGAACGCCCTCGGGGGTCTCGGTCAGTACCGGCTTGGGGGTCTCCAACGAGCCGGCTTTCAGGTTACGTTTGTCGCGTTCGACTACATAACTTTCCGTGTCGGTAAGGTCAACTATGGGGCGTATGTCATAGGGCTCGGGAGCGTAGTTGAAGGCTTCGGTGCCGAGCAGCATCACACTCCCCTGCCGTCTCAGGTGGTTGGCCAGTGCCAGACGCAAATCCGGTGTTACAGGTCGGCGGGCATCCACTACGACCAACTTAGCTGCATCCAGCTCGGCTGCATCTCCGCGGCTTACCGTGTAGTCGGCCTCGCGCAACGCCTGTTCAACTGCGGCGTCGCAATTCCCTACAAGGAGTACCTCTTGGGCTTGTACGGTCAACCCCATTGCCGACAACAGGGTCACAAAAAGAGTTCGAAACTTCATCTGTATGTCTTTTTCTGAAAGCAAAGATACAACTTCTTCTCGTCGAAAAGACGCGGATTATCGCAATCGAATCCTCATTTTGCGCAAAATAAGAAGGGTGTACGAAAAACGAAAATTTTTCGTACCTTTGTGACGATGTATCGCTATAAACTATTTTTGGTGCTCGTGATGCTCGCTGCGGGCATGGTGTTGGTCGTGCGCAGTTGGCAGCCGCGCGGCGAGGTGTCGGACTTCGACGACTACCCCATCATCTATCGGCTCAACGACTCGATACAGAATCGCTACTCGGAGTTGGCGGAGACGCGTCGCATGGAACAATACATCGAACGATGGATGGCTCGCAACAACCTGCGCGGAGTCTCGCTTGCAGTGATGCGCGACGAAAAACTCATCTACGCCAAAGGGTTTGGATGGGCCGATAAGGAGGCCGAGCGTCGGGCCGAAGCCGGCGACATCTACCGCATCGCCTCGGCCTCGAAACTCATCACGGCCATCGGCGTCATGAAGTTGGTCGAGGAGG
>CAZTCM010000180.1:0-3018 GCA_964612285.1 uncultured Alistipes sp.
GACCGCACATCACCGCCACGCGCGGATACTCCGTCTCGTCGATGTAGTTGATGTTAATGGCCTCGTTCATCAGGCGCGTTGCCTCCTCCTCCATGTAGGTCGTCACGAAGGTCGCCAAATTCAGCTCGGGGCGCGTCTCGGCATAGGTTTCGTCCTTGACCAGTCGGTAGGCCGCCTGCGGCGTGGTGCCCTTCTCGGGAATCGTTTGTGTGGGGGCTGCACCGCGCATGGCAGCTGTCGAATAGACCTCGGTAGTGAGGTTGTCGTTCTGCTTTTGTTTATTCATCATGACTTAGTTTTTAAGGATATACCCGACACGAGGCAAAAACCAAGCCAAGAAGCAGTGATACGAAACGAGTATGTATTTCGATTACCAGAGCGTCGTTGTTGTCAGGTCTGCATGGTTGAAGAAGTAGAAGTGCCCACTCTCGCAACCGATGAGCAGATTCGGGCCCTTCGAGCCATCCCCCAAACCACATACGGCCGGTGACTGTGCATGACCACCCAACACCACATCCTTCCCACGGAATTGGAACAGACGCGGATAGGCAAACTGCATCTGCGCATTCGTACCTACATTCTCCAACCACATCACCTGCAAGCCCATACTGGGTGTGCGGAACCACGGCAGGCCGTATTCGGGCACCGGTACCGAGGCTTTGCGAATCGTACCTATCACCAGGTCGAAGTCGCCATCGCCATCCCAATCAACCCACTCGAGCTTCGTACGACCACGTTCACCGAGGGTCTTCTCGGCCTCGGCACGGTGGGTCGTGATAATCGTTCCATTGGCCAGGCGTGCTTCACCCAGACTGCGCATCGCCCGTTCGGTACGCTGTTCGTAGAGATGAATGGCATTCTTATCATCCATCAAGGCCATCACCATCCTGCCACCGATGCGGGCCACTGCCGGACGACAACGCCACGCACCATAGAGCTCCAAGCCATCGACCTCAAGCGACTGACGACGACCCAATTCGGGTTCGGTAACCGAGCCCACGTTGAGCATATACTCATATTTCCCTTCGTTGCTCGAAAAGACCACATCGAACAGCCCATCGCCATTCCAATCGACCACATTGGGGCATAGATAGCCCCATGCAGCCTCCAAAGGACCCTGCACCTCGTAGTAGCCGGCTCGGAAGCAAATCTCCTCCCCTGCCGACCTAAGCCACTTCCACGGCCCAAAGGCAGGCTCCCCATTCGTAGCATAGTTCTTATAGAAGGCCAAGCGTCCCTCGGAGGTTCCGGCAATGATATCGAGAACACCATCGCCATCCCAATCAACCACCGTAGGTACGCTGAGCGAGCCCGGATAGAGGTTACCGCCCTCCATCAACACAGGACGTCCCGAAGCATAAATCGGAACACCGGCTCCATCGACCGAACCCGTAGCACGATAGAGATAGAGCATCCCCTCACCCGAGGAGATAATGTCGTCGCAGCAATCGTCACCATCTGCATCGATGCTGCACAACGAAGCCATCACCGAGCGGTTCTTCAACTCCTCGCCATTTGTGCTACAAATGTAATCGGGTATGGCACCCTGCTTCGCAGGCAGCCACTTGAAACTACCCAACTTATTCCCCAGCACCAAGCCTTGAAAACCCTCGCCCTGCACATGAGCTATACCCTGTCCTGCAAGCAAGGCTTTATCGTCACTGCTCAATCGCTCAATGGCCGAGCACTGCTTCCAATCGGCCACATCGAAGCGTACCGAATAGACCCCCACATGGGGTAACATCGAGCGATAGATGCCCATGCTGTCGTAGTAACTCTCGGTGACGTCGTCCATCTCCAACGCATAGTCGTCGGCCTCGGCATCCCGACGCATATAGACTACCTCGATTTGCTTGGTGGCGACATCGTAGACCACGTCAAGTGCCGTAATGGAGTGGGTGGTACTCTCCGAAAGGCGAATACTCTTCATATAGGTCGTTCCGAACGACTGCTTGGCCGCATCATAACGGGCTATGTGCAACATCGCCTTGGTCAAGGCAAAACCATAGACCTCGTCCCCGATTTTCCGAATGCGCACCAACCGCGAATCGGCCGTCCAAGGCACTTCATGAATCGCAATCGGCTGCTTGTAGACCAATTGGTTGTTCCCTGCTATGCGGCTGAACTCGCAGAGGTGAATGCCCACCGAGCCTCCATAGGCCGTACCTGCTCCCGATGTTACCACATAGAACAGGTCAGGGTATTCACTCGAACTGATATAGGCAGCGCCGACCACCGCCCCGTTGGTTTCCTTCGGGAAATGGAGGGGAGCAAGAGCGTGTAGCGAAGGAATCGGGCTTCCACTTACCAACCGAGCACCCTGCACCACTTCGGGTGCAGGCTCTGCGGGAGGTGCAGGCTCGATGATTTCCTCCTCCGACGAAGAACTACATGCCACCACACAGCAGGCCGATATCCATATTAAAAAGTAGCAAAAAACCGTATACATACCAGGTTGAAATTATTAAATCGTTTTAAGGTTTTCGCAAAGATAATACTTTTTTCCGAGTGAGCAATTCCGGCTTCGTAGAATTCAACACGCATTTTATCATTTTTTTCATCTTTTTAGTCAAAAAATTTGGAAATTCGGAGAATTATGCACTATCTTTGTGATATCAAAATAATATCACTTAAAACCGATTGATTATGGAGAACAAGAACTACACCTACCGTGGTTGGAAAAGCAACGGCATCGTTGCACTTTTGCTCACTTTGGCCCTGATGGGCGTTTCGATTTGGTCGATTGTCGAGGGTGGTACGCGCCTCGATGGCGGCGTAGAGCCGTTTGGCGGCGGGTTTCTAACCGCGGGTATCGTCGGTCTGCTTCTGGCGCTGATTTCGCTGGGCGGATTTATGCTCTTGGAGCCCAATCAGGCGCGCGTGATGCTCTTCTTCGGCGAGTATCGCGGCACCTTCTACGAAACCGGTTTCTGGTGGGTAAATCCCTTCCTCACAGCCAAAAACATCTCGATGCGTGCCCGCAACCTCAATGTCGATCCGATCAAGGTGAACGACAAG
>CAZTCM010000181.1:0-2983 GCA_964612285.1 uncultured Alistipes sp.
AAGCCCTCGTGGCCGATGTATATCGCACGGCTTGGGAGTGTGGCTGCAAGGGTGTGACGGTCTACCGCGACGGATGCCGCGACGGCGTGCTGCTCGACAAGAATTCGTCGAAGAAGAAGGGCTCGAAATGCGAGACCTACCCGGGCCAGGTGCCGCAGCGCCCGAAGTCGATTCCGGCCGACATCGTTCGCTTCAAGAACGGCTCGGAGGATTGGATTGCCTTCGTAGGTTTGCAGGAGGGTCGTCCCTACGAGATTTTCACGGGTAAGATCGAGGAGGATGCCATGTACATCCCGCGCAAGATTACCTCGGGTCACATCATCAAGGTGCGCGAAGAGGATGGCACGAAGCGTTACGACTTCCAGTACAAGGACCGTTACGGCTATACGAACACCATCGGCGGCGTATCGCGTCTGTTCGACGAGGAGTTCTGGAACTATGCCAAGCTCATTTCGGGTGTATTGCGCTATGGCATGCCGATTGAGAAGGCTGTATCACTCATCGACTCGTTGCAACTCAACAGCGAGACCATCAACACCTGGAAGACGGGCGTATGCCGTGCCCTGAAACAGTACATCGTCGATGGCACGAAGTCGAAAGGGAAGTGCCCGAGCTGTGGCCAGGAAAATATGGCCTACCAGAACGGCTGCCTGACCTGCATGTCGTGCGGCTATTCGAAGTGCGGTTAATGGATGATGGGCACCCACAAGAAAAGAGCGGTTCAACCAAGGTAGTTGAACCGCTCTTTGTTTTGCGACCAACAGCGTGGCCGCTCAGTCGGTGCTTATTTCGCCTCGTTGACCTGCGAGAGTTTCTCGCACAACTCGGTGAAGGCAGCGGCAATCTCGCGACGAAGTGCAGCGTAGTGCTTGCGCACGAGCGACTTGTTGTGCGGCTCGGCCGGATTCATCGCCTTCGTGAAGAGTGCATTGCGAACAGCAACAGCCTCCTCGATGACCTTCACGATCTCCTCCTCTTTCGAGGGCTGGAAGCAGATGGCCATCTCACAATCGAAGAGGACCTCCTCCAAGCAGTAGTCAATCTGTTTTTTCAGCGTTCTTAAATTTGCCATAATCTTATGAAATGATTTTGTGAATGTTTCTTATGGCAAATATAACTTTTGTTTTCGAGAAAAGCAAGCGTTCGGTCAATAATCCACCTCTTCGTAGGGCATATCGAGAATGATACCCACCTGCTCCGAACGGCAAAACTCGTCACGACACGGATCTACGACCTCCTCAATCTCCTCGACAATCACCACCTCGGGCTGTGGCTCGGGTACAGGGGCGGGCGCAGGGGCCGGCTTGGGCACGAGGGTGCGCTGTTCGACCACCAACCCACGCGCATAGGCCACATCGACCTCGACACGACGCAACGGCGGAAGGATATGTGTCGCCAGATAGTCCCACACTTCGGGCATGCGTTTCAGGGCCGCCTGTTTATCATTCTCGGAGTGGTTGCCGTCGAGAATCTGCAACACCGAGTCACGGTGAGGAATCGACGAGCCGGCCACAGCCGCACGAATCGACCCCCAGGCCGGCACCTCGGCATCGAGCTCCACGTCGTATCGTTTCGAGAAGTTGTAGTGCTTGTCGACATAGCTCTTCATGTCGGCGACACGTCGTTTGGCCAACGCCGTATTGAGGGCCATCGGGCCATCGGGCGAGGCATAACCCGTAATGTGGATACGTTCGACCCTGTTCAAGGTGTCCGAGAAACGCTCCTCGACGAGTTGGTTCAGTTCGTCGAGTGCGGCACCGTTTTTATCCAGTGCACGATTGAGTGTCGCATTGTTGATGCGATAATGAATGGCATAGTCGGCATCCTCGGGTTCCTGCACGAGGTACTGCTTCACGCGGTACTCCCCCTCGACATGATCGGCCAGCAAGAGGGAATCGACCTTTCGTTGCGATGCCTGCGCCTGCACCTCAACAGCCGTTCCGCCAAGGC
This sequence comes from uncultured Alistipes sp., assembly GCA_964612285.1. Lineage (GTDB taxonomy): Bacteria > Bacteroidota > Bacteroidia > Bacteroidales > Rikenellaceae > Alistipes. The sequence continues at coordinate 1,951 of CAZTCM010000181.1, forward strand.
CGAGCGCAAATAGAAGCGTAAAAGAGATAGTTTTCACGAGTGTAAGATTTATGGTTACACCCCACCCCCTCGCAAAGTTCGTACCGCAACGCTATGTAAAGAAACACGGGTGTCGCAACAGCAATTGTTGCGACACCTACATTCTCTTAAATAGGAACAAAAAATGTTAATTGAAACGATAAGACAGTTGCAGACCAACGGAATATAGATTACCCTCTCCCTCTTCAACAAGTTTAGTAAAATACGAATCTATACCTATTGATATGTCAAGACGCGAATTGGGAATGGTCACACCAAATGCAGCGGTAGTTCCCGGCTGCAATGTATTACAATAATCACTCATACTCTCGCTATCGCCATGATTATCCTTCAAACGTGCACTTACCAGCATATCAAAGCGGAATCCAGCTTTGCAATAAAAGGCTTTATGACGATAGCACACATAAGTAGAAAGACCTATCAGCCATATATTGGCATCCACCTTATCTCCATAGTTGTCCTCTACACGAGAACCATAATAACTAGCATCCAAAGAGCAGCCAAACGAAGTAGTCGGGTGACTCTTAACAGGGAACTCCACGAATGTTCCAAAAGAATACTTACCTTTATACTTGTTCTTGACATCTGATCCGAACCCAACTTCTCGTTTTAGGTTGTACAATGATAACCCACCGGATATTTGCAATCCCCAAGCAGCCTTTAACTTGACTGGTGTTACCACATTAGTGGTAGATTCATCAAAGACCATACGTTCACCATTGGCCAATTTCAAATACAAGAAGTCAGTCTTCGGCTGTACCATCAAAGGGGCCTGTTCATCCGTTCGATACTTAACCTCTTGGTCATTAATCTCCTCAATCTTAACACACTTCTCAGTGCCATTTCGGAAAATGATGGAGTCCTGCGCCATCACAAATTGTGCATTCAAAAGCAATGCGACCACATAAAATAATTGTTTTGTCTTCATAAAATAAAAATGACAACTATATACAATTTTATACCAACTTATATTAATTATATACATTAAAGTCCT
>CAZTCM010000182.1:0-2917 GCA_964612285.1 uncultured Alistipes sp.
GAGCAACTCCTCACGCGAGCGGAAGCCCCACGAAACACCGATGGCGCGTAGGCCGGCGGCGTGGGCCGTCTGCATATCCACCCCCGAATCCCCCACATAGAGCACCTCCTCGCGCGGAGTGCCGGTCGTGGCCAAAATCTCCTCGACCACCGCAGGGTCGGGTTTGAGCGGTACATCGGGGCGTTGTCCGTAAATCGCCTCGAAATGAATCGCAGGGAAGAAGGAGCGGATGAGCTTCTCGGTGCCGGCCTGAAACTTATTCGAGGCGACGGCCAGTCGAACGCCACGCGCTTGGAGCGAGGCGAGCAACTCCGGAATGCCGGCATAGGGTACCGTGCGCAGGTCGATGTGGTCGAGGTAGTAGCTGAGGAAGTCGGCGCGTGCCGCCGCCACCACCTCGGGTGTGCGCAACTCCTCGGGCAGGGCACGCTCCACCAGACGCAGGATGCCGTTGCCGACAAAGGTGCGGTAGGTCGCATCGTCGTGCGTTGCGAGGCCGCGCAGTGAGAGCATGTGGTTGGCAGCCTCGGCCAAGTCGCCAATTGTGTCGAGCAGCGTGCCGTCGAGGTCGAAGATGACGAGTGAATGTTTCATCGGCGGGCACGTTGAATCTTCCAGCCAATGGCCGCTACGAGTATCGACATCAGGGGGCTGACGAGGTTGAAGATGCAGTAGGGGAGGTAGGTGAAGGTCGCGACGCCGAGCACCGTGGCCTGCGTCATGCCGCAGGAGTTCCACGGAATGAGCACCGAGGTGACCGTGGCCGAATCCTCGACGGCGCGGCTCAGCAGGCGCGGCTCCAAGCCCCGCTCTTCATACAACTCCTTGAAAAGACGGCCGGTGAGGATAATCGAGATGTACTGGTCGGCCGAGCAGAGGTTGAAGAAGATGCCCGCGCCGACGGTCGAGGCAACGGCCGAGGTGGTGCGGTGCACAAAGCCGAGGAAGATGTCGGTCATGGCCCGCAACATTCCGCTGCCCGTCATCACGCCGCCGAAGACCATGGCGCAGAGAATCAGCCACACGGTGTTCATCATGCCGCCCATACCGTTCGTCGAGACCAAATCGTTCAGCCCCGCATTGCCCGTCTCGATGGCCGTCGGGCCGTAGCAGGTCATCAACACCCCCTTGAATGAGGCCATGAAGTCCCCTGCATCGGTGCCGGCTACCTCGGCTACCAGATGCGGCTGCGCAAGGAGCATCGCCACGCAGGCGAAGATGACCGCGGCAAAGAGGGTGATAATCGCCGGCAACTTACGCACAATCAGCACACCCGTCAGGAGCGGCACAATGAGCAGCCACGGCGAGAGGTGGAAGACCTCGCCGAGGGTGGCTGCATAGAGGTCGACATCGGCACTCGATGCATGTGGCAGAAGAATGCCTGCCACGCCATAGACGCCCAAAGCCACCGTCAGCGACGGGATGGTCGTATGGAGCAGGTAGCGGATGTGGTTGAAAATCGGCACCCCGACCGTCGAGGAGGCCAAGACGGTCGTATCGGAGAGCAGCGATACCTTGTCGCCAAAGTAGGCTCCCGAGATGATGGCACCGGCCACCCAGCCCTCGGGCAATCCCATCGCCTCGCCCACGCCCATCAGTGCTACGCCGATGGTGGCAATTGTGGTCCACGAGCTGCCGGTCATGAGTGACACGCCGCTGCAAATCAGGCAGGTGGCCACCAGGAAATAGCTCGGGTGGAGAATCTGCAAGCCGTAGTAAATCAGCGTCGGAACGACTCCCGAAATCATCCAGGTACCGGCAATGGCGCCAATCAGCAGCAGAATCAGAATGGCCGAGGTCGAGGAGCGGATGTGGTCGATAATCGAGTCTTCGATGACGCTCCATTTTACGCCGTAGATGCAGATGGCAATTGCGGCAGCTACCGACGAGGCCGAGAGCAGGGCAATCTGGCTGCCGCCGACAATCGAATCGCTGCCAAAACAGCGAATTACCAGGTAGAGAAGCAGCGTCAGCACCGCCAACGGAATGGCCGATACCCAGGCGCTCGGTTTTTTCGGGGTTTTCTCCATGAGATGCGTTGTTTTGGTGCAAAGGTAGTAAAAAATATGGGAGTTTGGGCCCTTTGGGGAGATTTGCGAAGAGAGAGGGGGGGGGAGAATGACAACACCCCCGACCTTGCGGTCGAGGGTGTTGTGTCTGTGGGTGCAGGGGGCAACTACATCATGCCGCCCATACCACCGGCGGGCATGGCGGGCATGGCCGGTTGCTCGGACTTCTTCTCGGCCAAGACGCACTCCGTGGTGAGGAACATCGAGGCAATCGAAGCGGCATTCTCCAAGGCGACACGCGACACCTTCGTCGGGTCGATGATGCCGGCAGCGAGCATATCCTCGTACTTGTCGTCGCGGGCGTTGTAGCCGAACGAGCCCTCGCCTTCGCGTACCTTATTGACAACCACCGAGCCCTCGCCGCCGGCATTGGCGACAATCTGGCGCAGCGGCTCCTCGATGGCGCGCTTTACAATCTGGATACCCGTCGTCTGGTCGTCGTTCTGGCCCTTCATCCCCTCCAAGGCGGCCGTAGCGCGGATGTAGGCAACGCCACCACCCGGTACGATACCCTCCTCGACGGCGGCACGCGTAGCGGCCAGCGCATCGTCGACGCGGTCTTTCTTCTCCTTCATCTCCACCTCCGTGGCTGCACCGACATAGAGTACGGCAACACCGCCGGCCAGCTTCGCCAGGCGCTCCTGCAACTTCTCGCGGTCGTAGTCCGAGGTCGACTTCTCAATCGAGGCACGAATCTGGGCTACGCGGGCGGCAATGGCCTCCTTCGAACCGGCACCATCGACGATGGTCGTGTTCTCCTTGTTCAGCGTCACCTTGTCGGCCGTACCCAGCATCTGCAACGTGGCATCTTCGAGTTTCATGCCCTTGTCGGCCGAAATCACCGTGGC
>CAZTCM010000183.1:0-2893 GCA_964612285.1 uncultured Alistipes sp.
GCATCTTGTGCGTACCAATCAGAATATCGATTTTTCCCGAGGCCAGCTCCTCGCCAATCTGGCGCACCTCCTTGGTTGTTTTCGTGCGATTCAGGTACTCGATGGCGACCGGAAAACCGCGCAGACGCTGCGAGAAGGAGCGATAGTGTTGCAATGCCAAAATGGTCGTCGGCACCAGCACGGCCACCTGTTTACCGTCGCACGCCGCCTTGAAAGCCGCACGAATGGCCACCTCGGTCTTACCAAAGCCCACATCACCGCACACCAGACGGTCCATCGGTTCCGAAGACTCCATGTCCCTCTTCACGGCTGCCACAGCGGTCTGCTGGTCGGGGGTATCCTCGTAGCAGAACGAGGCCTCCAACTCGTGTTGCAGGTAGCTGTCGGGCGTGAAAGCAAATCCCTTCGAGGCCTTGCGGCGGGCATAGAGCGCAATGAGTTGGCGCGAAATATCCTTGACCGCCTTCTTGGTCGCCGTTTTGAGTTTCTGCCAGGCCCCCGTACCGAGTTTGTAGATTTTCGGCGGTTCGCCGTCGCCCGACTTATAGCGCGAGATGCGGTGCAACGAGTGGACATTGACAAAGAGTACGTCGCCATCCTTGTAGACCAGTTTGATGGCCTCGTGTGTCTTGCCGTTTTCGGTCATCTTCACCAAACCGTCGAAGCGCCCCACGCCGTGGTCGATGTGGACCACATAGTCGCCCGGGCGCAGCTGGTTGAGCTCGGCCACGGTCATCTGCTCGTCACGCTTAATCTCGCCGTTAATGCGGTAGCGCTGGTAGCGGTCGAAGATTTGGTGGTCGGTATAGAGGCACAACTGCAAGTCGTGGTCGACAAAACCCTCGCGCAGGGTGAGCGACAACCCGCGCACCACGGCCTCGCCGCGTCCCACCTGGTGGAAGATGTTTTCCAGGCGCTCGACCTGCGCCTTGTTCTCCGAGAGGATGTAGGTGCGATAGCCACGCCGCGCATTGGCAATCATATCGTCGGCCAACAATTCGAAGTTCTTGTTGAACTTCGGTTGCGGGCGGGTCGAGAAACGCACCGCCGCCTGAGCCGGTCGTTCGGGGAGGTTGTTGCGCAACATCACCAGACGATTGGCCGCCAAATCTTCGAGCAGGCCGTTGCGCGAGGTAAGCAGGCGGTCGATTTGTTGCGGCTCCTCCAAATCGGCCAGCGTCTTGCGGCGCACCTCATTGATGCGCCGCAGCACCCCGTCGGCATCGTAGCACCACACCGTCAGCTGCTCCCCGCCAAAGCGCACCAGCGAAACCCGTTCGGCCTGCTGTCGTCGTGCCGAGAGGTCGGGGACAATCTCCACCGCATCGAGGCGGTCGACCGAGGTCTGGCTCGAAATCTCGAAGCGACGAATCGACTCGACCTCGTCGTCGAAGAAGTCGAGACGATAGGGTTTGCTCTCGACGTAAGAGAAGACATCGAAGATACCACCTCGCACGGAGTATTGCCCGGGCTCGTAAACGAAATCCACGCGCGTGAAGGAGGCCTCCTGCAAGGCATCTTCCAGCACCTCCATCGAGATGCGGTCGCCCACGCGCACCGAGATGGTCCCTCGTGCAATGGTGGCGGCATCGGCCACCCGCTCGGCCAAGGCCTCGGGATAGGTGCAAATGACGCGATAGCCCTTGCCCGTGAAGTTGCGGATGGCCGCCAGCGCAGCCGTGCGTTGCACCACCCCCTGGGCATCCTCGCCGCCATAGGCTACCGAGCGTTTATAGGAGGAGGGGAAGAAGTAGACCTGCTCCTCGTCGAGCAGGCGGTAGAAGTCGTTGAGCAGGTAGGCGGCCGCATCGCGGTCATCGGCCACAAAGAGGTGAATACCCCCCAGACGTTCGATGGCCGCCGAGGCATAACAGGAAAGAGCACCACCCACCAACTCTTCGAGATGGAGGGTGATGCCTTCTTGCTTTGCCTCGCGGCACAAACTTTTGAGCGGTTTCGACTCCGCCAAAAAGGCCGCTATCTGTTCTTTTGCGGACATAACTGCATCCGGTGGGAGATATGAGAGTTATGAGAGTTATGGGAGTTTCAGGAATTTAGGGAGATAGAGAGTTTAGGAAATCACCCTACTCTCTCTAAATTCCCTTCTCGCTATTTAATCAAATCGTTGCCCTTCTTGTCGTGGTAGTGCACGTCGATGATGCCCGTACTTTGGTCCTCGACCACCTTGATGCGCACTTTGTATTTCCACTCCCAGCGGCGGCGCAACGAGATGAAGCCGCGCGTGAGGAACGATGCAACATAGGGGCTGACGACCAATTTGATGTATTTGTGGCCACGGTCGAGGGTGAGCAGCGAAATCTGATTCTCGATTTTCTTATCGAGCAGCACCGTAGGCTCGACCTTGCCCGTACCACGGCAGGTGGGACACACATCGGTCACATCCTCGACGGCCAACGGACGCACGCGCTGGCGCGTAATCTGCATCAGGCCAAATTTCGAGAGGGGCAGAATCGTATGTTTTGCCTTGTCGGTGGCCATCAGGCGCGTCATCTCCTCATAGAGGGCCTGCTTGTTGGCCGTCTTGTGCAGGTCGATGAAATCGACGATGACGATGCCGCCCATATCACGCAGGCGCAGCTGGCGGGCAATCTCCTTCGCAGCCGCAAGGTTCACCTCCATGGCCGTCTGCTCCTGATTATCCTCGGCCTTCGTGCGGTTGCCCGAGTTGACGTCGATGACATTCATCGCCTCCGTGCGCTCGATGATGAGGTAGGCACCGCGTTTGAGCGAGACATACTTCGCAAAGAGCGACTTAATCTGCTTCGAGATGTCGAAGTTGTCGAAGATGGGCACCGTGCCCTTGTAGTGCTTGACAATCTTCGCCATGGCGGGGTCAATCGTCTGGACATACTCCTTAATCTCCTTGTACATC
>CAZTCM010000184.1:0-2887 GCA_964612285.1 uncultured Alistipes sp.
GATTCGCTGGGCGTACCGCCGGAGAATATCCTCTACGATAACTTCGGTTCGTAGTGGACTTGGTAGCATTCAAATAAGAAAGCAGGGATGGTTTTGCCATCCCTGCTTTTGTTATATGTCCGCAGGCATTATTAATGTGGTCGGTTGTTTTTTGATTTACCGTTGAATGTCTGCTACCGTTGCGCGAAATGAGCAACGATTGTAGAATTGGTAAATAATTCCTATATTTGCACTGACATATTAATTACACGGAAAGTGTAAGTTTATTCTCGCTGTTGGAACGTAGGAAATTCTAAACATGAAGAAAGGGAGTAAGCTGACCTCTCATGCGTCGTACCCGTTGTGTGGGTATAGGCGTGGAGTTGTAGCTTATTTATTCTTCGGGTTTCCTACGACCTCAACAGCAAAATAAGCGTTCAGCACCACGCTTTCTTATTTGTGATTGCTACCGAGGTGCGGGTTGCTTGAAAAAAAAGCTTATGAGAAGTTTTTTTCTTTGGATTGCATTATTAGCAACAGTAGTAGGGACGGCTTGTAGTGATGCGTATGATGATTCGGAATTGCGCAAGGAACTGGAAGCGTTGGCAGACCGTGTGGCTCGTTTAGAGCAATTGTGCCAACAGATGAATACCAATATTAGCTCTTTGCAGGGCTTGATTACCGCTCTTCAACAACAAGATTATATTACATCGGTTGCGCCAATTACCCAAGATGGAGTGACGATTGGTTATGTGATCTCTTTTGCAAAAGGAGAACCAATTACCATCTATCATGGTAAAGATGGTACATCTTCCCTGATACCGGTGATAGGTGTCAAGCAAGATACCGATGGTATCTACTATTGGACTTTAAACGGAGAATGGCTGACTAACGAAAAAGGAGAGAAGGTACGAGCCGAGGGGACAGATGGTGTTACTCCTCAATTGAAAATCGAAAATGGTTATTGGATGGTGTCGTACAACGGTACAGATTGGACAACGCTTGGAAAGGCCACGGGAGAGTCAGGACAAACTGGACATAGTTGCAATATTGTTGCCGTATCCTATGATGCCGAGTATGTTTATATTACCTTGGCAGATGGAACAACTTTGACTTTACCGAGGGTTGTAACGGGCGTATTAAGTATTATGCATACGAATAAAAGTTATATAGGTATCCTAGTTTTACGGGCTCAGATATTTCGGGCATGATATATTGGGGAGACGGTGAAAGTGAAACATGGACAGCAACTGCGACACATATCTATTCGGGCGCAGCGCCCTATCAAGTAACCTATGAATTGAAGAGGGCTGAAACCGTTACTATTGAATCAATTTCAGGATTACAGGAGGTCGATTTTTCTAAATTCTAATCAAGATGTCTAAAAAGAGGGTGCCAAACTGCTCTGTTGCGGCACCCTCTTCGTTTTTTATTTGCTTTTCGTGCTATAAAGTCCGGATATTTTCGGTGATTTTTGTAACCAGACGCTCGCGGGCTTCGCGCGAGGCCCATGCGGTATGGGGTGTGAGCGAAAGTCGCTCGGGGTGTTTGATGGTGAGCAGCGGGGAGTCGGCCGGCAGGGGCTCAACGGCAAAGACATCCAAACCGGCACCGGCGATGCGCTCTTCATCGAGGGCGCGAGCCAACGCCGTCTCATTGACAATCCCTCCGCGGCCTGCATTGAGCAGCAAAGCTGAAGGCTTCATGCAGCACAACTCGGCATAGCCCAACAACCCTCGGGTGCGTTCGTTGAGCGGCGCGTGTATCGAGACCACATCGGCCGTTGTAAGCAGCTCGTCGAGCGTCAGAGCCGGATAGCGGTCGCTGTGCGCCTTGCCCGAAGTGGGGTAGTAGACCACCTCCATGCCGAAGGCCTCGGCGACGGCCGCTACACGCGAACCGATGGCACCCAAACCGATGATGCCGATGCGTTTACCATGCAGTTCGCTCCACGAAGCGCCCATCCAGGTGAAGAGCTTGCCCCGACTGTAAGCGCCGGATTTGATGTGGGCGTCGAATTGTGCGGTGTGCCCTGCCAGATTCAGCAGGTGCATGAAGGTGGTCTGCACGACACTCTCGGTGGAGTAGCCGGCGACGTTGCGCACCGGAATACCTCGTTCGGCTGCCGCGTCGAGGTCGATGTTGTTCATGCCGGTGGCTGCAATGCAAATCAACCGCAAAGCGGACGCTGCGGCCATCTCCTCACGCCCGACGATGACCTTGTTGGTGATGATGACCTCCGCCTCGGCAATGCGCGCTGCGGTCAAGGCTGCCGGCGTGGTGTCGTAGCAGGTCAGCTCGCCCAGCGCTGCGATGGGAGCCAGCGAGACATCGCCCAGAGAGGCGCGGTCCAGGAATACGATTTTAAGCCTCTTCATCCGCTTCGTAGTAACCGCCCGACTTGTGTAAAATGCCATTCTTGGCGCGGAAATCCGAGGCGGTGATGCGCATGTGTTGTTTGAAGAAGCAGCAGAAACGGCTCACCGACTCGAAGCCCGTCTCATAGGCAATCTCCGAGATGTTCTTCGACGAGGTGGTCAGCAGCTCCTTGGCCAGGTTGAGTTTGAGTTGCTGCTGGTAGGTTGACATCGAGACACCGGTGATGGTCTTGAAGAGGCTACGCAGCAATGAATAGCTCATGCTGAGGCGTGTGGCAATCTCGGCCGGCGAGAGTTTCGTGGCAATATTCTCGCGCAGCAACAGTTGAGCCTGATTGATTTTGTCGGTGTTTTTATTGCCGCGGTACGAGTAGTTGACCTGCTCGTAATAGACGCGCCCCAAGAGGTGGGAAATCACGCCTGCAATGACCTGTTGTGTGCCGCGAATGTCGTCGGTCGAGTAGGAGATAATCTTGTTGTAGAGCCCCGCAATCGATTCGCGTACACCCACCTTCAGCATAGGGTCTTTG
>CAZTCM010000185.1:0-2884 GCA_964612285.1 uncultured Alistipes sp.
TCGTAGGCCGACGAGGTCTCGAGGTGGATGTCGTTTTTCATCGCCTCCTCCAAGACGAACGAGAAGTGGCTCGACTTGGTGCAGTAGCAATAGTTGTAAGACCCGCGGTAGTCGACCTTGGCCATGGCGACGTTGAACATTCGCTTCGCGCGATTGATTTGTTGCGAAATCTTTGGCAGGTAGGTCACTTTGAGCGGGGTGCCATACTGCTTGATGAGTTCCATCAAAGGAATGTCGTAGAATTGCAGTTCGCCATCCTGCACCGAGAATTCGTCTTGGGGGAAATCGAAGGTCTGCTCAATGAGGTCGATGTACTTGTCTTTCATGACTCGGGTTTCGTAAGTTTGCTACTTTTTTTCAATCCAACTCAATTACTTTGGCAAAAATCGGGCAAAGTAGCTCGATTGGATTTCTCGCTTTTTCGGAATGCAAATTAGGCGAATATTTTTGAAATACGCAATACCCGCTGCTAACTATTTTGAAATTAGGGGTGTTAATTTTGTTTTTTTGGCTGAAAAAAGGTAATTTTGAGCCGTAAAAACCATTGAAAATCGAAACAACGTGCTGATACGCATTTTGTCGCATGCTTTGGCGACACATAAACGACTGGTCGTGCCGCAGTTGGGCGCCTTCCTGGTGAAGGAGCCCGGGCGCGAGGTGGTCTTCTCCGAACTGATTCGTCGCGACGACGGGGTGTTGCGCTCGCTGCTCACCGCCGAGGGGATGTCGGAGGTGGCGGCTGCCGGTGAAATCGACCGCTTCGTCTTCGAGGTGCGCCATGCCTTGAAGGAGGGGGGCGAATTTCGCTTGGAGGGGCTCGGGCAGTTCCGTACCGGCGCCAACGGCACCATCGCCTTTCGCTACAATCCGGCCGAGACGGCACCTGCTGTTGAGGTTGCGGCGGCCGCCCCTGTTGTGGCTGCTGTGCCGTCAGAATCTGCCGCAGTCGCACCGCAGTCGGCGGCGTCCGAGGAGGCATCGGCCCGTGTTGGGGAGCATGCTGCCGCCGAGGTGGAGCTTCTCTCCGAAGAGGAGTTGGTGAGCGAGGAGCCCAAACGCGAGCCTCGGGCCATGACGCTGGACGAACCGCAACTCTCGGTGTCGGTGAAGATGAATCCGGCCTCCTATGTCAAGGGGTTGAAGTATGGCAAGCCGCCCAAGAATACGAATGGGTTCAGCTACGTCGATAAACCGCAACGCCGTGGAGGTACCGACCGTTTCATCTGGTTTGCGCTGGTGGCTATTCTGCTGGCGCTGGGGGCCATCGCCTTTGGCCTCTACCACGATTGGAGCGATGCGATGCCGGAGGAACCGGCCGTCGAGCAGCCGATGACGACGCCCGACACCCTGCCGGAAGCCCCTGCGCCGGTTGTCCAACCCGAATAAGTGAAGAAAACAGCCATGACCGAGATAACAACCATCAAACAACGCTTCGGCATCATCGGCACCTCCGAGCTGCTTGACCGCGCCTTGGAGGTGGCACTGCGTGTGGCTCCCACCGACCTCACGGTCCTTGTGACGGGCGAGAGCGGTGTGGGTAAGGAGTTTTTCCCGCAGGTGATTCACGCCTACTCGGCCCGCAAGCACAGCAAATACATCGCCGTCAACTGCGCAGCCATTCCCGAGGGTACCATTGATTCGGAGCTCTTCGGCCACGAGAAGGGGGCCTTCACGGGGGCTATCGAGGCGCGCAAAGGCTACTTCGAGGAGGCCGACGGCGGCACGATTTTCCTCGATGAGGTGGCTGAGTTGCCCCACTCGACGCAGGCGCGTCTGCTGCGTGTCTTGCAGTCGGGCGAGTTCATTCGGGTCGGCTCGTCGAAGGTGCAGAAGACCAATGTGCGCGTCATTGCGGCCACCAACGTGCAGTTGCAGGAGGCCATCCTGCAAGGGCGTTTCCGCGAGGACCTCTACTACCGCTTGGCAACGGTGCCCATCGTGGTGCCGGCCTTGCGAGAGCGCAAACAGGATATTCCGCTCTTGTTCCGTAAATTTGCGGCCGATGTGGCGGTGCAATACCGCATGCCGAGCGTGACGCTTGACGACGCGGCGCGCGAGATGCTCAAAAACTACTATTGGTGGGGCAACATCCGCCAGTTGAAGAACGTGGCCGAGCAGATTTCGGCCATCGAGCAGGTGCGCCTCATCACCCCCGACATCCTGCGTCGCTACCTCCCCGAGATGGGACATGCGACCCCGATGGCGACCGCTTCGGTGCGCATGGAGAACGACTACACGAACGAACGCGAACTGCTCTATAAACTGCTCTTCGACATGCGGGCCGAGATTGGCGACCTGAAACGAATGGTAGCCGAGCTGATGCATCGCGCAGGTGCCTCAGCCCCGATGGAGACTCCTCATGATGTGAAGGCGCTGTTGCCAACCTCGACGGTGGCACATGGTTATGAACCGGAGACAGTCTATGCAGAGAGTGAAGAGGTAGAGGATGAACCGCGTGAACGCACGAAGGCCGACGTGCAGCGCGAGCAGATTGTGCGGGCCCTGCGCCGCAACAACGGCCGTCGTCGCGAAGCCGCTGCCGAACTCTTCATGTCCGAACGCACGCTCTATCGTAAAATCAAGGAGCTGGGTATTGAGGAATAAATCAAGATTTAGGGTTTAGAATTCAAAATTCAAATAAGATATTGAGAATGAGAAAATTAATCGCCATATTGGCCGCGGTGTTGCTCACGAGTTGCGGTGTAGCCATCAAATACTCGTTGTCGGGTGCTTCGATTCCGCCCGATGCCAAGACCTTCTCGGTGGCCTATTTCCCCAACAATGCGACGATGGTTTCGCCCATTCTTTCGTCGACGCTGACCGATGCGTTGGTCGATATCTTCTCGCGCCGCACGCGCCTGCAACAGGTCGAGGAGGGTGGCGA
>CAZTCM010000186.1:0-2847 GCA_964612285.1 uncultured Alistipes sp.
TTGCGACGCGAGGGCTGATAAGTTCTCTTCATTGCCATAGCTGTATCGTTTTATTGTTTTAGACTTTTTTACGGAATGCAAAAGTACAACAAAAAACTCATTCGCAAAAATTTTTCGTGAAAATCTTTCAAAAACTCGGTAAAAAGCCCTAAATCTTGCTATCTTTGTCGTGTAGGCTGTGTGCAAAAGGCGACCCTTGTCCCCTTTTTGCCTGCATCGGCCTGCACCTGACCCGCAAAAACGCTGCTTATGGCTCTATTCAAAGTCGAAGGAGGGCATCGCCTCCACGGTTCCATCACCCCGCAGGGCGCCAAAAACGAGGCGCTCCAAATCTTGTGTGCCACGCTGCTCACCGACGAGCGGGTGACGTTGCACAACGTGCCGCAGATTCTCGACATCCTGAACCTTATCGAGCTGATGCGGTGCATGGGCGTCGAGGTCGAGCAACACAGCGACGACTGCTACTCGTTCCGTGCCCGCGAAATCGATTTTGACTACCTCCGCAGCGAGGATTACCGCCGTCGTGGCACCAAGCTGCGCGGTTCGGTGATGCTCATCGGCCCGATGTTGGCCCGCTTCGGGGTGGGGTATATGCCCAAGCCCGGAGGCGATAAAATCGGCCGTCGCCGGCTCGACACCCACTTCCTCGGTTTCCAAAAATTGGGGGCGACGTTCAACTTCGACCTGGGCGAGGATCTCTTTGCTATCGAGGCCAAGGAGTTGCGCGGCACCTATATGCTGCTCGACGAAGCTTCGGTGACGGGCACGGCCAATGTGGTGATGGCTGCCGTGCTGGCCAAGGGACGCACGACCATCTACAACGCCGCCTGCGAACCCTATCTGCAACAGCTCTGCAAGATGCTCAACCGCATGGGTGCCAAGATTTCGGGCATCGGCTCGAACCTGCTCACCATCGACGGCGTGGAGTCGCTCGGCGGTACCGAGCACACGATGCTGCCCGATATGATTGAGGTGGGGTCGTTCATCGGCATGGCGGCGATGACCCAGTCGGAATTGACCATCAAGGATGTCTCGTTCGAGAACCTCGGCATCATTCCGGCACAGTTTGCCCGCCTCGGCATCCACTTCGAACAGCGCGGCGACGACATCTACATCCCGCGTCAGGAGCACTACCGCATCGAGAGCTTCCTCGACGGGTCGATTATGACCATTGCCGATGCTCCTTGGCCCGGGCTTACGCCCGACCTGCTGTCGGTATTTCTGGTGGTGGCCACCCAGGCCAAGGGTGCGGTGCTGATTCATCAGAAGATGTTCGAGAGCCGCCTCTTCTTTGTCGATAAGCTCATCGACATGGGGGCACAGATTATCCTCTGCGACCCGCACCGCGCGACGGTCATCGGCCACGACCACCAAATCCGCCTGCGTGCTACGCGCATGTCGTCGCCCGACATTCGTGCCGGCGTGGCGCTGCTCATTGCGGCCATGTCGGCCGAGGGGACCTCGACGATTCAGAACATCGACCAAATCGACCGCGGTTACCGCGATATCGACGGCCGCCTGAATGCCCTCGGGGCCAAGATTACGCGCCTGGAAGAATAGTGTAAGAAGAAAGAGTAAAAGAGGAGTAAGAGGAGTAAGAGGAGTAAGAGGTGTGTGTTTTAGGGAAACAATCCTTCCTATAACTCTTATAACTCCTGTAATTCCCTGCCCCCCCCCATAAAACAGAATACTAATCACTGAACTATGTTTTTAGAGAACGCCAATAAGAAAGGATGGATCGAGGTCGTGTGTGGCTCGATGTTTTCGGGCAAGACCGAAGAGTTGATTCGCCGCCTCAAACGTGCCCAATTTGCCCACCTCAAAGTGGAGATTTTCAAGCCCAAAATCGATGTCCGTTACTCGGAAGAGGAGGTCGTTTCACACGACTCGAATGCGATTCGCTCGACGCCCGTCGAGTCGCCGCAGAACATCCTGCTGATGACCTCGGAGGTCGATGTCGTAGGCATCGACGAAGCACAATTCTTCGACGACAGCCTGGTGGATGTCTGCCGCCAACTGGCCGACAACGGGGTGCGCGTCATTGTGGCGGGGCTCGACATGGACTATACGGGCAAGCCCTTTGGCCCGATGCCGGCGCTGATGGCTACGGCCGAGCATGTCTCGAAGGTGCATGCCATCTGTGTGCGTTGCGGCAACCTGGCCCACCACTCACACCGCCTGACGAGCGATTCGAAGCAGGTGTTGCTCGGGGCACATGACAGCTACGAGCCGATTTGTCGGCACTGCTTCAACGAACTGACGAAATAGCGAACGCACCCTCTCACAACACAAGCGCCTGTCCGAAGATTCGGACAGGCGCTTGTGTTATGCAGTTTTGTCTTGCCGTTAGTTGACGTTGGGCAGGAACGAGTAGTTGGCGGCATAGTGCAGCATCTGCTCGGTGTAGTTGGCCGGATAGGTAATCTTCACGTCGACCACCTTGTCGCCCTCCTTCACCAACTCATACTCCGGATTGACAAAGCCGCCATAAGGCTCGATGTTCAGGGCACGGTAACGCTCCAACACTTCGCGGTGCAACTCGGGGTCTACCTGCACGGCATAACGCTCGACGAGAGCCTTGCCGGCCTCGAAGTCACCTTCGGATTTGATGCGCTGAATCTCGTGGAGCATCTCGCCGAAGAGCTCGCGCAGACGCTCGAAGTCATTGACGACGAGGTAGCGTTTGCCATTCTCCACGACCCACTCGATGACCTGCTCGTCGCGGCCCTGCTCATAGCACCACTCGGCGATGGGTTTGCGGTTGCGCATGTGTGACTGCTCGACTTTCGGGGCCGGCTGGATGCGCGAGAGCTGCGTGATCATACGAGTCGTAATCTAGTCGGCATA
>CAZTCM010000187.1:0-2812 GCA_964612285.1 uncultured Alistipes sp.
CGAAGTTGCGGAAGCCGTGCGAGAGGTCGGCATTGCACCAAATATCCCACATGTGTTGCACCGAGGTGCCGCTGTACACGGCAAATCGTTCGCCCCAGAAGCCACCCGTCCAGCGAACAGCCCCCAGCGGCACATTGGCCATTTTGGCAAAGCGGCTCTGACGCATGTCGGTCAGGCCGGCGGTGGCGGCATCCTGCGCCCGCGTGGTCGTAGCAGCGAAGAGTGTCATCACCGCCAAAGAGAGGGTAAGAAATCGGTTTAGCATAGGTTATAGTTGTGTTAATTTAATTATCCTTAACAAATATACACGTTATTTTTTAGAAAAGAGGTGTAAATTCAAAAACGGCAAAAAAAATAGCAATATTTGATACCCCGTTCAGCCTTTTCTTACTAATATTGTAATGTGGAATAACGCATCCAAATCCGAAGTCTCGAACCAGGAGGCGCAACGAGGAGGCCGCGCCACAAAACAGACCGAAATAACAAGAAAAAGAGAAGATAATAACAATTAAACAACTTGAACCCGAAAGCCATGAACCGTACTTTCGCAAAATGCCTGCTGGCAGCCGTCGCACTGATTGGTGCAACCGGCCTTGCGGCCCAAGACCGCATCCACTACACGGGAAGCGAACTCTCCAACCCCAACATGCACGACGGTGCCCTTTCGCCCGTGGTCGGTGTGCACAACATCCAGACCATGCGTGCCAACCGCAACCAATCCCACACCACCAACGGCAACGGCTGGACCTACAACCACCAGTCGATGCTCGCCTATTGGCGCGGCCATTTCTACATGCACTACCTCTGCGACCCCGTCGATGAGCATGTGCCCCCCTCGATGACCCTGTTGCAGCGCTCGGCCGACGGCTACACCTGGTCGGCTCCCGAAGTGTTGTTCCCCATCTATCGCGTGCCCGACGGATTCACGAAGGACGGCTCGGTGGTGGCCAAGGATATCGACGCCATCATGCACCAGCGCGTCGGCTTCTTCGTCTCGAAGTCGGACCGCCTGCTGGCCATCGGCAACTATGGCATTGCACTCTACCCGAAGGATGACCCGAACGACGGCAACGGCATCGGCCGCGTCGTGCGCGAAATCTACGAGGATGGCTCGATGGGCCCCATCTACTTCATCTATTTCAACCACGCCTTCAACGAAAAGAATGCGGCATGGCCCTACTACACCCGCTCGAAGGACAAAGGTTTCCGCGAGGCGTGTGAGGAGTTGCTGGCCGACCCCCTGCAACGCATGGGCTGGGTCGAGGAGGCCGACCGCGAAGACCCCCTCATTCCGCTGAACAAGCCCTACAAGGCCTTCTGCTGTTATACGCTCGACGACGGCCGCATCGTATCGCTCTGGAAGCATGCGCTGACCTCCATCTCGGAGGATGGCGGCAACACCTGGGCCGAGCCGATTGCCCGCGCCAAAGGATTCGTCAACAGCAACGCCAAAATCTGGGGACAGCGCCTCTCGGATGGCACCTTTGCCACCGTCTACAACCCCTCGGAATTCCGTTGGCCGCTGGCCATCTCGCTTTCGAAGGACGGGTTGGAGTACACGACCCTGAATCTGGTCTATGGCGAGGTACCTCCGATGCGCTATGCCGGCCAATACAAATCGTTCGGCCCGCAGTATGTACGCGGCATCCAGGAGGGCAACGGCACACCTCCCGATGGCGATTTGTGGGTTACTTACAGCGTCAACAAGGAGGATATGTGGGTGAGCCGCATCCCCGTGCCTGTGCAGCAGGAGGCCACGGCACACGCCAACGACGACTTCACAACCTGCAAAACACTCGCCGACCTGACGACCTGGAACCTCTACTCGGGGGTATGGGCCCCCGTGTCGATTGAGGGGAAGTGGCTGACGCTGAAAGACAGCGACCCCTTCTTCGATGCCAAGGTCGAGCGCAAGATACCCCACTCGCGCCTGCTGACGGTCGAGTTCGACCTTCTGGCCGAGCAGAACAACACAGGCCACCTCGAAATCGAGTTTGTCGATGACCAGGGCACAGCCTGCGCCCGCATCGACCTGACGGATGAGGGCGAGATGCGCTCGAAGGGCGGTGCCCGCTATGGGCGTGTCATGATGTACGAGCCTGGCAAGGTCTACCACGTCAAGGTCGACATCACGCTCGACGACCGCAACTCGACGGTCTACATCGACGGACAGAAGCGCACGACGCGCATGCTCTATGCCCCCGTCGAGTCGATCGAGCGCGTCGTATTCCGCACCGGCGCACGACGTCACCACCCCACCGTCGATACCTGGGCCGACCAATATGTCGACCAGCCCGGGTGCAACGACCGTGCGGCGGAGGCCACCTTCCGCATTGCCAACTTCCGCACCGCGTCGCGCGATGTCAACCACACCTCGGCCATCCTGAAATACAAGGACTTTGCCCACTATGCCGAGCGATTCAACGCCATGGAGGACGAGAACATCGCACAGGCGATTCCGAACAGCGAATCGTCGGCTTGGATGGAGCAGAATATTCCGCTCTTCGAGTGTCCGCAACACAACTTCGAGGAGCTCTTCTACTACCGCTGGTGGACGCTGCGCAAGCACATCAAAGAGACCCCCGTGGGGTACGGCATGACCGAATTCCTCGTGCAACGCTCCTACTCGGATAAGTACAACCTGATTGCCTGCGCCGTGGGTCACCACATTCACGAGAGCCGCTGGCTGCACAACCAGGAGTACCTGAATCAGATTATCCACACCTGGTACCGCGGCAACGAGGGGGGTATGATGGAGAAGTTCACGAAGTTCAGTTCGTGGAATCCGTGGGCGATCTACCACCGCTACCTC
>CAZTCM010000188.1:0-2806 GCA_964612285.1 uncultured Alistipes sp.
ACAAGTGGGTAGAGGCCAAGTCGGGTAAGATCGAGGCCAAGACCAACAAGCTCGCTTCGGAGGCCAAGTCGGCCGAGAAGGCTCGTCTGGCTGCTGAGGCCAAGGTCAACGAGGAGCGCGCCAAGGCTATCGCCGAGAAGAAGGCTGCCGCAGAGGCTGCTGCTGCCGAGGCCGCTGCCGAAGCTGCCGCTGAGGCATCGGAGGAGGCTGCCGAAGAGGCTGCTGCCGAGTAGTCTGCTCGCAGAAGGGAGCGGCAACGCATTGCACGCAACCGATTAAGGGATGTTTGGGCAGATTCTGCCTGGCATCCCTTTTTAATTCGTTATCGGTCAGCTGTACGCGGCATTTGAGGCTGAATGCCGCATGTTAAATTTTGAATTTTGCATTGTCTATGACAACCTGTGGTCGCATCAATAAACTCTTCGGCACGGGCGGAGGCCTGCGTCTGACGCTCTACGACACCTTCCCCGAGGAGTTCAATCCCGAAACCATGCCCTTCATTGTCGACATCGACGGACTCGACGTACCACTCTGGTGCGAGGAGTTCGACTACGTCGGTGCACAGGGGGCTTCGGTGCGCTTTGCCGACCTCGACACGGAACGTCGCGCCGAGGGACTCATTGGCAAAGAGTTCCGCATGGAGCTCGAAGAGGAGGTGTTGCCCGACGATGAATTTTACATGGAGGATCTCATCGGTTTCACGGCCGAGGTGCTCGAAATTGGCACGGAGCGTCGCTTCGAGGGGTGTGTGGCCGACTACTACGACAGCGAGGTAAACCCGCTCTTCGCACTCGAAATTGCCGGCAAGGAGGTGCTGGTGCCGGCCGTCGATGAGATGATTGGCGGCATCGACTTCGAAGGGGCCCGCATCAAATTCATTCTCCCCGAGGGGTTAATCGACTAAACACAAGGTATGGCACGCGTAGTTATCGGTCTTTCGGGCGGCGTCGATTCGTCGGTAGCGGCCTACCTGCTGAAAGAACAGGGGCACGAAGTCATCGGCCTCTTCATGGTCAATTGGCATGACACGACGGGTACGCTCGAAGGGGATTGTCCCTGGCACGACGACCGCCTCTTTGCCGAATTGGTAGCCAAAAAACTCGACATTGCGCTGCATGTCGTCGACCTCTCGGAGGAGTATCGGCGGCGTGTCGTGGAGTATATGTTTGCGGAGTATGAGCAGGGGCGCACGCCCAATCCCGACGTGTTGTGCAACCGCGAAATCAAATTCGACGTCTTTCTGAAAGAGGCCCTGAAACTCGGCGCCGATTATGTCGCCACGGGACACTACTGCCGTAAAACGACCACCACCGATGCCAATGGCACGGAACACTACCACCTTTTGGCCGGCAGCGACCCGAACAAAGACCAAAGTTATTTCCTCTGCCAACTCACACAGGAGCAACTGCGCTATGCCCTCTTCCCGATTGGCGAACTGCTGAAACCCGAGGTACGCCGCATCGCCACCGAACAGGGGTTGGCTACGGCCAAGCGCAAAGATTCGCAGGGCATCTGCTTTGTCGGCAAGGTCGACCTGCCCGTATTCCTGCAACAAAAACTCGCCAAGCGCGAAGGCAACATCCACGAAATCAAACCCGAGTGGCCGAAGTTTACTCGTCGACCGGCCACGCCTGTCTCCGACGAGGAGCCAACGACAGAGCTCCTCACAACACTTGCCGAGCCGTGGCACTTCACGGTGCGTGACGGCAAGAAAATCGGCACCCACAACGGGGCTCACTTCTACACCATCGGACAGCGCAAAGGGCTCGGCATCGGAGGGCGCAAAGAGTCGCTCTTCATCTTGGCGACCGACGTCAAGGAGAATGTTATCTATGTCGGCGAGGGCAACAGCCACCCGGGACTTTGGCGCCCCGCCCTGCGCATCCACGCAGCCGACATCCACTGGTGCGACCCCGCACAAGTGATGCAGGAGGGCGAAACGCGCCGTTATGCCGTGCGCATCCGCTATCGCCAGCCATTGCAGCAAGCGACGCTCTATCGCCGTCAAGGGGGGCTTTACATCCGTTTTGACGAGCCGCAGCGCGGCATCACCGGCGGACAATTTGCCGCCTGGTATGCGGGAGATGAACTGATTGGCTCGGGAGTGATTGCAGAATAGCCGATTTTTTTCTATTTTTGCAGTTTGGAACAGAAACAATATAAAAAACACACGATATGACACAGGAAGAACTCTTCAAGAAGTTAATCGCTCACTGCAAGGAGTACGGGTTTGTATTCCCTTCGAGCGAGATTTACGATGGTCTGGGTGCCGTCTACGACTACGGCCAGAACGGCGTTGAGTTGAAGAACAACATCAAACGCTACTGGTGGGATTCGATGGTCAAGCTCCACGAGAACATCGTGGGTCTTGATGCCGCCATCTTCATGCATCCCAAGACGTGGGAGGCTTCGGGCCATGTGGGCGCGTTCAACGACCCGCTCATCGACAACAAAGACTCGAAGAAGCGTTATCGTGCCGATGTACTCATCGAGGATTGGCTGGCCAAGCAGGATGAGAAGATTGAGAAAGAGGTAGAGAAGGCTCGCAAGCGTTTTGGCGAGCAATTTGACGAGGCGCAATACCGCGCCACCTCGCCCCGTGTCCTCGAAACCGCCACGAAGCGCGACGAGGTTCACGCCCGCTTTGCCGAGGCGCTGAATGCCAACGACCTCGCGGAGTTGCGTCAGATTATCCTCGACTGCGAGGTGGTCTGCCCCATCTCGGGCACGCGCAACTGGACCGAAGTGCGTCAGTTCAACCTGATGTTCTCGACCCAGATGGGTTCGACGGCCGAGGGTGCCAACA
>CAZTCM010000189.1:0-2790 GCA_964612285.1 uncultured Alistipes sp.
TCTTCGTCTTCGAGATCGACGAGGTGAGCTTACGCATCGCCTGCGACATCAGACGTGCCTGAAGGCCCATCTTCGAGTCGCCCATCTCGCCCTCAATCTCGGCTTTGGGCGTAAGGGCAGCCACCGAGTCGATGACGATGATGTCGATGGCGCTCGAACGAATCAGCGAATCGGCAATTTCGAGTGCCTGCTCACCGTTGTCGGGCTGCGAAATGAGCAGGTTGTCTACGTCGACGCCGAGTTGCTGGGCATAGTAGCTGTCGAAGGCGTGCTCGGCATCGATGAAGGCAGCGATACCACCGGCCTTCTGAGCCTCGGCGATGGCATGAATGGCCAACGTCGTCTTACCCGAGGATTCGGGGCCGAAAATCTCGATGATGCGCCCTTTGGGGTAACCACCCACGCCGAGGGCCATGTCGAGGGTCACCGAGCCGGTCGGAATGACGGGCACGTCATTCACCTCGTTGCTGTTCATGCGCATAATCGAACCTTTGCCAAAGTCCTTTTCGATTTTGGCCATCACCGCACTCAACACTTTGAGCTTGTCGGGATTCACTTGTGTCTTCTCTGCCATAGTTTTATCTTGTTTTTATTCTTTTTTCATAAGTAAACGTACCCTCAAAGGTAACGATTATAATTCAGAAATCAAAATTAATTTTAGCGTTCGGCCGTCAGCCGTCAACTGTCAGCTTTTTGGAAAAAATCCAATTAATTTTGAGTTTGGCTTTTGTCTAATCCCACGAATAGGTCACCTCTACCTGCTCGTTGAACTCTTCGGGGGTGTTGTTCAGTCGTTTGAGGCAGGCCGGACAGCGGATGGCGGTCTGGGTTTCGACGTGGCCGAGGTTGTCCCCGCAGCCGATGCATGTGGGCAGGAATCCGAATCCTGCGTCGCTCGAATGGTTGAATTGTGCACCGCAATGTTTGCAACGAATCTTGTAAGCTGTTCCCATAGTTGTAAGGTTTTTAAGGGTTGTTATCTCTTATTCACACTGCAAAGGAACAACCTCACAGTGACAACTTGTGACACAAACTAAAAAAGTTGCAAAAAACAAAAAAAACACCGCCCCGAATCTCGGAGCGGTGCGAATCGTTTAAGGTTGCTTATTTCGGTTGTTGATGCGTTCGCGCGTCATCTTTTCACGAAAGCCTCCCTCGGCGAGGAAGTGCTCGCTGCAACTTTTGATGAATTTTTTGAGTAGCATATCGGTCTGATAGAGCAGTACGATGGCCATATTGGCAACCACATCAGCCGGACGCTGTTGTGCGATTGTTGCGATTCGCTCATGATCATTGGTGGCTGATAGCCGACGCATGGCCATCACCTCTTTCGAGGTTTTACCCCATTGCTTGTAGCCGTTCACGCGTAAGAAGTCTTCGTAGTCGGCCAGTAATTCTGTCAAACTTCCGCGTGCTACATTCAATAGTTTGAGACACATCTCCTCCGAGGTTGCCCGAATTGCATTTCCTTCTGCGATGTTTTGTTTTCCCGAACGCGCAGCTTGCACCATTTGATCAATCGTGCGATTGCCTCGCTGAAAGACGGTGTTGGCAAAACGATAGGTGATGTCGTAAATCAATTCCGCCTTTTGGTAGCAATAGAGGTTGTGGTAATCTCCTGTATAGGCGACTAAGGCTTCTCGGGCATGGCGTAAATGAATTTGTTGTTACAAACATAGAGAAATTAGTTGAATTTAGGAAATTTTATGAGGGTTTTATGAGTAGTAAGAGTGGTATGAATAGTATGAATTGCTCCTCCCCTCCTACTCTTCATACCCCCCCCCTACCAAACAAAAAAAACACCGCCCCGATAATTCGGAGCGGTGGAAGATAGGATTTATAGGAGCTTAACTCTCGCAATTCCCATAATTCTCAAAACTCTTACTGCTGCGTATTGCCGCTAGCGATCAAATTTTCACCCTGCGAATTATCATACACATAGAGATTGGTGCAATTGGCCGTGATGTTATCGGCTGCCGTTGTCGAGAGGTTGTTTGTTACCTGTACCTTCTCTGTGGAGGTGATTCCGACAGGTGTTTCATTGAAAAATGCATTACCGACAATACCGGCTGCAAAGTTGGGAGCCGTGAGCGTTTCTGCATAGTTCTTATTGTTATTGACATAGCCAAGGTTGTAAAGAACTCCTACAATACCACCGGCATCGCTTCCTCCCTTGATACTTCCTTTGTTTACACAACCCGATACCTCGACAATCTCTTTACGAGGATAGTTGCTCGTTGCGCCATTGTAACGAATCCAACCAACGATGCCACCGGTACCATAGGCCGTGGATTGATTCGTAACATCTTGTTCGTTCGTGCAATTGATCACGCTACCTGCATTCTGCTGCTCACCTACGATACCGCCAATGCTCGTGCCGTTACCCATTACAGCAGCCGTGTTGGTGCAACCGATTACATTTGCCGACGATAAACCAACGATACCGCCCACACCAGTGCTTGAACCGGTTATGACACCGTTATTCGTGCAGTTCGAGATGGTCATCTCAACGCCCTCGGCTGTGTAATAAGCAGCACCGACGATACCACCGATGTTGTAGCTCGTCGCCTTTATGGTGGCATTGTTTACGCAGTTGCTGATCTCGCCATGAGCGAGCAAACGACCCACGATACCACCATTGCCGCGGTTGGCAATTACGCTACCCGACACGGTTACACCGCTGATCTTACCTCCGTTGACAAGCAGACCGGCTACCGTACCGGCATTTTCGCAGTTGGGAGCATTGATGTTTACATCGGTGAAGATGATGTCTTTGACCTCGCCACCATC
>CAZTCM010000190.1:0-2735 GCA_964612285.1 uncultured Alistipes sp.
CTTTTTATTATATACAAAAACCCGCCTAACAAAAAACTTGTTAGACAGGCTCTTTCAATTTCAATAGCGATCTATACGCTTGCGTGATTACTTCACATAGAGCTTAAAGCGCATGCGGAACTTCTCACCCGGCTCGATGTAGCGGAAGCCGGCAGCCTCGGGATGCTCGGCATTCGGGGCATTGGTAATCCACGACTGCGGCTCGGGGCAGCAGTACTCGACCTGACCACCGTTGTTCCACACCGTCCAGTAGGTGGTCTCCTCGTCTACCTCGTAGAAGGCGCGTACACCCGTCTTGATATTCTCGACAACCGCACCACGATAGGGCTTGCCGTCGACCTCCATCTCACGCAGCGTGAAACCGGCCTCAACGGGCTCGCACATCGTCACCTGCAACCCCTCCTCGCGCAACTTGGCATAACGCTCCGAAAGCGGCATCTTCCTGCCGGTCGGGAGGTTACGGGCGCTCAGTTCAACCTGCTCGCCAATGGCTACGCGCATGCGATAATCGGCCGCCTCGCCACCGGCAAAGGGAATCTGAATCGGCGTATGGAAACCGACGCCCACGGGCATATCCTCCCGACTCTTATTGCCAAACATCACCTCCTGCTCCAAGCCCTTGTTCGAAAGTTTGTAGACCATCTTACACTTGAAGGCGTGGGGGAAATGGCGATAGATGGCATCGTTGGCCGGATTCGAGTAGTAGCGGCACTCGATTTTCACCTCCTCATCATTCTCCTCGGCCTTCGACACCACGAAAGGCTCGCTCTTGATGATGCCGTGATGGTAGTTATTCTCAGCCTCGATGGTGATGGGGTATTGGTAGGTACGTCCCTCGAAGGTGTAGCGACCATCCTCGATACGGTTGGGCGGGAACAGGAGCGGCAGACCGAAAATCTGCGGACGCGAAAGGAAGGTCTCCATCTCCTCGGCCTTCGGGGTGCGCAGCACCTCAACACCCAACTTCGTATTTGCCAGACGCACTAGGTTGGCACCCACCGACGGCACCAACAATGCGGTGTAATCCCCCTTCGAAAACTCAACGGCCGGCAAGCCGTTCCACTCGATGCAGCGAATCATGGCTTACAGCATTTTCTCGATTTTCTCAACCAGCGCACCCTTCTGGCAGGCACCTACCTGCTTGTCGACCAGCTGACCGCCTTTGAGGAAGATGATGGTGGGGATGTTGCGCACACCATACTTCATCGTGATTTCGTCGTTCTCCTCGACGTCGCACTTGCCAATCACGACACGGCCGGCATACTCTTCGGCCAGCTCCTCAATCACGGGCGCAATCATACGGCAGGGGCCGCACCACTCTGCCCAAAAGTCGATAACGACCGGCTGCTCGCCTGCGAGCAACTCCTCAATGTTGTTCTTGTTGATTTCCATTGCCATAGTTGTAGTAAATTTATTGGTTTATGATATTGTATATTTATAGTCGTTCTGTTCGAGGTATTCGACCAACGGCTGCGTCACCTCCACACGATAACGCTTCGAGAAGAGGCGCAACGCCACATTGCTCTCGGCATCATAGAGATGGATGCGTACCGTCGCATTCCCCTTGGCATGTTTAACCAGTGCCGAGAAGTCGCTGATGAAACGCAAGGTCAGCTCCTGCACCGGAAGTTGCACCGTCAGTTCCTTGATGCCGTCGCGCACCTCCTGCAACTGCATCATGCCCGTAATCTTGAATTCGAGTTGTTCGGGCTCGCCCTCTTTCTGGTAGGGGCGCGGCTGCACCTTGCCGCGTACCATCAGGAAATAGTTCTCGAAGAGGTATTTGCGGAAATTCTCATAATCCTTGCCAAAGAGCACAAACTCGTGGGTCGCGTTGTAATCTTCGAGTTTGAAACGGCCAAAGTTCTTGCCCGTCTTGGTCATCAGATTCTGCACGCCGACCACCATACCGGCCACGGCAATCTCCTTGCCACGCAGCACCTCCAAATCATCCAAATCCGAGAGTTGCGTCTTGCACATCTGTTCGATGACCAGCTTGTAGTCGTCGAGCGGATGAGCCGTCAGATAGAGTCCCATCATCTCGCGCTCCTTATTGAGCGTTTCGAGTTGGTTCCAATCGAGGCAGACGGGGACTGTAGGACGTTGAATATCGACGTGGCCGCCACCCCCGAAGAGGCTCTGCTGGGCATTGTTCTTCTCGGCCTGGAAGCGCTGGCCATAGCGCATCAACGCTTCGAGGAAGTTACCCACCGACGTATCGCGTGTGTCGGGGGCAAAGAACTTGCTGCGATGGAACTCCACAAGGGTTGAGAAGGCACCGGCATAGGCCATATTCTCGATACACTTACGATTGACCACGGCATAGTTCACACGCTCGAAGAAATCGTAGATATCTTTGTAAAGCCCATTTTGCTCACGTTCGCGGATGATGCTTTCGGC
The DNA here is from genome assembly GCA_964612285.1 of uncultured Alistipes sp. Taxonomy (GTDB): domain Bacteria; phylum Bacteroidota; class Bacteroidia; order Bacteroidales; family Rikenellaceae; genus Alistipes. Next base: position 2,401 of record CAZTCM010000190.1, read on the forward strand.
CGCTGCTTCGCCCACGCCCTTGATGGCGGCCAGACCGAAGCGGACATCGCCCTTGGCATTGGCCGAGAAGGTCTTCATCGACTCGTTGACATCCGAACCGAGCACACTGATACCCATGCGCTTGCACTCACTCATGTAGGTCGTCAGCGTGCCGACGTTAGTCAGGTTTCGGCTCAATACGGCCGCCATATACTCCGACGGGTAGTGCGCTTTGAGGTAGGCCGTCTGGAAGGCCACCCACGAGTAGCAGGTTGCATGCGATTTGTTGAAGGCGTAGGAGGCAAACTTCTCCCACTCGCCCCAAATCTTCTCCAAGACAGCCGGATCGTGGCCGT
>CAZTCM010000191.1:0-2705 GCA_964612285.1 uncultured Alistipes sp.
GACCTCCTCCAAGCCGAAGTGGTCGCGGTCGAGCTGTTCGCGTGCCGCCTTCAGGTCGAGGTTATCGACCGTATATTCCTCCCAGGGAAGCTCCAGCAGCAGCTCCAGGTAGGTAATCTGCACCGTATATTCGGCCACGGCGGGGTTGATGCGCTCCAACTTCTGAAGCTCCTTGCGGAAGAGCTTACCCACCTCCTCGGGCCACTTCTTCTTCGCAGCAGCCTCCTCCAGGCGCTCCAGGTCGGCATCGTTCGTGTCGCCCAGCTCCTCCTGAATCGTGCGCATCTGCTGTTGCAGGTAGTAGTCGCGCTGCTGCTTGTCAATCTCCTGCTTGACGCGCTCCTGAATCTGATTTTTCAGTTCGGCCAACTGCTGCTCGCGAATCAGGATTTCGAGCAGTTTACGCGAGCGGGCCAACAGTCCGGGGGCCTCCAACAACGCTTGGCGGTCGTCGTCGGCCAGCTCCATGTTCGAGCAGATGAAGTTGATGATGCCGCGCTTCGAGTCGATGTTCTTGATGGCGAAGGCCGCCTCCTTGGGCATCGAGGGCGAGATGTTGATGATGCCGAGGGCCGTGTCGCGAATCGACTCGACGAGGGCCTCGAATTCGACGTTGTTCTCGTCGGGCGTCGTATCGCGCAGAGCCGTCACACGCGCTTTCAGATAGGGCTCCGTGGCGGTGTATTCGTGGATTTCAATCTTCTGCAACCCATTCAGAATCACCGTCAGATTGCCGTTCGGCATCTCCAATATCTTGATGATGCGGGCCGCCGTGCCCACCTTGTACATATCGGCCGGTTGCGGGTCTTCGACCTCGCTTTCACGCTGCAAGACGGCACCCAGCACGCCCCCCTCCTGATTGACGGCACGCACGAGCGAAATCGACTTGTCGCGGCCGACCGTAATGGGGGTGATGGCCCCCGGGAAGAGAACCGACGAACGCAGCGTCAGAATCGGAATCACCTCGGGAATCTCCGACTCCTCGACGGGCTCGTCATCGCCCGTGACAATCGGAATGACCCGATGGCGACCATCCATCAATTCGGCAGCCAGCGTGGCGTCTTCCACCTCAAAACTCTCTACTTTTATCTTTTTACTCATAGTTCGCATAGGTATATAATCGGTGCAAAGGTAACGATTTTTCACGGAAGAATCGTATCTTCGGCCGAAAAATCGTACATTTGCACCCAAACCCATACTGCAAGCACCCATGTCGCTGATTCTACCTCCCCACTACGCCAATCCGATTGCCGACGTCGAGAGCACCGAGCGTGCCATTCGACAGGTGAAGGAAATGTTTCAAAACAACCTCTCGGCCCAGCTGGCCCTGCTGCGTGTCACAGCCCCGCTGGCCGTTTTGCGCAACAGCGGTCTGAACGACGATTTGAACGGAGTCGAACGCGCCGTCTCCTTTCCGGTGCGGGCCCGCCACAACGAGGTGGCCGAGGTGGTTCACTCGCTGGCCAAGTGGAAGCGCCACAAATTGGCGACACTGGGCACCACGGCCGGCCGCGGCATCTACACCGACATGAACGCCCTGCGCCCCGAGGAGGAGCTCGACAACATCCACTCGATCTATGTCGACCAGTGGGATTGGGAGCAGGTCATCCGCCCCGAGGAGCGCACCGTGGCCTTCCTGAAAAAGACCGTGCGCCGCATCTACGAATCGATTAAAGTGACCGAAAACAAACTCTACACCGAGTTCCCGCAGTTGCGCCCCACCCTCCCCGAGGAGATTCACTTCATCCACGCAGAGGAGTTGCTGCAACGCTACCCCGCGCTCACGCCCAAAGAGCGCGAAAACGAGTGTACGCGGCAACATCGCGCCCTCTTCATCATCGGCATCGGGGCCCCGCTCTCGAACGGCCGCCCCCACGACAACCGTGCCGCCGACTACGACGACTGGTCAACTCCCAACGAGGAGGGGCACATCGGCCTGAACGGCGACCTGCTGTTGTGGGATTCGGCGCTCGAACAGGCGGTCGAGATTTCGAGCATGGGCATCCGCGTCGATGCCGAGGCGCTCGCACGCCAGCTCATTCTGCGCGGCGAGGAGTACAAACGCACCCTCCCCTTCCACCGCGCCCTGCTCGCCGGCGAGCTTCCGCTCACCGTCGGTGGCGGCATCGGGCAGTCGCGACTCTGCATGTACCTGCTGCGCAAAGCCCACATCGGCGAGGTGCAGAGTGCCATCTGGCCCGACGAAATGGTGGAAGCGTGCCAAAAACACGGCATCCTGCTGGCCTAATCGACCCCGCTTTCGCGCCCACCGGCCCCGCTTTCTGCCAATTTTGAATTTTACATGCTAATTTTTGAATTTTAATTCGTACCTTTGCAGGTCATAATTCGAAAAAAACACAATAATATACCGCGTTATGCAAATCGCCGACAAATACACGCCCCAATCGTTGGAGGCTAAATGGTATGATTACTGGATGGAGCATCGCCTGTTTCACTCGGAGCCCGATGCCCGCGAACCCTACACGATTGTTATTCCGCCCCCCAATGTCACGGGCATGCTCCACATGGGCCACATGCTCAACAACACGTTGCAGGATGTGCTGATTCGTCGTGCCCGCATGTCGGGCAAGAATGCCTGCTGGGTGCCGGGCATGGACCACGCCTCGATTGCCACCGAAGCGAAGGTCGTGGCGATGTTGCACGAGCAGGGCATCGAGAAGTCACAGCTCACGCGCGAGGAGTTC
>CAZTCM010000192.1:0-2703 GCA_964612285.1 uncultured Alistipes sp.
CCATTACCGACCACAACCTCGAAGGCATCAAAGAGGAGTTGGGCGACCTGCTGCTGCATGTGGTCTTCTACTCGAAATTGGGCGACGAAGAGGGTGCGTTCGATTATGCCGATGTAGCGAATGGGGTGTGCGACAAACTCATCTATCGCCATCCGCATGTCTACGGCGACATTCACGCCAATACGCCCGAGGAGGTGAAGGCCAATTGGGAGGAACTCAAACTGCGCAAGAAGAAGCGCAAGAGTGGCACGTTGGGCGGTGTTCCACGTTCGCTGCCGGCGATGGTCAAGGCCTTTCGTGTAGGTGAGAAGGCGGCGAGCGTCGGTTTTGATTGGGAGCAGAAAGAGGATGTCTGGGCCAAGGTGCACGAAGAGATTGGCGAGGTGGAAGCCGAGATGCGCAGTGGTTCGAAAGAACGTCTTGAAGGGGAGATTGGCGACCTGTTCTTCGCCCTGATTAACGCATGCCGTCTCTACGGTATTGATCCCGAAGCGGCGCTTGATCGCACCAACAAGAAGTTCATCCGTCGCTTTAAATCCATCGAGCAAGCCGCTGAGGTGCAAGGAAAAACATTGCGCGAAATGACACTCGACGAGATGGAGGCGATTTGGCAGCAAGCCAAGTGGGAGGAGTAAACACCCTCACAATCATTTTACATTCTAAATTTTGCATTTGAAACGATGGCACTGATTCGAAAAATCCGCGGTCACGAACCGCAGGTGGGTGAAAATACCTTTTTGGCCGAGACGGCCGTGTTGTTGGGCGATGTGACCGTGGGCCGCGACTGCTCGATTTGGTATGGCGCGGTGCTGCGTGGCGATGTGAACAAAATCGTGGTTGGTGACCGTACAAACATCCAGGATGGCGCGGTGTTGCACACCCTCTACGACAAGTCGCCCAAACCCTCGCAGACCATCATTGGCAATGATGTGTCGATTGGCCATAACGCTACGATTCATGGAGCCCGCATCGACGATAAGGTACTCATCGGTATGGGTGCCACGGTGCTCGACAATGCCCATGTTCCCACGGGGTGCATCATTGCTGCCAATGCGTTGGTGCTCTCGAATGCCGAGTTGGAGCCCAATTCGATTTATGCCGGTGTCCCTGCCAAGAAGGTAAAGGAGATCAGCCCCGAGCAGAGTGAGCAAATCGTCTGTCGCACGGCCCGCGACTACATGCACTACGCTTCGTGGTATACGAACGACGAGGAGTAGCAGGCCCGATTCAAACCACACGCTCCCCTACGCCATGAAACTCAAAAAGACAGACCATTTGGTCAGCCTCCTGGCCGCCATCGCCATTACGTTGGTGGTCAATTTTTCCTACCTGTTGCTGCTCTTCGGACAGACACGTTACGATTGGCGGCCGCATATTCCGCGTCCAGGCATCGAGCAGACGGGCGAAGGTTTGCTGCATCTCTCGCCCGACGGTCACGGCTATCTGATTTACGAAGGACGCGACAGCGTTTATGTGCCGTTGCAGCGGGTGCGCTGGTTCGATTTGCGCGATGGCGATTTGATGCAGGTCGATGTGCGGGCGCCACGCTACGAAGGGGGACATGTTGCGCTCAACCGCATCTACGAACTCAACGGTGAAGAGTTCGACTACAACCGCTTCTTCAACTACCCTGCCGAGACGCTGGAAATCTCGTTGCAATTACTCTATTTCTTCCTCCTCTCCTTTGTATTGGTCGCGTTGTTGCGCCGCCACCTGCAACCGCGCAAGCCGGCCCCGTGGCAATGGGTGAAATTGGCCTTGTTGTGCGTGGTAATTGTGGTGGGGATGTTCCTGCTGGCCCCGATGCCGGATTGGCACTCGGGCAACATCAAATTCAATTTCATGCACCAGCGGATGTTTGAACCGACGCTCGTGCTGAAATTCTCGTTCACGGTCATCGTTTCGATTTTGTGTGGGTGGATTCGCATGCTGGTGTCGCATCAGCAGGAGGTTGAGATGGAGATTGAACAACTGAAAAACGCCTCGTTGACGGCCCGTTACAACGTGTTGGTGGGCCAAATCAGCCCTCACTTCTTCTTCAATTCGCTCAATTCGCTTGCCATGTTGGTGCGTGAGGGGCAGAATGAACTGGCCATCCGCTACATCGAACAACTTTCGTACAGTTTCCGCTATATCATCCAAAACGGGCAGAATACGTTGGTGCCGTTGAGCGACGAGTTGCGCTTTGCCGAGTCGTTCAGCTACCAATACAGCATTCGCTATGCGGATAAACTCTTCTTCGATTTTTCGATTGACAAGGCCTGCGAGGAGTGGCTGCTGCCGGCCCTCTCGCTGCAACCACTCATCGGGAATGCCGTGAAGCACAACAAGATTACGAAGAACTCTCCGTTGCGGGTGACGATTCGCACCGTCGATCATTGGTTGGAGGTGTCGAACCCCATCGCCCCGAAGTTGGACCCCGAACCCTCGACCGGCATCGGATTGGAGAACCTGGCCAGTCGCTGGCGTCTCATCACGGGGCATGATATTGTTATTCTGAACGACGGCCACACCTTCACGGTGCGCCTGCCGTTGCAAAAACCGACCGAAGCATGAGAGTGCTGATTATTGAAGACGAAACGGCTGCGGCGCAAAATCTGCAAGCCATCTTAAAGCAGGAGGCCCCGCACGTCGAGGTGCTGGGGGTACTCGAAAGCATCGAGGAGAGTGTCGAGTGGCTGCAAAACAACCCTGCGCCCGACC
>CAZTCM010000193.1:0-2694 GCA_964612285.1 uncultured Alistipes sp.
CGAGGTGATCACGAACCCCTCGATGAAGTACGATGCCGAGGGCACGGGCGGCGTGCTGAACATCATCACCTCGAAGGCGCGTTTCGACGGCTACAACGGTTCGCTCAACACCTCGTGGCAATGGGGCGAAGAGGGGGTGTGGCTCTCGAACAACTCGGCCACGTTTGCCCTGCAAACCGGCAAACTGACCCTCTCCACCTCGCTCTACTACGCATTGAGCGAGGAGATTGACAAATTGAACAACGGCGTGCAGGCCGAACTCGAAAACCACACCGACGAGGCCACCTATAAATATCTGCACAACGAGATGCGCTACGGGTATGACTTCAAGAGCCTCTACGCTAACGTGCAGGCCAGCTATCAGCTCGACTCGCTCAACCTCTTCACGGCCGAATTCTCCCTCTTCGACGGCCACAGCAACACCCTCCAACGGTCGCTTATCGATTACACCGACGCGGCCGGCGAAAGCCTGTTGCGCTATGGCAACACAACCCACACCCGTCCGGCGTGGTATGGCTATGACTTCGGCCTAAATTACCAGCACACCTTCGGGCGCGAGAACCACACGCTGACCCTCTCGGACAACATCTCGTTGCAGCCGACCACCGGCTCGCCCATTACCGAGCAAATCGCCCCTGAGGTGGGTGACCCGGGCTACCTGGCCCTATACAGCGACACGCGCAGCCGGCAGGTGCAGAACATCCTGCAACTCGACTACACCAATCCGCTCTCGGCTCATCACTCGCTCGAAGCGGGACTCAAACACACCTTCGACCGCAGCGAGGAGGTGGGCAACAACAGCTACGAGGGGCCCGAGGCGACACATGCCACCCACGGCACCTCGACCCTGCGCAAACACATCTTCGGGCTCTATGGCGGGTATGCCTACACGACGACCAAACTCGCCCTGCGATTGGGGGCTCGTCTGGAAAGCGCCCGATATCGGCTCGACAGCGAAAACGAGGGTTCGGAGGAGGCCTACACCAGCCGCCTAACCAACCTCGTACCCTATGTCTCGCTGACCCTTACCCCCAAGCAGGGGGAGATGTGGGCCCTCTCCTACACGCAGCGTCTGCGTCGCCCGGGGGTCGAGGCGATGTCGCCCTATGTCAACGAGCAGCTCGCCTCGCGCGATTATGGCAACCCCAATCTCGAAACGGGCGTAACCCATCAATTCAACCTGCGCTACTCGCGCATGGAGAACCAATGGAGTCTCGCCGTAGGAGCCACAACCAACTTCTCGTCGAACCTCGCCTCGCAATACTCCTTTGTCGACGACGAGGGGCTCCTCAACACGACCTACGCCAATCGGGGGCGCATGCAGTTCTACCTGCTCGACCTCGCCCTCTCGTGGCGTCCCTCGGCAAAATTCAACCTCTCGCTCAGCGGCCGTGGCGGCTGGGGCAGCTACCGTCTTACCTCGCAAGGAATTCGCTCCGAAGGGTGGTGTTATACGCAGTCGCTCAACGCCATGGTAGCCCTTTGGAAGGGGGCGCGCCTGACCCTCTCGGAGTATTGCTCCCTGCCCGAACCGGCGATGACCTCCCGCTGGAAGAAGCCGATTCTCTTCACCAGCCTGCGACTCGGACAGAAGCTGTGCAAAGAGCGGCTCGAATGCTCGGTGACGCTGCAAAATCCCTGCTCGAAGCAGATGCGCTTTGAGCAGCAGAGCGACACGCCCACCTATCTCCAAACCACGCGCTATGAAAATGCAGCCCGCTCGGTGCGTTTTTCCCTCTCGTGGCGCTTTGGCAAGCAGGGCATCGCCGTCAAGCAGACCAACCGCAAGGCCGACACCCACACCGAGGAGATGGAGACGAACAAGAGCAGTGCGGCTGGCGGAGGGATGATGAATTAATGCAAAATTGAGTATTCAAAACGGGCTAACGCAACAAAAAAGGTGTTAGCCCTTACTCTCTTTTGCTATTCATAACCTCTTTCCTTTTTGCTTCTCATCTCACCGAAGGCGACAAATGCAATGTTAAGAAAGCGTTAAACCATCCCTATTACACCCAAAACTCAATTCTTTGTACTATCTTTGCAGTGATTTATGCTCATGGAGGGAAACATATCACTCGCATTGCTTTTGACGCTGGGTGCCGGTCTTGCCACCGGTATCGGGAGCGCCATTGCCTTCTTTGCCCGCCACACCAATAAGCGGCTGTTATCCTTCTCGCTCGGTCTGTCGGGCGGCGTGATGGTCTATGTGTCGTTCATGGAGCTCATGCCGCAGGGAATGGAGCAACTCGCCTCGGTGCATGGCAATAAATTTGGCGAGGTGTGGAGCGTCATTGCCTTTTTCGTCGGCATGCTCCTCATCGGGCTGATTGACCACCTCGTGCCCGAGGTCGAAAACCCGCACGAGGCCCACACCCTCGAAGAGTTGCAGGAGCGTCCCAAGAACCCGCGACTGATGCGCATGGGGCTGATGGCAGCCTTGGCCATTGCCATCCACAACTTCCCCGAGGGCATCGCCACCTTCGCCTCGGCGATGGACAACGCGACGCTCGGTGTGGCCATTGCCGTGGCCGTAGCCATCCACAACATCCCCGAAGGCATTGCCGTCTCGGTGCCCATCTACTACGCCACGGGGAGTCGCACGAAGGCCTTCCTGTGGTCGCTCTTATCGGGCGTTGCCGAGCCGGCCGGTGCATTGCTGGCATGGTTGCTGCTCGCCCCGCTGATGACCCCGAC
>CAZTCM010000194.1:0-2607 GCA_964612285.1 uncultured Alistipes sp.
CTCGTGCAACTTTATGCTGGTGATGGCTGCGTTGGTTTGCGGGGTTGTGTGGGGCGGGCTCTATCGGCTCTTCCCCGACCGCTTTACGGCCATTATCCTCTCACACGCCGTGTGGGATGCAGCCGTCTTCATCTGGTTCCCCATCGGATAATCGGGGGCGTTTCGAGCGGGGAGGAGTGTCGGCTATTTGTAGCGCTTCATGATGCCGAAAATCTCGACCACGAAGCCGCCCACCACCAAAATCGGGGCTAACGTGATGCGCCGAAACGAGAACATCGCCTCGTTGAACTCCTCGGGCGAGTCACTGCCTCCGCCGGCCATCAGCACCATGCCGAGCAGGATGATGAGAAAGCCGACCAGCAAAATCAGGTAGTTGCGGCGCGTAAGCGGCATACGCGGATTTTCGGGGTTGGATTGCGGATTCGTATTCATCGCCAGATTAATAGAGGTATATTTTGTTCGACTTCATGTTGACAAATTTATTGACGGCAAAGGTGGTAAAGAGCATCGAAACCCCTACGCCCAACGCTATCATACCGCCCACAAGTATCGCCAACTGCTCCAACTCGGCCATCGTGGACAATTCGGGCACCGCCTCGCTCAGGCCATAGACCGCACCCCCAAACAGCAGGGCGGCCAACAGCCCCGACACGATGCCCTGCGAGATGCTGCTCGCCAGGAAGGGGCGCATGATGAACCATTTGGTGGCACCAACCAATTTCATCGTGTTGATGATGTAACGCTTCGAGTAGATGGCCAGACGCACCGTGTTGTTGAGCAAAATGAGCGAGATGATGATGAGCGCCCCGCCGAAGAGAATCAGCACAAAGCGAATCTTGCCCACCGTGCGATGCAGCCGCTCGGCCATCTGGGCCGGATAGCTGGCACGGTCTACCCCCGCCATCTGTTCGATGTTCGTCAAGAAGCGCTCGACCTCGCCCTCGACGGCCGAGGCGGTCGTCAGGGTCACCTCGTAGCTGTCGAGCAACGGATTTTCGCCCAGCACCTCCTCGAAACTGCTCTCAAATACGCGGCGGAAGGCTTCGTCGTCGGCCTTCTCCTCCTTGCTCACAAAACGTAAACGGCCCACCAACGGCTCGTCGGCCAATACCGCCACCAACGCATCGCGCTGCTCGGGGGTGTAATCCTCCTTCAACTCGACCATCACCATGATGCTCCCCTGCAACGTGTCGGCCACCTTCTTGGCAGCCAACATCAAATAACCCACCGACCCCAGCAAAAAGAGCACCAAAGCCATGCTGATGGTCGATACGAGATAGGAGTTGCGCACTTTGCGCTTTAAGCGTTTGTCGTCTTTCATGATTTCACGAGCCTCGCGGGGTGTTTGATGCAAATGTAATGGATATTTTTCGAAATCCCAATTTTTCCTTATATTTGTGTGACGATAACCGCGCGAAACGACACCATGCTTATCAAAATTCTGCTCATCATCGCCATCATCGTGCAGTCCATAGCCACCGTCTATGCACTGCGGTTGGTGCGTGCCACGAAATACAACTCGGTGTGGATTCTCTTCATCATCGGCTTCTCGATTCTCTCCATCGAGCGTCTGGTGCAGTTGCTGGTCATCTCCGGACACCCCGTGCCCCGCTTCTTCATGGCCGACCTCGGCATCATCGTCTCCATCTGCCTCTCGATTGGCGTGATGTATGCCCACAAATTATTCAAATACATCGACCGCCTCAACTACCAACGTCAACTCTGGAACCGCCGCATCCTGACGGCGGTGCTTCGCACCGAGGAGAAGGCGCGCTCCTCCTTCTCGAAGGAGTTGCACGACGGCTTGGGCCCCCTGCTTTCATCGGCCAAGATGTCGCTTTCGGCCCTCTCGCGCGACGAGCAGGATGCCTCGCGGCGCGAACTGCTCAACAACACGACCTACGTCATCAACGAGGCGATTCGGGCCGTGCGCGAAATCTCGAACAACCTCTCGCCCCATGTCTTAAACGACTTCGGGTTGGCACGCGGCATCCGCAACTTCATCGACAAGAGTGCCGCCATGCACCACGTCGACATCCGCTTTACGACCAATCTGCGCAACGAACGCTTCGACACCGACCTCGAAGTGATTCTCTACCGCGTCATCTGCGAGTTGGTCAACAATTCACTCAAACACGCCGCCTGCGACTGCATCACCCTCACGCTCGCCCAGAACGGCCCCCGTCTTCAATTGGAATATAGCGACAACGGCTGCGGCTTCCGCCCCGAGGCGGTCATCGACTGCGGCATGGGGCTGTCAAATATCTCTTCGCGCATCAATTCGCTGGGGGGTAACGTCGACATCGACTCGGCCCCCGGGGAGGGAATGCGGGCCTCGATACAGATCAACCTGCAAGGGGAGCAGCCCCCCAAGCGGCAACGCAAACACCGAAAAAGCGAAAAACAATGAATCATCGTATTGTCCTGGTCGACGACCACGCCCTCTTTCGTACCGGCCTGCGCGGCCTGTTGGACCACACACCCCATTGCCAAGTGGTGGCCGAAGCCGGCAGCGGCGAAGAGTTCCTCGAAATGTTACAGGGGCTCGATGCCGACATTGTCTTCATGGACTTCGCCATGAGCGGCATCGACGGAGCGCAAACCACC
>CAZTCM010000195.1:0-2572 GCA_964612285.1 uncultured Alistipes sp.
CCGACATCGAGTAGTCGATGTAGGCCGTCTTCATCTGTTCTTCGATATTGACCGGGACAATGCGTCCGACCAAACCGCTGTTCTTTTCTTCTTCGGTTGTCATTCGTTCGAGTTCTTCGAGTTTGTAAAAACCTTTCTACACTTTTAACGAACAAAAATAGCGTTTATTTTCGATTTGAGCAATTTCCAAGGTGTTTTTTTGTGCTTTTTGCCGCTTATTTATCCGAGCACCCCTCTATTTTGCCCCTTTTTAGCCGATTTGAGCCACTTTCGGTGCCGCATTCGACCCCCTGACGGTATTTTTCGCACCTTCATCTCTTTTCTCGGGGACTTGGTATTGTTTTTGCACTGCTTCGCCCCGAATCATTTAACACTTCACAACACATGGTCCCTGTAACAAAAAATCAATCTTGGTTGCCGAGCATCTTCAACGATGTCTTTGGCGACGATTGGATGCCGATGCATCGCAAACAGCATGCGGCTCCGGCCGTAAACATCATCGAACACGAGAAGAAGTATTGCATCGAGGTGGCTGCTCCGGGGATGTGCAAGGAGGATTTCTCGGTACGCATCGAGCACGAGAATCACTTAGTCATTGCCCTCGAAAAGAGCAGCTGCAAAACGAGCGAAAAAGGCAAGGAGGAGTCTGCGACAAGCACCGATAAGGATGCAGACAAGCAACCCACCTACCTGCGTCGCGACTTCACCTACAACGCCTTCCGACAGAGTTTCATCCTTCCCGAGGAGGTCGATGTTGCAAAAATCGACGCCCACATGAAGCACGGCATCCTCGTCATCGAGCTCCCCAAAAAGGAGCCGACCAACACATTGCCCGTCTCGCGCCCCATCGAGATTAAATAGGTATCATATAAAAAAGCATAAGAGCCTGTCTAACAAGTCTAATTTTAACGATTTCACCCCCGCCAGAAGCTCTTCTGGCGGGGGTGATTTTCATTTTTGAGGACTTGTTAGACAGGCCCTCTTGCTCGTAGAATGTCAGCACAAGCGGGGATTACCGAAAATCGATGATTTCATAACCCTCATAGCGCGCCACGTCGTAGGCCGGAATGGTCCCTTTCAAGGGGTGCATCGAGCGAATCCGGATATCAACACCGACTTCCTCCTGCTCGTAACGAATCTTCATGGGAAGCCCCTTTGTCGTATCGAGCCAAAGGCGGATTTGCCCCGCCTCATCCTGCGGCACAAGCAACAACTCGGCCGTTCCGTTCTGCTCGGTCAGCAGTTCCGCTTCGGCCCGGGCAACAGCCAGCAACGCGCTCGCGGGGTTGGAGAGCAGGTTGGTGCTCATCTGCTCGCTCGGCATCAGCGTCACCTCACGTCGCGCGTGGTTGATTTCATGGCGCATCGCGGCATCGCCCAACACCTCCACCTCTCCCATGCGGATGTGGTAACGCGCATCCTCGACCGCCATCGTACCCTCGAAGGTCATCCCCTCGGCCTCCACCACAAAGGCTGTTTCGTAGGCTGCCATCGTCTCCACCGCCTGCTTCATCTGCAACAGCAGCTGTTCGGCACGGCTTTGGCCCGCAGCACTCCACACACACAACGTGCAGAGCCACCCTACCACAAATTTCGCTTTCAAGGTTGAATCGGTTTATGCGTATTTACTAAAAAAGTCCCAACTCCTGCAACTTCGCCTCCAACGAGGGCGAGTCGTGGAACAAGACATCGCGCGGTTTGGCACCCTGCTGACGCCCCACAATACCGGCACGCTCCAACTGCATCATGATGCGGCCGGCGCGGTTGAAGCCCACCTCGTAGTTACGCTGAATCATCGAGGTGGAAATCGAGCCGCTCTGCACGGCATCGCGAGCAATCTCGGCAAAGAGCGAATCGTATTTCTTGGGGGCCATATCGACCTCCTCGCTCCCCATCGCCGCATCACCGCCCTCGGGCACATAGTCGGGCAGCGGATAGGCCTCCGTATAGCCTTGTTGCTTGGCGATGTAATCGACAATGCCCTCGACCTCCTTCGTCTCGACCAGTGCACACTGGATACGCGTCACCTCGCCATCCTTCGAGAAGAGCATATCGCCACGACCAATCAGCTGGTTGGCTCCCGGGCTGTCCAAAATCGTGCGCGAGTCGACCATCTGCATCACGCGGAAGGCGATACGCGCAGGGAAGTTGGCCTTGATACCGCCCGTGATGACCTTCACATCGGGACGCTGCGTGGCGATGATGAGGTGCACACCCACGGCACGCGCTTTCTGTGCCAGACGCATCACGGGACGCTCGACCTCGCGGGCCATCATAATCAGGTCGGCAAACTCATCGACCACCACCACAATATAGGGCAGGTAGCGGTGTCCCTTCTCGGGATTGAGCCGGCGCTCGGTAAATTTCTGGTTGTACTCGACAATATTGCGGGCCGTCGCCTTACTCAACAACTCCAAGCGGCTGTCCATCTCCGTACAGAGCGAGTTCAACGTGTAGACTGCCTTCATCGGATCGGTGATAATCGCCCTATCTTCGGACTCCATCTTGGCCAGGAAATGGCGTTCGAGTTTCCCATAGACCGAGAACTCGACCATCTTGGGGTCAATCATCA
>CAZTCM010000196.1:0-2555 GCA_964612285.1 uncultured Alistipes sp.
TGACCAGCGGGTCGAGGGTCGTGACGAACTCCTCCGACGGCAGACCCCCCCACTTCGTGTGTCAAATCGCTTTGTGGCCTTGCGCGCAGCGGCTGCGAACGATGTCGGCCGGTTTGGTGGTACCGGTCAGGAGGGCCGGCATCCACTCGCAGTGCTCGACCACCGAGTAGGCGGCATTGCGTACGGCCTCGTCTGCACGCAGCACATGCAGCGCTTTGGCCCACAGCCACTCCGACGAGTAGATACCACCTTCGTAGGCCGTGTAGTCCGTCTCCCAACGACGACACAGGGCGTTAATCTCGTCGGCCTCCTTGATGGCTGTGTGGTCCTTCCACAATACGAACATCGCATTCGGATTCTCGGCAAACTCCTCCTTCAAGGCGAGCGGCGTACCCTCTTCGTCAATGAAGCAGGGGGTCGAGCCGGTCGTGTCGAAGGCAATACCCACAACATTCTCGGCCACCTCCGGTGCCACCTTGCCCAGCACCTCCTGTACCGTAGCCTCCAACACCTCGATGTAATCCTTCGGGTGCTGACGATATTGGTTGATGGCCGGATTGCAGAATTTACCCTCTTTCCAACGCGGGTAATAGCGTACTGCCGTAGCCAGTGTCTGGCCGTTGGCTGCATTGACCAATACGGCACGAGCCGAGTCGCTGCCGTAATCGAGTCCAATTACATACTTCTCCATTTATATATCGGTTCTTTGAAAAATTAGCAAAGGGCTTTGTTCAAGAGGTAATAAACCTCGTTCATGCGCAACTCCTTCTTGAAGTCGGCCATCGTCGTCTGCGCGTTGATATGCAGCATCTCGATACCGGCAATCTCGGCGTAATCCTCCCAATACTCGGCCGTCACGTCGTACGAGAAGCAGGAGTGGTGCGTGCCACCGGCCAAAATCCAAGCGCCGGCACTCACCTCGAAATCGGGCATCGGCTTCCAGAGGGCCGAGGCTACGGGAAGTTTCGGCAGCGGCTTCGGCTCCATGCACTCCACGTCGTTCACGATAAGGCGGAATCGGTTGCCCATGTCAACCACCGTGGCGGCTACACCCGAACCGGTCTTCGAGGTGAAGACCAAGCGGGCCGTCGGCGTCTTGCGCACGCCGATGCCGAGGAAATGCACCTCCAAGCGCGGCTTCTGGGCGGCAATCAGCGGGCTGATTTCGAGCATGTGGGCCTGCAAAATCGAGCTGTTGGCGCCGTCGAAGTTCAGCGTGTAGTCCTCCAAGAACGAGCAACCCTTCTCCATGCCCTGCGTCATAAACCATACGGTGCGCACCATAGCGGCCGTCTTCCAGTCACCTTCGCCGCCGAAGCCATACCCCTCGGCCATCAGACGCTGCGAGGCGAGGCCCGGAATCTGGTCGAAGTGGCCCAGATCGTCGAAGTTCGTCGTGAAGGCTTTGGCTCCCTTGTCCACCAGGCAGGCACGAATCGTCAATTCGGCCTTGGCGGCATTCCACACCTTCTCGTACTCCACCGATGACTTATCCTCCAAAACGGCCTCGTGATCGTAGAGCGTGAAGTATTCGGCAACGAGTGCATCGACCTCGGCGTCGCTGATTTTGTCGAAATAGGTCATCAGCTCGCTCACGGGGCAGTAATCCACATGGTAGCCCAGACGCATCTCGGCCTCCACCTTGTCGCCATCCGTGACGGCTACGTTGTTCATCTGGTCGCCAAAGCGAAGCACCAGCATATCCTGCGCATCGGCCCAGGCTGCTGCTACACGCTGCCATACGGCGATGTGTCCCAGCGTGCTCTCATCCTGCCAGTGGCCGACAACCAATTTGCGCGGACGACGCATGCGGGCCGTGATGTGGCCAAACTCGCGGTCGCCGTGGGCGCTCTGGTTCAGGTTCATGAAATCCATGTCGATGTCGTTCCACGGAATCTCGCGGTTGAACTGCGTGTGGAGGTGCAGCAGCGGTTTCTTCAACTCCTGCAAGCCGTGAATCCACATCTTGGCGGGCGAGAAGGTGTGCATCCAGGTGATGACACCGATACATTTCGAATCGGCATTGGCAGCCTTCATAATGTCGAGTACCTCTTTCGACGAGTTGGCCGTACCTTTATAAACCACCTGCACGGGCAATTTGCCCGAAGCATTCATGCCGGCTACCATCTCGTTCGAATGTCCGTCTACGGCAACCACGGCATCGCCACCATAGAGCAACTGGGCTCCCGTCACAAACCAAATCTCGAAGTCCTTATAAGCGTTGATCATAATTTTTGTGTTTTTATGCGGCATCTTTTGCGTTTCCTTGCCGGCTTCGACAGTCACATACGCTCGGTATGCTCCTGCCTTGCCGACTTCGGTCGGCGCAAAACCTGCTCGCCTAAAATCCGCAAAACGGGGATTTGTGCGAGCTTCGGATACCTCAATTTTTAATCTTTAATTTTGAATTCTAAATTCTAAATTTTGCATTTACTTCTTCTGTCCGTAGTAGGCATTCTCGCCGTGCTTACGCGAATAGTGCTTCTCGATGAGCAAATCGTTCATCTCCAAGGCCGGATTGACCTGATAGGCCACGAAAGCCATCTTGGCCACCT
>CAZTCM010000197.1:0-2544 GCA_964612285.1 uncultured Alistipes sp.
CGATGAGGTTCATCTCCGCAAGGTTTGCACCCTTACCACCCAGCAGCTCACGCATCTTGCCATTACCCTCGGCCTCTTTGTTACCGAAGGTGTAAACTCTTTTTACGTCTGCCATAATTGTGTAAGAATTAAGTATTTATTTGAAAAAATATAAAATTATGTTTCTCTGTTTTTCGGTGTAACACCGGTTGTTTCTGCGTAGCAGAATGCGAATATACGCTTTTTTTTTCAATTGGACAAATTTTAACGATTGATCCGACATCGGATGGGTAGATTTCTTCCCCGCCCGCCGCGATAGCGGTTTCCGGAGTAGGTCGGCACGGGCTCTCCGGTGTAGGAGTCAACAAGAAAACGACGAATGTACACTTCACCCGCTGGGGTCGCGTCGTGTTGCTCGGTCAGAATGCGGTCGCGCATCTGCCAGGTGTGGTTGCGGCGGCGGTTGCCATACCCGCGCGCCACGGCCTGTGCCATGCGGTCGGTCAGCCCGTAAATCGTGCCGTCGAACCCCTGCAAGGGGCCTGCCACGATGCGGCGATGACGTGGGTGCCGTTCGCGCAATTCGGTCAATGTAGCTCCCAGGGTGGCACGATCGGCCGAGAGCAGAATGAGTACCGAGTCGCGGTCGAGTGTCGCCTCGATGCACAACGTGCGGCGCGCCGTGTGACAATGCAACGGATGGAGCCGGTCGCCGTAGTAGAGGAGTGCAAAATCCATTCCGTCGAGGCTGTTCAGCGTGCGATGCAGGTAGGTGTAGTCGCCTCGGGTGGCGGTTACGATGTCGCGCACCACCTGTTCGTTCTCCACCCCGTAGAGGGCCACGACAGGCTGCGCCATCGAGTCGATGAGGGCTGCCACGTCGGCCACTTTGCGTCGGTAACGCGGGCCGTCCCATCCATAACGCCCCGCAGGGGTGTAGTGGTCGTCGTTGTAGAAGGGCGATGGTAACGTGTCGTAGAGGTGGTCGACGTCATAATAGACAAATCCTGCCTGCCCATAGAGTGCCGTAGTGAGGCCGAGGGCAAGCAGGAGATGGAGTAGTCGCCACATGTTCATCGCCGAGGCGCGTTTATTTGGTCTTGTAGGCGCAGCGATACTTCCCCTTCGACATCCCCAGCAGTTTGCTTTTGAGCAGCTGGCGACGCAGGGGTGAAAGGCGGTCGGTGAAGACCTTGCCTTCGAGGTGGTCGTACTCGTGCTGAATTACGCGGGCCCGGAAACCCTCGAAGAGTTCGTCGTGCTCCTCGAAGTTCTCGTCGAGGTAACGCATGCGAATCGCGATGGGGCGACGCACGTCCTCGTGCAGTCCGGGCAGCGACAAACACCCTTCGTTGAAGAGGTCGGTCTCCTCCGAAACTTCGTAGATTTCGGGGTTGATGAAGGCGCGACGGTACTCCTTGCACGCCTCATCCTCTTCGCCCCAGGCCGAGCAATCGACCACGAAGAGGCGAATGTTCTTCCCAATCTGAGGCGCGGCCAACCCGCAACCATCGGCGGCGGCCATCGTCAGAAACATATCCTCGATGAGTTTTTTCAGGTCGGGATAGTCGGCGGTCAGCTCGGTCGACGGCTTACGCAGTACCTCCGCACCAAATATGACAATCGGATAAATCATCTCTTAAACTGCAAAAAATCTTCCAAAATAATCGTGGCGGCAATCTTGTCCACGGTGGCCTTGTCGCGGCGGGCCATCTTCTTCATCCCGCCGTCAATCATCGCCCGATGGGCCAATACGGAGGTGAAGCGTTCGTCGTAGAAGCAGACCTCTTTGTCGGGGTAGGCGTGGCGCAGACGACCGGCCAACGGCTCGATATAGCGCCACGTCTCGGAGGGTTCGCCACTCATCTGCATCGGTTTGCCGATGACGATGGTCGAGACCTCCTCGCGGGCAAAGTAATCGGCCAGGAAGCGCTCCAACTCCTTCGTCTCGACCGTCGTCAGTGCCCCTGCAATGAGTTGCAGCGGGTCACTCACGGCCAATCCCGTGCGACGACGACCATAGTCGATGGCCAAGATGCGCCCCATATGCAATCGGTTTAGAGGCTCAGCTTCTTGAACAATTTGCGGTACGAGCACTCCTCGTCAACCATAGCACGCAGGGCCGAAATGTTGACGCGCTCCTGCTGCATCGTGTCGCGGTGGCGCACCGTGACGGTACCATCTTCGAGCGTCTGACCATCCACAGTCACGCAGAAGGGTGTACCGATGGCATCCTGACGACGATAACGCTTGCCTACCGAGTCCTTCTCGTCGTAGACGACGTTGTAGTCGTACTTCAACTCATCGACAATCTTGCGTGCCACCTCGGGCATGCCGTCCTTCTTCACGAGCGGCAGTACGGCCACCTTCACCGGAGCCAAGGCTGCGGGGAATTTAAGCACCGTGCGCTGATCGCCGCCTTCGAGTTGCTCCTCGGTATAGGCGGCCGACATCACCTGCAAGAACATGCGGTCGACGCCAATCGAGGTCTCGACGACATAGGGTACATAGCTTTCGTTCGTCTCGGGATCGAAGTATTGAATCTTCTTGCCCGAGAACTTCTGG
>CAZTCM010000198.1:0-2501 GCA_964612285.1 uncultured Alistipes sp.
GACCTGATGGCCGATGGTCAGATCGTCGAGGTGATGTTCCACACCGAGAAGGAGATGGTTCTCTCGGCCGAGTTGCCCCCGATTGTCGACATGGAGGTGACCTATACCGAGCCGGGCATCAAGGGTGATACGGCCTCGACCAACTCGTTGAAGCCTGCCACCGTCAATACGGGCGCCACGATTAAGGTCCCCCTGTTCATCAACACGGGCGACAAGATTCGCGTCGACACGCGCACGCGCGAGTATTACGAGCGCATCAAATAAGGGTACGCAGCGTTACCTGTCACAAGAGAGGGGGGGGCAACAAACTGGTTGCGACCCCCTCTCTTCGATTATTAAGCATACATCGCTCCCCACGGATAACTCCCGGGCTTGAAGGTGACATAGCACCCGCTTGCACGGTGATAGAGCCGCACCACCCCCGGGGCAATCTCATTGGCCACCTTAAAGGCCGACCAGCCGAGGGCCGCCAGAATGGCATAGGCCGAGGCACCTCCCTCGATGACCAACTCCTCGGGCTGCATCGCAGCCACCACACCGGCCACCGTCGTCGCCATGGCACGACGCAGGTGCAGGGCTTTCGTGCCATCGACCTCCACCGACTGCGGAATCCGCATCAGCAGGCTCTCGGCACCCTGCCACGCCGCCAACGACTGTGCCAACCACACCGCAGCATCGCCCCCCGCAAAGACGGCATCGGGCATCAGACTCTCGGCGACACGATTCCGCACGAAGAAGGGCTCGGCAGTGATGTTGTGGCGCATCGTGCTCCCCAGCGCAATGAGGGTACGACGGCGTCCCAACCCCTCGAAAGCGGCATGCGCAATCGCCGCAAAGCCGCGTGCATGCAACACCGCCCGAAACGCATCGGCTGCCCCAACAAGCAGCGTATCTGCACCACATCGGCCCACCTGTTGCACCACCTCCTCTTCGGTACGGCTCTCGCCGACGAAGATTCCCCGAGCAGCCAACGGCTCACACGCCGTAATATAACGCACATCCGCGCCCAGCAGCTTCGTCACGCAGGAGGTGGCAGCCGGGAACTCGGGATCGTGACGAAAGGGGGTTTCGGCCAGCGGCACGCCATCGATACAATAGAGCCCCTCTGCAATGCAACGCCCCTTCGAGGGGTTGGCTGCCAACACCAAAGCGCGCCGATAGCCCAACGCCATCACCTCTTCGGTCTCGGCCACCAGATGGCCTCGCAACACCGAATCGCACTTCTTGAAGAGCTGCATCGTCGGTCGCATGCGCAGGTGTGCAACCACCGCGCGCGTAGATTGCACCGCCTCCTCGCGCCCCATCGAGCGGGTGTCGGTGGCCAGCACCGTCACATCGGCCGACACGCGCCCCACCTCCTCGACCGAGGTGGTGAAGGCGACACGGCAACCCATCGTATGGGCCAGTCCGGCCATTTCGGCCGCACCCGTGATATCGTCGGCAAGGACCAGCATCGACATCCTCGTGCCTACTTTTTACGGTTTTTGGCCATCAGGGCGGCATACTCAATCGACATGAGCATCGCATCGGGATTGGCAATACCCTTACCGGCCACATCGAAGGCCGTACCGTGGTCAACCGAGACACGGATAATGGGCAGCCCGAGGGTGATGTTCACCCCCTTCACGGCCACCATGCGTTGCGTCTCGCGATCCCACTCGAAGCCGCCCACCTTGAAGGCAATGTGGCCCTGGTCGTGGTACATCGCCACACAGCCGTCGAACTGTCCCGAGCGGGCACGCGAGAAGAGCGAATCGGGCGGCACGGGGCCATCCACATTCCACCCCTTGGCCTTCATCTCCTCGATGGCGGGGATAATCTCGCGAATCTCCTCATCACCAAACAGGCCACCTTCACCGGCGTGAGGATTCAGACCGGCAATGCCGATGCGAGGGTGCTCGATGCCGAAGCTCTTGCACGCCTCGTTGATCAGCTCCGTCACGGCGATTACGCGCTCCTTCTTGGCGCGGTCACACGCCTCACGCAGCGAAACGTGTGTCGAGACGTGAATCACGCGCATCTTATCGTCGGCCAGCAACATGGCATACTTCTTCGTATCGGTGTAGTGGGCGTAAATCTCCGTATGGCCGGCAAAATTGTGTCCGGCGACGTGCAGTGCCTCCTTATTGAGCGGCGCCGTTACCGTGCCGTCCACCTCGCCCTTCATGGCCAATTCGATGGCAACACGCACCGCCTCGAAAGCGGCATGGCCACACTGTGCCGACACCACGCCGTAGGCAAATTGCGCGGCATCGATGAGTTTCAGATCGAGTACATCGATTACGCCGCGCTCGTACTGCGCCTCGCCGACCTGCTCGATGGCGCGCACCCGCAGTTCGACCTTGGCAGCCTTCACACCCAACTCCATCATGGCAGCATCGCCCACCACCAGCGGGCGACAAACCGTATAGGGATACTCCTGAGCCAACGACATGGCGATAATCTCGGGACCTACACCCGCAGGATCGCCCATCGTAATGGCTAAAATCGGTAAGTTGTTC
>CAZTCM010000199.1:0-2474 GCA_964612285.1 uncultured Alistipes sp.
TCGTAGACCGGTGCCAGCTCGAACTGGTTGGGTGCCACCTCGTTGTGGCGCGTTTTGACCGGAATGCCGAGTTTCAGACACTCATACTCCAACTCCTTCATGAAGGCCATCACGCGCGTCGGAATCGCCCCGAAGTAGTGGTCTTCGAGCTGCTGATTCTTGGCCGATTCGTGCCCCATCAGCGTGCGGCCGGTGAGCATCAGGTCGGGACGCACGGCCCACAGACTCTCGTCGACGAGGAAATACTCCTGCTCCCAACCCAGGTAGGTGTGCACTTTCTCGACGTTGCGGTCGAAGTAGCGGCACACCTCCGTAGCGGCCTTGTCCACGGCCGAGATAGAGCGCAACAGGGGCACCTTGTAGTCGAGCGCCTCGCCCGTGTAGGCGATGAAGACGGTCGGGATACAGAGCGTCGTATCGACGATAAAGGCGGGTGAGGTGGGGTCCCAGGCCGAGTATCCGCGCGCCTCGAAGGTGTTGCGGATGCCGCCGTTGGGGAACGATGAGGCGTCGGGCTCCTGCTGTACGAGCAGCTTGCCCGAGAACTCCTCGATTACACCGCCAAAGCCGTCGGGCTGCGCGAAGGCATCGTGCTTTTCGGCCGTACCGCCCGTGAGGGGCTGGAACCAGTGGGTGTAGTGGTCGGCCCCATGCTCCAAGGCCCATTGACGCATGCCGGCGGCAATCGAGTCGGCTACCTCACGCGTGAGCGGGGTGCCGTTCTGCATCGTGTCGGAGAGCGCCTCGAAGGTGCGCTTGTCGAGGTATTTGCGCATCGTAGCACCCGAGAATACTTTGGCGCCAAAATAGTCCGAAGGGCGACCTTCGGGAGCCTTTGTGTCGACAGCCGTATGGTTGATGGCGGCGTCGACCATCTTAAATCGGAGCGATGAGGACATGTTTTTTCGCTGTTTTTGTTTCGTTTTTGCAAAGGTAAAAATTTTCTTTGGATGCACCTGCACGAAAAAAGCGATTTTTTCATGTTGTTGGTGGATTTTTGGCTCTTTTCCCCAAAAATAGGGTGGTTTTTTTGACGCATGACGAAAAAAATGGGTTGTTTTTCGGAAAATGGGTGAAAAAATCACGGATTTTTGGAAAAATGGCGATTTTTTGAAAAATCGCAGAAATGCGGTGTAAATGATAGAATATTGGCCGAAAAGACGGTTCTTTGAAAGCGGATTCGTGTGCCTCCCGACCGCCTGCCCAAAGAGCCCCGCTCTGCCCGCCGCGAAAGTTTTTGTTATTTTTATAACATAAAGTTGTCGTCGTTTGATAAATAATTCGTATCTTTACGCGCATTTTTAAGACAAATTAGCAATACCTAACAAAATATTAATTTCTAAACCATTATGGCAAATACCAAAAGTGAAAAGCTGTTCGCCGAATTTCCCGCCGTCTCGACCGAGAAGTGGGAGGAGGTGATTACGGCCGACTTGAAGGGTGCCGACTACGAGCGTAAGCTGGTATGGCGTACGGGCGAGGGCTTCAACCTGCGTCCTTACTACCGTGCCGAGAACCTCGAAGGCATCGAGTTTTTGGGTACCGAGGCGGGCCAGTTCCCCTATGTCCGCGGTACGAAGGCCCACAACGAGTGGCGCATCCACCAGACTGTGAAGGTCTGCAACGTGGCCGAGGCCAATGCCGAGGCCCTCAAACTGCTCAACTCGGGCGTCGATTCGCTCGGTTTCTGCTGTTGCGGCTGCGAGCCGTTGACGGCCGAGGGGCTGGAAACGCTGCTGGCCGGCATCACCATTCCGGCCATCGACCTCGTCTTCTGCGGTGATTGCGTGGGCGAGGTGGCCGAGTTGGTGCTCGCCAAGCTGACCCGCGAGGGCATCGAGGATGCACACATCTCGTTTGTGATTGACCCCATCGTCAAGGGACTTTCGAAGAAGGGCTCGCTGAGCGACAGCTGCATCGAGAAGGTCGCAGCCCTCGTGAAGAAGGCTGCCGCTTGGAAGCACGTTCGCGTAGTGACCGTCAGCGCACAGATTTTCGGCAATGCCGGCTCGACCATCGTCGAGGAGCTGGCCTTCGCCCTCTCGGCAGGTCAGGAGTACATGACTCGTTTGACCGATGCCGGTTTGACGGCTGACGAGGCTGCCCGTGCCCTCCGTTTCTCGTTCTCCGTGTCGTCGAACTACTTCATGGAGATTGCCAAGTTCCGCGCTGCCCGTATGTTGTGGGCCAACATCGTCAAAGGCTATGAGCCCGAGAAACTCTGCTCGTCGAAGATGCTCATGCACGCCGAGACCTCGCGCTGGAACCAGAGCGTCTACGACCCCTATGTGAACATGTTGCGCGGTACGACCGAGGCGATGTCGGCAACGATTGCCGGCGTGCACTCGTTGGAGGTTGTTCCGTTCAACGCTGCCTATGCCGAGCCCGACGAGTTTTCGAAGCGCATCGCCCGCAATGTCGAGCTGCTCTTGAAGCACGAGTCGCACTTCGACCAGGTGGTTGACCCCGCCGGT
>CAZTCM010000200.1:0-2431 GCA_964612285.1 uncultured Alistipes sp.
GCGAATACATCAGGTGACCCGTGGCGTGCTCGATGCCGCCGACATAGAGATCGACCTGACGCCAATAGTTGTTCGCCTCGGGGCTGACCAATGCCTCGTCGTTGGTCGGGTCCATGTAGCGCAGGAAGTAGGCCGACGAGCCGGCAAAGCCGGGCATCGTCGAGAGTTCGAAGGGGTATCCCTCGGCGGTGTGCCACGTTTCGACACGCGCCAAAGGAGGTTCGCCCTCGGCCGTCGGGCCAAAGTTGGCAATCGGCGGCAGTTCGAGGGGCAGCTGCTCCTCGGTGAGCGGGTAGGCCGTATCCTCCTTGTAGTAAATGGGGAACGGCTCGCCCCAATAGCGTTGGCGTGAGAAGATGGCGTCGCGCAGGCGGTAGTTGATGAGCTTCTTGCCCAAGCCGCGCTTCTCCACCTCCTGGAACATCAGCGGAATCGCCTCCTTGACATCCATACCGGTGAGGAAATCCGAGTTGATCATCTTGCCCTCCTTGGCGTCGTACGAGGCCTCCTCGATGTTGCCGCCCTCGACCACCGGTACAATCTCCAACCCGAAGTGGCGGGCAAAGGCCCAGTCGCGCGAGTCGTGTGCCGGCACGGCCATGATGGCCCCCGTGCCATAGCCCGAGAGCACATAATCCGAGGCGTAAATCGGAATCTCTCGCCCCGTGAAGGGGTTAACGGCATACGAGCCGGTGAAGACGCCGCTCACGCGTTTCGTCTCGGTCATGCGTTCGCGCTCCGAGCGTTTCTTGGCCTCGGCGACATATTGCTCGACTGCTTCGCGTTGTGCCTCGGTGGTCAGCTCGGCGAGCATCTCGTGCTCGGGGGCGATGACCATGAAGGTGACGCCGAAAATCGTGTCGGGACGCGTGGTGAAGATTTCGAGTTTCTCACGCTTGCCCACCAGGTCGAAGAAGACCTGTGCGCCCACCGAGCGGCCAATCCAGTTGCGCTGAATCTCTTTCAGCGAGTCGCTCCATTCGAGCGCCTCCAAGCCATCCAGCATGCGCTGGGCGTAGGCTGTCACGCGCAGCAGCCACTGCTTCATGCGCTTCTGCTCGACAGGGTGTCCGCCACGCACCGACAAGCCATCCTTCACCTCGTCGTTGGCCAGCACCGTACCCAGTTTCGGGCACCAATTGACCATCGTGTCGGCGCGGAAGGCCAGGCGATAGTTCTGCAACACCTGCTCACGCTCGACCTCGCTCTTGGCAGCCCACTCTGCGGCCGTGAAGTGCATCTCCTGCGTTTGGGCCGCATCAAGGCCTTCGGTGCCCTGCTGCTCGAAGTGGGCGATGAGCTCCTCGATGGGGCGTGCCTTTTGTGCCGCATGGTCGTACCAATGGCCGAACATCTTCAAAAAGGCCCACTGCGTCCACTTGTAGTAGCGCGGGTCGCAGGTGCGCACCTCGCGCTCCCAGTCAAACGAGAAGCCGATTTTGTCCAACTGCTCGCGGTAGCGGGCGATGTTCTTCTCGGTGGTCACGGCAGGGTGCTGCCCCGTCTGGATGGCATACTGCTCGGCCGGCAGACCGAAAGCGTCGTAGCCCATCGGGTGGAGGACATTGAATCCCTTCAACCGCTTGTAGCGGGAGTAGATGTCCGAGGCGATGTAGCCCAGCGGGTGTCCCACATGCAACCCCGCCCCCGAGGGGTAGGGGAACATGTCGAGGATATAGAATTTCGGGCGGCTCGAATCGACCGCTACGCGATAGGTGTGTTGCTCGCGCCAGCGCTCCTGCCAGCGTGCTTCAATCTCTTTGAAACTATATTCCATCGTGTCTGAATTTTCGTTTAATGGGCAAAGGTACATATTTATATGAGAAAATTCAAAATTTAGGATTTAAAATTCAAAATTAAGCGGTTGGTGGCGGGGGTAGAAGGGTTTTCTGCACCGACCGTTTCCTGCCGGTCAGGTCCGAAAGTGCCGGCGAAAAAAGGTCAAAAACCGGGCGGAGTTTTCTCCGCATCTGCCTGTTTTTGCGGGGCTCTTTCAGGGTGGTTTGACGGGGGGGGCAGGGTGGTTCGGGGCGGGCTTTTTCGGGTGGTTTGACAAGGCTCTTTCGAGGTGTTTTTTGCGGGGTGAACTGAGCCGAAACGGGCTCTTTGCAGAGGTTGATTTTCCGGATTCAAAAAGTGTATAAATTCTATTTGTGTACGGGATAATTGTCTGAAAAACATGGTGGCGCAGGAAATGCACGATTGTCAAAAATGTAAATTTCGGCAAAAATCGAAAATTTTCGGAATCGGGATTTTTTGAAATATGCAAATCGCGCAAAATCAAGTGTTTACCATTTTGTGTATAAATCAAACAAATACTTTTGAAAATATGATAAATAAAAAGAATCGACCGCGAACGAAAAAAGCGCAAAAAAGGCTGAAAAAGATGCCATATATATTGTGTTTTCAAAAATTTTGCGTACCTTTGCAG
>CAZTCM010000201.1:0-2426 GCA_964612285.1 uncultured Alistipes sp.
TGCCCAACTTCGGCTTCGAGGTGGGTATCATCAACGCCATCTCGCGTGCCGAGCTCAATGTGCCGGTCTTGGTGCAGGCCTGCGACGACGAGAACGACAAGGTCGACCTCGACAGCCGTCGCGATGCCTTCTGCGGCAAGATTTCGGTCTGCAACAACCTCTATCAATATGGCATTCCCTTCACCGATACGACGCTGCATACCTATTCGATTCACAGCGAACTGCTGATGAAGGACATCCACAAGTTTGCCGCCATCTGCCGCGTGGTGAACAAACTGACCCACTGCCGCATCGGCCAGATTGGTACGCGTCCGCTCGGGTTCAACACCTGCCGTGCCAGCGAGAAGCTGTTGCAGGCGAGCGGTATCACGGTCGTGCCGGTCGATTTGTCGGAGATTATCTTCAATGCCCAACGCTATGACGCCGAGGCTGCGGTGCTGAAACAGAAGATGGAGGAGATTACGGCCTATGCCAAGGTTCCTGCCGCTCACGCCGACAAGGTGATTCGCATGGCGCGTTTCTCGGCTGCCGTGGAGGATTGGCTGGCCGCCAATGAGTGTGATGCCGCCGCTATTCAGTGCTGGGATTCGTTGGAGATGAACTACGGTTGCGCCGCTTGTACGACGATGAGTATGCTGGGCGAGAAATTGATTCCCTGCGCCTGCGAGACCGATATTGCCGGTGCCGTGTCGATGTATGCTTTGGCGCTGGCTGCCGGTAAACCCTCGACGCTGCTCGACTGGAACAACAACTTCGCTGAGGATCGCAACAAGTGCGTCTGCACCCACTGCGGCAATGCTCCGAAGAGTTTCGTGCAGAACGAGATTTCGCTCGATACGCTGGGCGTTCTGGGTCGCACGCTGGGTAAGGTCAATACGTTTGGTGCCGTGCAGGGCAAATGTGCGGAGGGTGAGTTTACCTTCTTCCGCATCTCGACCGACGACACGCTGGGCTGCATCAAGAGCTACCTGGGTAAGGGCCGCATGACGAACGACCCCTATGGCATGGCCGGTTGCATCGCCGTCACGGAGGTGGAGAACCTGCAAAAGCTGATGAAGTACATCTGCAAGAACGGCTTCGAGCACCATGTGGCCATGGTGCGTACCGATGTAGTGGATATCTTGAACGAGGCGGTGGAGAACTACCTCGGCTGGGAGAACTATCTGCACGAGTAACTTTTTCCGAAAGGATTTAAGTCGGTATTTTCTGCGTTACACAAAGGTTGCGAAATCCTCACATACGCATCTGTATGCGCTGCGGTTTCGCAACCTTCGCAAGCCTTGAAAACCGCCCTTTAAATCCTTTCTGTGTATGCTGAAAACGAATCTGCAACCTATGAAATTGAAAACTCTCATTTTGGGCGCGATTGTGGCTGCTTTTGCCGCCTGTACTGCACCTGTATCACCCGAGCGTGAAGTCTACCTCTTCACGGGTTTCCGCGAGCCGGCTCTCGACGGCCTGCATCTGCTGTATAGCTACGACGGTTATAAGTGGGACAGTTTGCAGGGAACGTGGCTGACGCCGATGATTGGCAACAAAGCCCCCGAATACTACAACCACCACTCGAAAACGATGGAGCCGACGAAGTTCGCACCGCAGTCGATGATGCGCGACCCCTCGATTGTGCAGGGCCCCGATGGTACGTTCCACCTTGTGTGGACCCTCGGTTGGGCCGGTGATTTGGGCTTTGGTTACGCCTCGTCGAAGGATTTAATCACTTGGAGCGAACAACGTCGCATCCCCGTGATGGAGGGACACAAGACCAACAATGTGTGGGCTCCCGAAATCTTCTACGATGAGGTGCGTGACCAATATCAGATTGCGTGGTCGTCGGCAATTCTGCCCGAAAACTACACCGAGGCCGATAAACTCGGCACGAACGGTTGCCACCGCCAATACTACACCACGACGAAGGACTTTGTGGAGTTCAGCCCCGCACAGCCCTTCTACGACCCGGGGTTCAACTCGATTGACGGCTTTGTGGTGAAGAAGGGGGAGGATGACTACCGCCTGATTATCAAGGATAACCGCAAGCCCGGGTACAGCGACCTGTTCTGTGTTGAGGCGTCGGCTCCCGAAGGTCCCTATTCGAATCCGAGCGAGAAGTTTGCTCCGACCTATTCGGAGGGTGCTTGCGCCGTGCAGGTGGGTGACGAGTGGCTTATCTACTTCGACGTCTATCGCCAATACCGCTTCGGGGCAGTTTCCACCAAGGATTTTAAGACCTTTACCCCGATTGACAGCCTGATTTCGGTGCCTGCTGGTCACAAACATGGTACGATTGTCAAGGTGAAGGAGGCGGTGCTCGATGCGCTGCTCGAAGAGGAGGCGCGACGCTACGGCAAGAAATAACGACTATATCCTCATGAACGAGCCTGTCTAACAAGTTTTTTGTTAGGCGGGTTTTTGTATATAATAAAAAGTAG
>CAZTCM010000202.1:0-2402 GCA_964612285.1 uncultured Alistipes sp.
GCATGCCGAGGAGTTGAAGGCGCTCAAAAACCTGCAACTGATCGGCATCCACCTTCACATCGGCTCGCAGATTCGCGAATTGCATGTCTTCGAGAATATGTGTAACAAGGTCAATGCCATCGTCGAGAATCTCGAATCGCTCGGTTTCTCGTTCCGCTTTGTCGATGTGGGTGGCGGCCTGGGTGTCAATTATGATGTTCCCGAAAACGAGCCGATTCCCAACTTCGCTTCGCTCTTTGCCATCATCCACAACCATCTCTCGGTGGGTGACCGCGAAGTACATTTCGAGTTCGGACGCGCGATTGTGGCCGAGTGTGGTGAGTTGATTACCTCGGTACTCTTCAACAAAACCACCGCGACGGGCCGCCGATTGGTGATTGTCGATGCCTCGATGACCGAACTGATTCGTCCGGCACTCTATGGCTCCTACCACAACATCGAAAACATCACCTCGGAGGAGACGCTGACCTCGAAATATACGATTGTCGGCACGGCCTGCGAATCGACCGATGTTTTCCAGGAAAATGTAAGCCTGAAACGCACCAAGCGTGGCGATTTGATTGCCATCAAGTCGGCCGGCGCCTACGGCATGTCGATGGCCTCGCGCTACAATTTGCACGACCTGCCCGGGGCGGTATATAGCGACCAAATCGAGTAGCACATGTGGCTCACGCTGGCGTTTGTGTCGGCGACCCTGCTCGGGTTGTACGATGCGGCTAAAAAGAGGGCACTCACCGGCAACGCTGTGTTGCCGGTGTTGCTCTTTAATACCCTCTTCTCGACGCTCCTTTTTCTGCCGATGCTGCTCGCAGCCGAGTGCGATTTGGGGTGGTTTGAAGGAACGATTTTGGCAATGCCGACGGGGGATGCGAGGGCTCATGCAATGGTTGCGTTGAAGTCCGTTATCGTGCTCACTTCGTGGATTTTCGGATACTTTGGAATTAAGCATCTCCCGATTACGATTGTCGGCCCGATTAATGCTACACGACCGGTGATGGTGCTCGTCGGGGCGATGCTCTTTTTTGGCGAGCGACTCAACTTGTGGCAATGGTGCGGTGTGCTGCTGGCACTCTTCTCGCTCTTTCTGCTGAGTCGCGCAGGTCGCAAGGAGGGGGTTCATTTTACGCACAATTTGTGGATTGTCTGTGTCTTTCTGGGTTCGGCCGTCGGGGCGTTGAGCGGGCTGTATGACAAATTCATCATGCGGCACCTCGATCCGCTCTTTGTGCAAAGTTGGTACAATCTCTATCAATTGATGCTGATGGGTGTGTTGACGCTCATTTTGTGGTGGCCCCGTCGTGCGACAGACCGCTTCCATTGGTCGTGGGCCATTCCGCTGATTTCGATTTTCCTTTCGTTGGCCGATTTTGCCTATTTTTATGCATTGAGCGAGCAGGAGGCGATGATTTCGGTGGTGTCGATGGTGCGTCGCGGCTCAGTGATCGTGTCGTTCCTGTGCGGTGCGCTCCTCTTCCGCGAACGAATTTTGCGCGCCAAAGCCTTCGATTTGCTGCTGATATTGGCCGGTATGCTTTTCCTCTGGATAGGAACACGTTAGCAGTTGCTTGCCATTTCCCTTTTTTTTCGTATATTTGCGCGGATTTTAGAGAGAACGGATGAAACAGATACGCAACTTTTGCATCATTGCCCATATCGACCACGGAAAGAGTACGTTGGCCGACCGCTTGTTGGAGAAGACAAACACACTGAATCAGCGTGAAATGCAGGCCCAGGTGCTCGATGACATGGAACTCGAACGCGAAAAGGGCATCACCATCAAGAGCCACGCCATCCAGATGGAGTATACGGCGCGAGACGGACAACAATACACGCTCAACCTGATTGACACCCCGGGACACGTCGACTTCTCGTACGAGGTTTCGCGTGCCATCGCTTCGTGTGAGGGTGCCCTGTTGGTGGTGGATGCCACGCAGGGTATTCAGGCGCAAACCATCTCAAACCT
Source organism: uncultured Alistipes sp. (assembly GCA_964612285.1). GTDB lineage: Bacteria > Bacteroidota > Bacteroidia > Bacteroidales > Rikenellaceae > Alistipes. The sequence goes on from CAZTCM010000202.1 coordinate 1,964, forward strand.
CTATTTGGCCGTGGGCAACGACCTTGAAATCATCCCCGTGTTGAACAAAATCGACATGGATTCGGCGATGATTGACGAGGTGAAGGATCAGGTCATCGACCTCATCGGTTGCAAGGAGGAGGATATCCTGCTTGCATCGGGCAAAACGGGGCTCGGCGTCGAGGATATTTTGGAGGCAATTGTCGCGCGTATTCCCGCCCCGAAGGGTGACCCCGAGGCGCCGCTTCAAGCGCTGATTTTCGACTCGGTATTCAACCCCTTCCGCGGTATCATCGCCTACTTTCGCGTCTTCAACGGCTCGATTCACAAGGGCGAGCATGTCAAGTTCTTCAATACAGGCTCGGAGTACGATGCCGATGAGGTGGGTGTGCTGAAACTCAAAATGTCGCCCCGTCAGGAGATTCGTACGGGCGATGTGGGCTACATTTGTTCGGGTATC
>CAZTCM010000203.1:0-2396 GCA_964612285.1 uncultured Alistipes sp.
GCAGCACGATACCCAGCAGACCTCCGAACAACGACGAGAGGAAGACCTGCCAAAAGGCGGCCTCCAACCCGAGGATGTAGAGGGCCGGCAATGTGAAGATGGCACCTGCCACAATCACACCCGACGAGGCACCAATCGACTGGATGATGACATTCTGCCCGAGCATATTCTTCTTGCCCATGACCGTGCCGACACCTACGGCGATGATGGCAATCGGGATGGCGGCCTCGAAGACCTGACCCACCTTCAAACCGAGGTAGGCCGCAGCGGCCGAGAAGATGATGGCCATCACGAGGCCCATGCCGACCGAGTAGGGGGTAATCTCCTTGGGGGCGGATGCCGTGGGCATCACCGGCTCGTAGTGCTCGCCCGCCTTCAATTCGCGATAGGCATTTTCGGGCAGCTCGGTTCTATTCTGTTCCTTCATAACGGATTGGTAATTTTTAATTTTGAATGCTAAATTTTGAATTTTTATTAACGATTATCGCCGCTACCCGTAATCTTGTGGCGGTTCATGCGCGAGCGCAACTTGTCGACGTTGGTTTGAGCCACCTCGTCGAGCGAATAACCGAGGTCGTGCGAGAGCGTGGCGCAGTACCACAGCACATCGCCAATCTCCTTCATGATTTCGGCCTTGATTTCGGGCGTGAACTCCTTGTGCGAGTCGCGAATCACCTTTTTGACCTTGTCGGCCACTTCGCCGGCCTCGCCCGTAAGCCCGAGCGTGGGGTAGATGATGCGGCTGTCGGCGGGATAAATCGCCGTTTCGAGGGCGTGCTCCTGATATTCGTTGAGTGTCATAGTTATTTGAGGTTTTTAGAAATTTCAATAATCGGTCAAAAATAAGCATTATTTTTGTAAAACACAAACGACCCGCCGTTGAGGCGAGCCGTTTGTGCCGATTTGCATGTGTCTTACAGCAGCGGAATAATCCGTTCCAACCCGATGGAGTGCGACCCCTTAATCAGCACAAAGGCATCTGCAAGGGGCGTTTTGCGCAGCTGCTCGATGAGCCGGTCGCAGGTGGCAAAGTGGCGCAGCGAGGACGATGTGTGAGTTCTTGCCGCCTTTCCGAACTCCTCGCCGACGAGCCACACCTCGGCATCGCTGTCGGTGGCTATGGTCAGGATGGCGCGGTGCTCTTCGGCACTCCATGCTCCCAATTCGCGCATGTCGCCCAAAATCAACACGTGGCGGTTGTGTCGGCCAAGCGGCTCGCTCAGGAAGTTGCGAATCGAAACCTGCATGCTCGACGGATTGGCGTTGTAGCAATCGACGACGAGCGTGTTGCGTGCCGTTTCGGTGCGCTGTGAGCGGTTGTTGTCGGGGTGATAGGAGGCAATGGCGTGCTGCACGGCCTGCGGCTCAATGGCAAAGGCGCGCCCGATGGCTGCCGCTGCTGCGACATTATAGCGGTTGTAATCCCCTTCGAGGTGGTGGAGAATCCCCTCGGCATCCTGCTCCGTATAGCGGCAGGTGCGCAGGGTGGGGCGGGCTGCGGCCATTGCTGCCAGCACCTCATCTTCGGCACGCAGAAATGCGGTGCCACCTGTGGCTGCGAGGTAGTCGTATAACTCGCCCTTGCCACGACGTACCCCCTCCACGCCCCCGAAACCTTCGAGGTGGGCGCGACCTACGTTGGTCAGGATGCCGTAGTTCGGCTCGGCAATTTCACACAGACGGGCAATCTCCCCGCATGCACTGGCTCCCATCTCAACCACGGCAAATTCGACCTCTGAGTTAATGGATAGCAGCGTGAGCGGAACGCCGATGTGGTTGTTGAGGTTGCCTTGGGTGGCGTGGATGCGGTATTTTTGTGCCAATACACGGCTGACGAGCTCTTTGGTGGTGGTTTTGCCGTTCGAACCGGCAACGGCCAGGATGGGAATCCCCAACGCACGACGGTGCTCGCGGGCCAACTCCTGCAAGGCGGTCAGTACCTCCCCGACCACGATGTAACGCTCGTCAACGGCCACCGTCGGGTCGTCGACTACGGCACAGCAGGCCCCTTTGGCCAGGGCTTCGGCGGCAAAGCGGTTGCCGTCGAATGAGGCTCCGCGCAGGGCAAAGAAGATGGACCCCTCGGTGATGCGGCGCGTGTCGGTCGAGATCGCAGGATGGGCCAGAAAGCGTTCGTAGAGCGGCGACATGAGCGTTAGATGTGTTTGTCGCCCTTGCGGAACTTTACCTCGTCGATGAATTTCTTGATGCTCTGCTCCTCGGCGCGGGGGCAAATCAGCAGTACATCCTCCGTATCGACAACGATATACTCTTTCAGCCCGCTGATGACGGCAATTTTATCTTTCGGCAACGAAACAATCGAACTGCGCGTGTCGTAGAGGAGACAATCCTCGCTCGGGGCTACGTTGGCATAGCGGTCTTTGCGCGAGTGTTGG
>CAZTCM010000204.1:0-2391 GCA_964612285.1 uncultured Alistipes sp.
TATGCTCTACCTGACAACGGCCGTCATCCTTGCGATATGCGCCTGCATTACATTGTTTTATCCGCAGTCAATTAATGTGCTTTCGGAGGAGCAGAAACGGCGTATGGATCGCCGAAAAGCGGGGCGGATTGCCTTCGTCGGGTTGATGTCGCCGGCAGTGATCCTCTTCGCGCTCTATTTGGGCGGCGTGGAACACGAATTGGTGCCGATGTTTGTCGTCATACCCTTTGCGATTGGCACGGCCGCCGCGATTCAGATGGCGGCAAAGTAGTTTTATGGTTGCTGTTGAAGCGTCTTTGAAACAAAATATCGGGGAGTTGCACGATTATGCAACTCCCCGATATTTTGTTTGGCGGTAGTAAAACCTATTTGCACGGAGCCGTGACGCTCACCTGCAACGGTTGCGCCAGCATGGCCTGGTACTCGGCAATCTCCTCGGTCCACTCCTCCATCTCCTCGACACCGCCGTGGCTCCAACCCGAACCGCTGTAATATACCATCGGCTCGCCCGATTTCACGTTGATAACTGCCAACGAGTGGCCCAGCAGGTCGGCATGCAGCGCAGCACCCGGCAGAATCACCGCCTGGTAGATGTCGCCGTCAACCTCCGGCTGCTTCGAGTCGGATACCGCCTCGACCATCGCCAGCCAACCCTCGCCCGAGAGCGTCTGCTTCACGTCGTGGCGCACAAAACCGGCAGCAATCGGCAGACTTTCGAACTCACCCGTGTAGATGTTCTCCATGCGGTTGAAACGGTGGTCGGCATCGAGCGAGATGCGCTTCACGAGCGATACGGGGGTGCCGTTCACGTCCCAGGCTGTGTAGGTAAGCTCGACCGAGGTGCGAATCGGGCCGTTGTCGAGCGTGCGGTAGGTGTTGTAGTTGTGGTCCATGGGCCAGAATTTCCCATTGACCATCGGCACCGAAGCACCACCGCCCAGCGTGCGGCCAACCTTGTAGCAATCCATACCGTCGCCATAGTTGTGGTGGTAGTCACCCTTGGCATACCATTCGTTGATAACGAGTTTCTCGGTGCACTTCACCCATGCGTCGATACCCGGCGTGATGAGCTGCTCCTTCGAGGTTTCGAGGGCAGGGCCGTAGAGGCGATAGGCGCAGAGGTTGTTCTCCCATGCGTAGTCGTCAAGACGTTCGGGCACCTGGCGGCCAAAGGCCTTCGGTGCATAGGGGGCCGGTGTGCCGGTCGTTATGGTGTAGCGCTCCGACTCGTTGCCGTCGATTTCGACCTGGAAAATCAGCGCCTGCGGCTCGGCTTCACCCTTGAAGAGCACCTGCGAGGGAATCTCCTCGCCCTCGTCGTTCTTCACCACGAGGTTGGTCGCCGTGGCCCCTTCGAGCCCCTCGGCAAAGAAGGCCCAGGGAACCTCTACCGTTTCGTGGTCGCGTTCGTCGGCCGAGGGGTTGGTCACCGTCACCTCGACACCCTTCGGGCAGCAGGCCGTCATGACCACTGCCGCCATCATCCATAAAATCTGTTTCATTGTGCGTTTGTTTTTAGGTAAATTTCCTTCTTTCCTGCAAAAATACAATTAAAATCGCAGAAATTACTACTCTTTGGCAAATATTCGAACTAAATTCGCATGAATTTCGGTTGTAAAATTGAGAAATTAGTATTAATTTTACATTTTGAAAGCGTACATACTAAAACCAATCAATAGATTATGAAACAGTTTAATGACGACAACTTCCTGTTGCAAACCCCCGCGGCCGAGCGTCTCTACCACGAGCATGCCGCCAAAATGCCCATCATCGACTACCACTGTCACCTGATTCCCGAGTATGTGGCCTCGAACCACAAGTTCGACAACCTCTCGAAAATCTGGTTGGAGGGCGACCACTACAAATGGCGCGCGATGCGTACGAACGGTGTCGACGAGCGTTTCTGCACCGGTAAAGATACGACCGACTGGGAGAAGTTCGAGAAGTGGGCCGAGACGGTTCCCTACACGATGCGCAACCCGCTCTACCACTGGACCCACCTCGAATTGAAGACCGCCTTTGGCGTGACGAAACTCCTGAACCCCTCGACGGCGCGTGAGATTTACGACGTCTGCACCGAGAAACTGCAACAGCCCGAATTCTATGCCCGCGGCCTGATGGAGCACTACAACGTGGAGGCTGTCTGCACGACCGACGACCCGATTGATTCGTTGGAGCACCATTTGAAGGTGGCTGCCGACGGCTTCAAGGTGAAGATGCTGCCGACGTGGCGTCCCGACAAGGCGATGGCCGTCGAGGTTCCCGCCAACTTCAAGGCCTACATCGACAAACTCTCGGAGGTGTCGGGTGTCGAGATTAAGAAATTCCAGGATGTCATCGAGGCACTGCGCGTGCGCCACAAGTTCTTCGAGTCGGTGGGTTGCCGCCTCT
>CAZTCM010000205.1:0-2384 GCA_964612285.1 uncultured Alistipes sp.
CCCCGTACGGTCGGCTATATCCTTCAAAATCATGGGGCGCAACTTGGCACGGTCGCCCGTGCGGAAATACTCCTGCTGGTAGTCCAGGATGGTCTGCATCGTGCGCATCAGCGTATCATGGCGCTGTTTGATGGCCGAGATAAACCACTTGGCCGAGTCGATTTTGCTCTTCACAAATTGCAACGCCTCCTTATCCTCCTCGCGTACCCGACCATCGGGCCGCACCATCTCGCGAATCATCTCGACATAGCGACGATTGACCTTTACCTCGGGGACATTGTAGGAGTTGAGCGAAAGGTGGAAACGCCCCTCCTGACAATCGAGCAGGAAGTCGGGGATGATGTAGGGTGTCGTATTGGTGCCCCCCTCGGTGTAGAGGTTGCCGGGCTTGGGCGCCAGGCGTTTGATTTCGGCAATTGCCTCACGGAAATCGGCCTCGGAGATTTGCAGACGCGCCATCAGCCGTTCGTAGTGCTTCTTGACAAATTCGTCGAAATGGAGCAGCAAGATCTTCCGTGCCAGGCGACGTGCCCGGGTGTTGAGCGGCAGTTGGTTCATCTGCAACAGCAGGCACTCTTGCAGATTGCGGGCCCCGATGCCGGCCGGCTCCAATTCGTGAATCATCGACAGCAGCCGTTCGAGCTCCTCGACCGTCGTCTCCACCCCCAGCGTGAAGGCGATATCGTCGGCCACCGAGTCCAATTCGCGGCGCAGGTAACCATCCTCGTCGATGCTCCCGACCAGGTAGGTGGCCAGACGCATCTCGCGCTCCGAGAGGTTGCGGTAGCCGAGCTGCTCTACAAGGTACTCCTGCAACGAGCGCCCCTCGGTCAGATAGACCGGCCGCTGCTTGTCGTCGCGCGAGAAGTTGTTCAGGCGGCTCTTGTAGGCGGGGGTGTCGTCTTCACGCAGATACTCCTCGACCGAAATCTCCTTCGGCTCGTCACCCTCCTCGGGGTTGCGCTCCTCCTCTTCGAGCACGATGTTTTCCTCGATCTCCTGCTTGATGCGTTGTTCGAGTTGCACGGTGGGGAGCTCCAACAGCTTAATCATCTGAATCTGCTGCGGAGAGAGCTTTTGTTGAAGCGTGAGTACCTGTTTCTGTGAAATGGCCATCGTTGTAAAAAAAACGAACGGGAATATTTCGCAACACTCCCGTTCATTTTCTATCGTTTCACTTAAAAGTCTGCGTGTTGCGGGGTACGCGGGAAGGGAATCACATCGCGGATGTTCGACATGCCGGTCACGAACATCAACAGACGCTCGAATCCGAGGCCGAAGCCCGAGTGCGGAGCCGAACCCCAGCGGCGCGTATCGAGATACCACCACAGGCTCTTCTCGCTCATACCCAATTCGGCTACGCGTGCAGAAAGCTTGCCATAGTCGGCCTCGCGCTCCGAACCGCCGATAATCTCGCCGATTTTGGGGAACAAAACGTCCATGGCGCGTACCGTCTTGCCATCCTCGTTCTGCTTCATGTAGAAGGCCTTGATCTCCTTCGGGTAGTTAATCAGAATCACCGGACACTTAAAGTGCTTCTCGACGAGGTAGCGTTCGTGCTCGGATTGCAGGTCGCAGCCCCACTCGACGGGGAACTCGAACTTCTCGCCCGAAGCCTTCAAAATCTCGATACCCTCGGTGTAGTCGAGGCGTTTGAAGTCGTTCTTCACGACAAACTCCAATCGCTCGATCAGCTCTTTGTCCCACATCTTGTTCATAAATTCGAGGTCTTCGCGACAGTTGTCGAGGGCGTAGTTGATGAGGTATTTCAAGAACTCCTCGGCCATCTCCATATTGTCCTCCAACTCGTAGAAAGCAGCCTCGGGCTCAATCATCCAGAACTCGGCCAGGTGGCGCGGGGTGTTCGAATTCTCGGCACGGAACGTGGGACCGAAGGTGTAAATCTGCCCCATCGACAGAGCCCCCAGCTCACCCTCCAACTGACCCGACACGGTGAGGTTGCAGGCCTTGCCGAAGAAATCTTGCGAGAAATCGACCTCGCCCTGCTCCGTCTTGGGCACGTTGTTCAGGTCGAGCGTTGTCACCTGGAACATCTCGCCGGCACCCTCGCAGTCCGAGGCCGTGATGAGCGGCGTGTGCAGGTAATAGAAACCTCTCTCGTGGAAGAACTTGTGAATGGCAAAGGCCATCGCGTGGCGGATACGCAGCACAGCACCAAAGGTATTGGTACGGGGGCGCAGGTAGGCGATATCGCGCAGGAACTCCAGCGAGTGACCCTTCTTCTGCAAGGGGTACGATTCGGGATCGGCCGTGCCGTAGATCTCGATCTTCTCGGCCTGCACCTCGACACCCTGACCTGCTCCGAGCGAAGCGACCAGACGACCATCGACACGCAGGCAGGCGCCCGTCGTGATGGGTTTGAG
>CAZTCM010000206.1:0-2336 GCA_964612285.1 uncultured Alistipes sp.
TCTTCGGATCCTCCTTCTCCATCACACCCTTCAAGGTGGTGTAGTAGTTGTAGCGAATACCGTCGGCCGGCGTGTAGGGCAGGATGTTGCCGTAGGTCAGACGAATCGTGAAGTTGGCATCCGACGCCCACGCCTTCTCGGGATGTTGTTTCATCAGGCCGGCGATGTATTTGCGGTGTCCCTCGGCATAGAAACTTTCATGATTTCCGGCCTCCTTGCGCAGTTTGGAGAATGCAGCCATCACCGACTTATAGAGCGGAAGAGCCGGTTCGGCGGCGGCTTTCTCGGGCGTGTAATCGTTCAACAGCGCCGAGAACCGCTCCACCGAGGTCAGCGACGAGTTGTCATAGAGCCAATCGACATACTGCTCGATGTTGCCGCCAAAATCCTTGTCGATAATCTCTGTGTAGAACGACGGCAACTCTTTCATATGCTCGCGGGCAATCGTCAACATCCGCTTCGCTACACGACGATCGGTCGGCTCGTTGAAATCTTTGAGGATGTTTTCCACATAAGCCGTCATACGCTCCTTGTTGATGCTCTTTTTCACCCCCTCGCCTTCGACCAGCGTACCGACCAGACGCAGCAATTCGATGGCACGCATCATCGACTCGGAGATGTACTGCGCATCAGCACGAGCTGCGGCCGACTTCTCGACATACTCCTTAATCTTGGGCAGCGCATCGATATATCCCTCCTCGGGAAGCGTGTTTTGGTCGGCCCACTGCTGGAACAAACGCTCCTGCTCCTCTTTTTTGCCCTTTACATTGAGTTTTTTGACCGCTTGCGACATGCCAATCGAATTTTTCCAATAATTCGACGAGGAGGCATATTTCGAGGCATACTGAATGCGTACCTTGTCGCTCGTAGCCATATCTTCGGCCAGAATCTGCTGACGCTCGCCGCGGATGAAGATGCGCTGCGGATTGTCTACCTCCAACATGTAGTCAATCTCGTAGGAGGTCATATAGCGGTCAGTCGAACCCGGGAAGCCCATCACCATCGCAAAATCACCCTCTTCGTAGCCCTTGATATTCACTTTGAGGAACTTCTCGGCACGATAGGGTTTGTTCTCTGCCGAATAGTCGGCCGGACGGTTGTTTTTGTCGGCATAGACGCGGAACACCGAGAAGTCGCCCGTATGGCGCGGCCACATCCAGTTATCCGTATCACCTCCGAACTTACCAATCGACTGCGGCGGTGTACCCACCAGACGCACATCGGTATACACCTCCATGGCAAAGGCGAAGAACTGGTTGTTGCCGAAGAAACCCGGGATGATGACATCCATACCCTCGTATTTCTTCTCCAACGCCTCGATCAGGGCCTTTTTATTTTCACCCACCATCTTCTGATACTCCTCCTCCGAGGCAATCGACGGGATGTTGCCAATTATATCGGCGGTCACATCCATGATGTGACGGATGAAACGCACCTTCAAGCCCGGAGCGGGAATCTCCTCCTGGTTGTTCTTGGCCCAGAAGCCGTTTTTCAGGTAGTCGTGTTCGACCGACGAGAGCGACTGAATCGCCCCGAAGCCGCAGTGGTGGTTGGTGAAAAACAACCCCTCGGGCGACACAATCTCACCCGTACAGCCACCGCCGAAGATGATGATGGCATCTTTGAGCGAGGATTTATTCATCGAATAGATCTCCTCGGCCGAGATTTTACACCCCTTCGCCTTCAAATCTTTGCTGTTCATCTTTTGCAGGTAGGGCAGCAGCCACATTCCCTCGTCAGCCACAGCCGTGAAGGTTGCAAAGGCCGCACAGAGCGTAAAAAGAAGTTTTTTCATATTCTTAATTTTTTATCTTTAATTTTGAATTCTACATTTTGAATTAATTTTGAATATGATGGCTACTTGATAGCTATCATATTCAAAATCGACCGCTCGGCAGCTTTGCGCGTAGGCTCATCCAAGACAATCTCCGGGGAGAGATTTTCGAGCGTAGACAATATATTTTCGAGCGTCACCATCTTCATGTACTTACAATTGTTGCAGCCACACTGCTCATCATCGGGCGGAGCAGGGATGAAATGCTTCGTCGGATAACGCTTCTGCATCTCGGTCAGAATACCCGACTCGGTCACCACAATAAACTCCTCAGCATTCGATGAACCGCAATACTCCAAGATAGCCGCCGTCGAGCCGACAAAGTCCGCCACCTCGACAATATAGGCACGGCACTCGGGATGCACGACCACCTTGGCCTCGGGGTGTGTACGTTTGAGTTGGAGCAGTTTTTCGAGCGAAAACTCCTCGTGCACATGGCATGCCCCCTCCCAGATGACCATATTTTCGCGCCCCGTGAGCTTTTTAATATAGGAGCCGAGGT
>CAZTCM010000207.1:0-2316 GCA_964612285.1 uncultured Alistipes sp.
GCCGCCATCCGCCAATACAACAAGAGCCACTTCCACTCGACCGACGAACACCGTCGCTCGATTGTCAATGCCATCCGCGACTACCGCACGCTGCTCGGACAGGGCGTGGTGGCGAAGTTCGACCCCGAGACCTACACCGATGCCGTCGCCTTTGCCCGCATTGGCGAGGGTTCGCTCGGCGGCAAGGCTCGCGGTCTGGCCTTCATGAACTCGATGCTCATCAAGCACCGCCAATACGACAAGCACGCCGGTGTGCGCATCCTCATCCCGCGCACGGTGGTCATTGCGACGGAGTTTTTCGACCGCTTCATCGAACGCAACGGCCTGGCCGACATCCTCTCCCAGGAGCTGACCGACGAGGAGATTCTCTCCGAGTTTGTTGCCTCGGCTGTTCCGCACCGTTTGCAGGAGGCGCTGAGAGCCTACATTCGCACCGTGCGCACACCGCTTGCCGTGCGTTCGTCGTCGAAACTCGAAGATTCGCATTTCCAGCCCTTTGCCGGCATCTACTCGACCTACATGGTCCCCTATACGCCCAATCCCGACCAGCTATTGCGCCTCGTGTTGCGTGCCATCAAGAGCGTCTATGCCTCGGTCTACTTTGCCGAGTCGAGGGCCTACATCCAGTCGTCGCAAAACCTGATTTCGGAGGAGAAGATGGCCGTCATTTTACAGGAGGTGTGCGGCACCGAGCAGGATGGGCTGTATATGCCGACTCTTTCGGGTGTCGCTCGCTCGATTAATTACTACCCGATTGGCGACGAACGCGCCGAGGATGGCGTCTGCAACATCGCCATGGGGTTGGGTAAATTGGTGGTCGATGGCGGCCGTACGCTGCGCTTCTCACCCGCTGCGCCGCAACACATCTTGCAGACATCAACCCCCGAGTTGGCCCTGCGTGAGACGCAGAACGAGGTGCTGGCGCTCGATTTGAATCCGGCGGCCTTCCGCTCGTCGATCGACGATGCGGTGAACCTGCGCCGCTTGAAACTCTCGGAGATTGCCTCCCTGCGCAATGCCCGCTATGTCACGTCGGTCTGGGATCGCGACAACGAGCGCATCTCGGACAGCCCCTTCGACAGCGGTCGTCGCGTCATCACCTTCAACAACATCTTGAAGTACAACACCTTCCCGCTGGCCGAGATTGTCGCCGACATGCTGCACGTCGGGGCCGAGGAGATGCGTTGTCCGGTCGAGGTCGAGTTCGCCGTCAACATGGATGTGCCCTCGGGACAGGAGCGCATCTTCAATCTGTTGCAGATTCGCCCCATCATCGACAACCAGGACAACCGCTCGATTGATTGGGCCGAGGTCTGCCCCGACGAGGCGCTCATCTATGGCGAGCAGGCCCTCGGCATCGGCCGGATGACCGACCTGCACGAGGTGGTCTATGTCAAGACCGAGCACTTCTCGTCGCTCGTCACCGAGCGTATTGCCGACGAACTGCTGGCGCTGAATCGACGCATGCAGGAGGAACACCGCAGCTACATTTTGATCGGCCCGGGACGTTGGGGGTCGTCGGATTCCTTCCTCGGGGTGCCGGTCAAGTGGACCCACATCTCGGAGGCCAAGGTGATTGTCGAATGTGGCATTCGGGAGTTCGACATCGAGCCTTCGCAGGGCACACACTTTTTCCAGAATGTCACCTCGCTTGGCGTGGGCTACCTCACGATTAACCCCTTCCGTGGCGAGGGGCTCTTCCGCAAAGAGCAGCTCGACAGCCGTGCGGCACACTACGAGGGAGAGTTCCTGCGGTGGGTGCACTTCGACGAGGCGTTGGAGGTGGCCATCGACGGCCGTGCCAACCGCGGCATGGTAAAAATTCAAAAGTAAACGAAGTTGTGCCGTAACCTACAAATGTAACATTCGACTAAAAATTTTTCGCTTTTGGTGACGGAATGTCAAAAAAATTGCTATATTTGTTTCTGAGAATAGCATTGCGCACAAACCCTTAAAACTTCATACCATGAATGTCGAAAAATTGATGTTGGAGCTTGCGCGTCGCCACCCGGGCGAGAGCGAGTATTTGCAGGCCGTGCGTGAAGTGTTGACGACGGTCGAAGAGGCTTACAACCGCCACCCCGAATTCGAAGCCAACCGCATTGCCGAGCGCATCGTCGAGCCCGACCGCCAATTTACCTTCAAGGTGGTTTGGACCGATGACCGCGGTGAGGTGCAGGTCAATACGGGCTATCGTGTCCAGTTCAACAACGCCATCGGCCCCTACAAAGGCGGCCTGCGTTTTCACCCCTCGGTGAACCCCTCGATTCTGAAATTCCTCGGCTTTGAGCAGATTTTCAAAAATTCCCTGACGAC
>CAZTCM010000208.1:0-2300 GCA_964612285.1 uncultured Alistipes sp.
TGCAAAAAGCCTCCATTTTTCGCGGAAACAATCCTCGGATACAATTTTATGTTCGAAAATCGGCTGTTTGCTTTCCAATCCGCCGAACTTTGTTTATTTTTGTCCTCAAATTTTCTGTTGAATCGTATGTCGCGTCGAATCGTTGCGCTTGCACTCTCGCTCCTGCTCTTGTCGGCGGGGTGGCTCGGTGTGTCGGGACTGGCCCTGCCGGTTGCTTTCGTGCCCCTGTTGTGGATGAGTGCCCGCGAAGAGGATTCGCGGCGCGGCTGGTGGCGGATGTTCGGTTGGGCCTTCCTGCTCTTCGTGCTCTGGAATGTTGCCACGGTGTGGTGGATTTGGAACGCCACCCCCGTAGGCCCGATTGCCGCCACGATTGTCTCTTCGGCCCTCAATATGATGGCCTTCATGCTGTTCCACACTGTTTCGAAAAAGGCCCCCAAGGCGTTGGCCTACACGACGCTCGTGGCGGCATGGATTGCGACCGAGTATTGGTATACGGTGGGCGATGTGTCGTGGCCGTGGCTGGTGCTCGGCAACGGCTTCTCACACGATGTGTGGGCCGTGCAGTGGTATGAGTGGACAGGTGTGTGGGGTGGTACGCTCTGGGTGTGGGTCTGCAACATCCTTGTTTTCGAGGCGTGGCAACACCGCACCGTGCAGCGTTGCGTGGCGGCGTTTGCGGCTCTGGTGCTTCCCGTAGCCCTCTCGTTGACCCTCTTTTGGACCTATGCCCCAGAGGAGGAGGGGAGTGTGGAGGTGAGCATCCTCCAACCCAATGTCGATTGTTACGATAAGTTCCATGGCGACGAACGGGCGCAAATCGAAAATATCTTCTCGCTTTTGCAGGAGGTGCCCTCTTCGGCCGATTTCATCCTGCTGCCCGAAACTGCCCTCCCGGGTTACTACAACGAACCGACGCTTTCGGCCTACTATCCTCCGCGCAATGAGGCGGCTGTTTGGCAGCGGTTGCGCGATACGTTGCAGGCCCGCGCGCCACAGGCGATGCTTGTGACGGGTACCAACACGCGTCGCTTCTATCCCGCAGGGGGTACTACGCCCACGGCTCGCTCGTTCGGGGGCGGATTGATGGGGGACATTTTCAACACGGCGGTCGGTGTGGATACTACGGCGCGCACGCAGTTGCACCATAAGGGACGTTTGGTGATTGGTGTCGAGAAGACCCCGTTGTGGATTTTCGATGTGTTGGATTTTTTGGTCATCGACTTGGGCGGTGTCGTGGGACAAATCGGCGAGGGTAGACAAGGCACGGCCTTCACCCATCGCGATGTGAAGATGGGGCCCGCCATCTGCTATGAGGGGCTTTATGGCGACTTCTACGGTGATTTTGTGCGGCGTGGTGCGCAGTTTATGGCCATTCTCTCGAACGATGGTTGGTGGGGGGATACCCCGGGTTATGAGCACCTCTTCTCGATTTCGCGCCTGCGTGCCATCGAGCACCGTCGCGCCATTGCCCGCTCGGCCAATACGGGGCGCTCGGGCTTCATCACGGCGCGGGGTGACGTGCGTTCGACGCTGGGCTGGGAGGAGCGCGGGGTGCTGACCGAACGTGTGGCCCTCCACACCCGACAAACCCTCTATACCCGCTATGGCGACTACTTGGGGCGCATTGCCTGCTATGTAACGCTGTTGTGTGTGCTCTATTATGTCGCCTACCGCATCAAGCGACGCAACTACCTTGTGCAATAATCCCGTACTACAATTATATTATGAACTACACCCAAACTCTCGATTTTCTCTTCAATTCGCTCCCAGCCTTCGAACAGAAGGGGGGCTCGGCCTACAAGCCCGGGTTGGAGCGCATCAGCGACTTTTGTCGCCATCTGGGGAATCCGCAACGCAACTTCTTCACGATTCATGTCGCCGGCACGAACGGCAAGGGGTCGGTGTCGCACATGCTGGCCTCGGTCTTGCAGCAGGCCGGTTATCGCACAGGGCTCTTTACCTCGCCCCACTTGCAGGACTTCCGCGAGCGGATTCGTGTCGATGGCGAGATGATTCCCAAGCAGAAGGTGGTCAATTTTGTCGATAAGCACCAGGCGAAGATGCTCAATTTGCAGCTCTCGTTCTTCGAGATGACCGCTGCGTTAGCCTTCGACTACTTCGCGCAGACCGATGTGGAGGTTGCGGTCATTGAAACCGGCCTCGGAGGACGTTTGGATGCCACGAACATCATCCTGCCGGTCGTGAGTGTCATCACGAACATCGGTATGGAGCACACCGCCCTGCTGGGCGACACGTTGCCGAAAATTGCTGCCGAGAAGGGTGGTATCATCAAGAAG
>CAZTCM010000209.1:0-2294 GCA_964612285.1 uncultured Alistipes sp.
AAAATAGTATATATGAAAAGATTACTTATCATATTGATTCTTCCAATAATGTTAGCGAATTGCACAGCGACTAAATTAACTCGCGGAGAACAATACGCAGGAATGTATGAACACAAACCTCACACTTTATTGGTTATGCCACCGATTAACAACACGACGAATGTAGAAGCCAAGGATTTATTGTATACCTCTATTAGTAAACCGCTCATAGAGGCAGGATATTATGTTATTCCGCCATTCCTTGCAATGGATATTTTGAAAGCAGAAAGCGCTTACGATTCAGAGTTATTTTTTGATAACTCATTAATTCCTTTCCGCAATGTTTTTGGAGCAGATGCTGCGATATTCTCTGTAATTGAAAGTTGGGAAAAACAAGGGTTTGGCATCAAAACAAAAATCCGATATGTTATTAAATCTGCACTATCTAATGATGTGCTTTTTGATAAAAGCTGCGATTTGTTTTTGGATTTATCGCAGTTTTCCGGAGGGGGAGGATTTGCGGTTTTGATAGATGCAGTTGCGTCTGTTATCAAAACCGCAGGTGCTGATCATATTATTGCCGCCAGAAAAGCTAACTATTTTATATTTAGAGATATACCATACGGAAGATACCATACAAAACACTTAAAAGACAAGGAACTACCTGCAACAAAAAAGGACTTAAAAGCATCTGTGAGATAGCTATATCAATGACTCTTGACACGACCACCCCGCCCGAGGCGCAAAGGGCCTAAAAACCCATGGAGGCCTTACGGTGTGTGGCATCTTTGGCGATAAATTTGCAGGGGAAGCTGTCAACCTTTTATCGAACCAACGATGCAACGAACTTTTTTGGAGGCGATTCGACACCGACGCAGCTACTATGCACTGGGAAATCAGGTGCAGGTGTCGGATGCGCAAATCGAACAGATTTTGGCCGATACGCTGCACGCTATCCCCTCGGCTTTCAACATGCAGTCGGCACGCATGGTGCTCCTGCTGGGGCAACATCACCACGATTTGTGGACCATCGTGCAGGAGACGCTGCGCAGCCGCATGCCGGCCGACCGCTTTCCGCAAACGGCCGAGAAGATAGCACGCAGTTTTGCGGCCGGTTATGGCACGGTGCTCTTCTACGAGGAGCGTGCCGTGGTCGAGCAGGAGCAACGCAACAATCCGCTCTATGCGGTGCAATTCGAGGCCTACTCGGAGCAAAGCACTGCCATGCACCAACTGGCCGTCTGGACCTTGCTCGAAGAGCTCGGGCTGGGGGCTTCGCTACAACATTACAACCCATTGATTGACCATGCGGTGGCAGAGCGGTGGCAGATAGCTCCTTCGTGGCGCCTGATGGCACAGATGCCCTTTGGAGCGCCACTCGACCAACCGGCAGCACGCGAGCAACGCCGTCCGCTGAGCGAGCGATTGCGCAGTTTCGGGACTTGATGCCGTCGTCACCGGAATCGCCGCTATTGGGCATTCAACGACAGATTATCTCCCTGCTTGGACAAAACTCCCATATTTTTGATAATTCGTAGGAGTTTGTATCTTTGTAAAAGAGTTACTTTTGCACAAAGATATATTCGACCCATGAAAAGATGCCTTTTTTTGTGCTGGATTTTAGCACCGATGCTTGCATTTGCCGCCGGCGAGCAGTTTCCCGACGGCACACCGATTGACAAATGGTTTTCGGAGGTACGCCCCGTGAAACAGCGCACGCTGGGCGAACGCTTTGTGGTGACCGACCACGGCGTAGTGTGTGACAGCACGCGCCTGCAAACCGAGCAGTTGCAGGCGGTCATCGACCGTGCAGCGGCAGCCGGCGGAGGCGTGGTGGTGCTTCCGAAGGGGGTATTTTTGAGCGGTGCACTCTTCTTCAAGCAGGGCACCCACCTCCACCTCGAAGAGGGAGCCGTGTTGAAAGGGAGCGACGACATCGCCCACTTCCCGATTCGCAAAACCCGCATCGAAGGGCAGACGGTCGACTACTTCACGGCCTTGGTCAATGCCGACAGCCTCGACGGGTTCACCATCACAGGCAAAGGGGCCATCGACGGCAACGGCTTGCGCTATTGGAAGGCCTTCTGGTTGCGTCGCACCTGGAATCCGAAATGCACGAATATGGACGAGCAGCGGCCCCGTCTGGTCTACATCTCCCATTCGAAGAATGTGCAGTTGGAGGGGGTGACGTTGCGCAATTCACCCTTCTGGACCTGTCACCTCTACCGCTCGGAGCGGGTGAAGATGCTCGACCTGACCATCTTCGCACCGGCCAAGCCGGTGAAGGCTCCCAGTTCGGATGCCATCGATTTGGA
>CAZTCM010000210.1:0-2269 GCA_964612285.1 uncultured Alistipes sp.
AGGAGCTGAAGAAGCACCCCGTCTATAAGAACGCCCGCCCCACCCTCTCGCTGCTTACGATTACCTCGAACGTGATGTACGGCAAGAAGACAGGGGCCACGCCCGACGGTCGTCAGAAGGGGGTGGCCTTTGCCCCGGGTGCCAACCCGATGCACGGCCGCGACAAGTGCGGTGCCATTGCCTCGCTCTCGTCGGTGGCCAAACTGCGTTACCGCGACTCGCAGGACGGCATCAGCAACACCTTCTCGATTGTGCCCAAGTCGCTCGGCGTGGATGAGCCGACGCGCATCGAGAACCTCATCACGATGATGGACGGCTACTTCACGAAGGGTGCACACCACCTCAACGTGAATGTGCTGAACCGCGAAATGTTGCTCGACGCCATGGAGCACCCCGAGCAGTATCCGCAGCTGACCATCCGTGTATCGGGCTACGCCGTAAACTTCACGAAGCTGAGCCGCGAGCACCAGTTGGAGGTGATTGCCCGCAGCTTCCACGAGCGCATGTAATCGACCCCGCGATGTTACGCGTTCACTCCTACGAATCGCTCGGCACCTACGACGGCCCCGGGTTGCGATTGGTGGTCTTCATGCAGGGGTGCAACTTCCGTTGCCTCTATTGTGCCAACCCCGATACAATCGAGGTACAGGGCACCTGCCAACCGACCTCCGTCGACCACATCGTCGAGATGGCCGTGAGCCAAAAACCCTTCTTCGGCAAGCGGGGAGGCATCACATTCAGTGGTGGCGAGCCCACGCTCCAAGCCGAGGGGCTCATTCCCCTCTTCCGCCGTTTGAAGGAGCAGGGCATCCACATCTGCCTCGACACAAACGGCAGCATCTGGAACGAGGCGGTGGAGGAGTTGCTGGGACTGACCGATTTGGTGCTGCTCGACGTGAAGGAGTTTGATGCGGTGCAACACCGCCTCCTTACCGAACGCAGCAACGAGCAGACGCTGCGCACTGCCGCCTGGCTCGAAGCCAACAACCGCCCCTTTTGGATGCGTTATGTGCTGGTCCCCGGGTATAGCGACCGCGAGGAGGATATCCGTGCGCTGGGCCGACATTTTGGGGGTTACCGCCTCTTAGAGCGCATCGAGGTGCTCCCCTACCACACGTTGGGGGTGCACAAATATGAGAGCCTGGGGTGGGAGTATCACCTGAAAGAGGTGCGCGAGAACACCCCCGAGCAGTTGGAACACGCGCGCAAATTGTTTGAGGAGTATTTCCCGACGGTCTTCGTCAATTAACCGATACAAGGGAGTCATTTCAAGAAAAGAGATTGTTCATTCAGTCTCTTTTCTTGTTTTTTGGTAGGAAGATTTGAAAAATAGTGTTATATTTGTATGATTGAACCGAATTATATCGCTATGACACAACACAACCGCTATTGCATCATTATGGCCGGAGGTATCGGCTCGCGTTTTTGGCCCAAGAGCCGCCAGACGATGCCGAAGCAGTTCCTCGATATTCTGGGAACGGGCAAATCCTTCATCCGCCACACCTTCGAGCGTTTCGAAAAGATGATTCCGGCGGCCAATTTCCTGGTGGTCACCAACCGCAAATACAAGGCGCTGGTATTGGAGCACCTCCCCGAATTGCGCCCCGAGCAGGTGTTGTGCGAGCCCATCGGCCGCAACACCGCCCCCTGCATCGCCTATGCCGCCTACTCGTTGCTCAAAAGCGATCCCGAGGCCGAGATGGTTGTCACCCCTGCCGACCACCTGATTCT
The DNA here is from genome assembly GCA_964612285.1 of uncultured Alistipes sp. Classification (GTDB taxonomy): domain Bacteria; phylum Bacteroidota; class Bacteroidia; order Bacteroidales; family Rikenellaceae; genus Alistipes. The sequence continues at coordinate 1,732 of CAZTCM010000210.1, forward strand.
GGGCGAGGAGGAGTTCCGCGCCATCATCGACGAGGGGCTCAACTTCGCCTCCGAGCACAAGGCGCTGGTCACCATCGGCATCAAGCCGACCCGCCCCGATACGGGCTATGGCTATATTCAGGTTTCGGACAAGCAGCGCATCTCGAAGGTGAAGTGCTTCACCGAGAAGCCCAATTTGGAGATGGCGCAAACCTTCCTCCAATGCGGCGAATTTGTGTGGAATTCGGGCATCTTCATCTGGACCGTTCGGGCGATTGTCGAGGCCTTTGCCCGGCACCTGCCCGAGCACCATCACCTCTTCCAAAATGTGATGCCCGCCCTGGGTACGGCCGACGAAGAGCAGGCCATCGAGCAGGTATTCGCCGAGTGTCGCGCCATTTCGATTGACTATGGCGTGATGGAGAAGGCCGAGAATGTCTATGTGCGTTGTGGCGAATTTGGGTGGAGCGATGTGGGCACTTGGGGCTCGGTCTATCAACACTCACGCAAAGACCGCTATGCCAACGTAGCCCCGAGCGAGGATTGTCTCCTCTACGAC
>CAZTCM010000211.1:0-2255 GCA_964612285.1 uncultured Alistipes sp.
TCTTGGCGGCATTGATACCACCCTGTGCGGCAATCGAGTGTGCGCGACGGGGCGAGTCCTGAATGCAGAACACCTTGACGTTGTAACCCAGCTCACCGAGCGAAGCGGCAGCCGCGCCACCGCCCAGACCCGTACCAATCACGATGATGTCGAGCTTGCGTTTGTTGGCCGGGCTCACGACCTTGATGGCCGCCTTGTGGTTACTCCACTTCTCGGCAAGTTGGCCCGCCGGGATTTTAGCATCTAATTTGAAAGCCATATCAATAGTTTGTTTATGTGTTCTTGAATGAAAGTTGACGCATTAACAAGCACCGCAGCAGCAGGGGCAGTGAGCCTGTACGAAGAAGAAGACCACCACAGCGGCGAAGCCCAGGAATACGAGCGTAGCCACGAGGTTGGCCAGACACTTCAAGCGGGGATACCAGGTATCGTTGGCAAAACCTGCGGTTTGGAACATCGACCACACGCCGTGCGTGAGGTGGAACCAGAGGGCAGCGAACCACACGAGGTAGAGCACCACGTTGTACCACTGCGCGAAGGTGTAGCGAATCAGCTCGGCACCATCCGTAGCGGCAACCATCTTGCCACCGACCATCGACTCGTGACCACCCAAAATCTCGACGAGCTGCATCTTGGCCCAGAAGTGCGAGAGGTGCAGCAGCAGACCGAGCAGTACGATGACGCCCAACACGAGCATATTCTTCGAAGCCCACGACACGCCGGGCTCTTTGGCCGTCACGGCATAGCGCTGCTTGCCGCGTGCGCGGTAGTTGTTCAGCGTCAGGATAAGTGCATAGGCAAAGTGTACCAGCACACCCAATGCCAACACGGCGGTACCGGCCAGCGCATACCAATTGGCACCCAGGAATGCACAAATCATGTTGTAGGCCTCGGGCGAGAGAATCGCCACAACATTCATGGACATGTGGAAGAGGATGAAGAGCACGAGGAAGGCTCCCGAGATACTCATCACCAATTTCTTGCCCAGTGAAGAATTACAAAGAAAACAGTTCATGGTAAATTAAATTTTGTTATTTTTGTGAATGATTTTACTTTTCCGCCTACAAAGATAGTTATTGTTTGCGGAATAACAAGCCTCTCATCGGCTTTTTCTTACAAAAACAGGGGAGCAAAAATGGACAAAACGGCGATTCGATGCAGGATGCGGGCACACAATCGGGCACTCGCGCCCCAACAGCGCCTTGCGCTCTCGGAGCAGCTCTTTCGCCAAATCGAGCAAAGCGAGCCGTTCTGTCAGGCTCGCTGTGTCGCCCTCTATTGCGCCCTTGACGACGAACCGGCGACGGCTGAGGTGCTGGCACGCTGGCACGCACAGGGCCTTCGCATCGTGGTGCCGCGCGTCGAGGGCGAGGTGATGCAGTTCTACGATTGGTCGCCCGCGACGCAGTGCCGCGGGGCCTTCGGCATCGAGGAGCCGACGGCCGAAGCGACCCGCTGTGCCCCACAGGAGATTGACCTGATGGTGGTTCCGGGCATCGCCTTCACGGCCGACGGCCGACGCTTGGGCCGTGGTCGCGGTTACTACGACCGCTACCTCGCACAAAAGACCCTGCACGCCTACACCATCGGAGTCTGCTACCCCCACCAACTGCTCGACACGCTCCCCACCGAGCCCCACGACCAACCCCTGAACGAGGTGGTTTCGGCCTGCCCGCAATTTGAATAGTTGTTTTTGTAACTCCCATTTTCAATTTTGCATTTTGAATTCTAACTTTTGAAGTTTACTTTTGCCTTGTGAGTACCGACCGAAACGCCCTGAAAGAGCAGGTGGCCCTCTTGCCACTTTCACCCGGAGTCTACCAATTTGTAGACCGCACGGGGCGTATTATCTATGTCGGCAAGGCCAAATCGCTGCGCAAGCGCGTTGCCTCCTATTTTGTCGAGAGCAAGGAGCACTCACCCAAGGTGCGGGTGCTCGTCAAGCAGATTGTCGAGATTCGCCACATCGTGGTCGATTCGGAACAGGATGCGCTGCTGTTGGAGAACTCGCTCATCAAGAGCCTGCAACCGCGTTACAACATCCTGCTCAAAGATGACAAAAGTTACCCCTGGATTGTTGTGCGTCGTGAGCCCTTCCCGCGGGTCGAATCGACGCGACGGCTGCTGCGCGACGGCTCGCAATACTATGGCCCTTACAGTTCGATTTCGATGCAACGCAGCGTGTTGGAGTTCATCCGCGAGGTGATTCCGTTGCGCACCTGCAAACTCAATCTCGATGCTGCGCGTGTGGCACG
>CAZTCM010000212.1:0-2254 GCA_964612285.1 uncultured Alistipes sp.
TTACCTCTCGTTCTTCAAAGTACTGAACCCCGATTTGGTGATTTGCCACCTGGCCCCCGGGACCAAGATGCAGATTACGCTGACGATCGGCAAGGGCCGTGGTTATGTTCCCGCCGAGGAGAACATGCCGGCCGACTGCGAGTTTGGTACGCTGCCCATCGACTCGATTTTCACGCCCATCAAGAACGTGAAGTACTCGATTGAGGACTATCGTGTCGAGCAGCGCACGGACTACGAGAAACTGAATTTGGAAATTACTACCGACGGTTCGATTCACCCGAAGGATGCTCTGAAAGAGGCTGCCAAGATTCTCATCCAGCACTTCATGCTCTTCTCCGACGAGAAGATCACGGTGAACAACATGGAGGATAAGAATGGTGCCGAGGAGTTCGACGAGGATGTACTGCACATGCGCCAGCTGTTGAAGACGAAGCTTTCGGACCAGGATTTGAGCGTTCGCGCGTTGAACTGCTTGAAGGCAGCCGACGTAGATACGCTGGGTGACCTGGTGAAGCTGAATCGCAACGACCTGTTGAAGTTCCGCAACTTTGGTAAGAAGTCGCTGACGGAGCTGGACGAGTTGCTCGCCTCGCTGAATCTCAAATTCGGAATGGACGTATCTATCTACAAATTGGACAAAGATTAACGCATTATGAGACATAACAAGAATTTCAACCACCTCGGTCGTCAGGCAGGCCACCGCAAGGCGCTGATGTCGAACATGGCTTCGTCGCTGATTCTGCACAAGCGCATCGAGACCACGGTTGCCAAGGCCAAGGCCCTTCGTCAGTTCGTAGAGCCGCTGGTGACCAAGTCGAAGGAGGATAGCACGCACTCGCGTCGTGTAGTCTTCTCGTATCTGAAACAGAAGGAGGCTGTTACGGAGTTGTTCCGTACGATTGCTCCGAAGATTGCCGAGCGTAACGGCGGTTACACGCGCATCTTGAAGACGGGCTTCCGTCTGGGTGATGCTGCCGAGATGTGTATCATCGAGTTCGTTGACTTCAACGAGGCCTACACGCTGGGTGTACTGCCGCAGGCTGCTGCCGAGGCGAAGCCCAAGACGCGTCGTTCGCGCAAGAAGACGACGGATGCTGTCGAGGATGCCACGGTCGTAGAGGGCGAGAAGAAGCCCGCTAAGAAGGCTGCTGCTCCGAAGGCTGCTGCCAAGACGGCTGCTCCGAAGGTGGCGAAGAAGACCAACGTGGGCAAAAAAATGTAGTCGTCGCGTCCGCCTGACGGGTAATTTCTGTGTTTCGCTCAGTGCGAAAATGCTTACATACGTTGAGTATGCTCCGCTTTTCGCCCCATCGCAAGCCTTGAAATTCTCTCGTCATTCGAACGCTCACAAAAACGAGTATCCAGGTAGGATACTCGTTTTTTTTTGCGTCAAAGGGACACGAAAGCCGGCTGAGCCGGCCTCGTTTTTTTGCGTCAAAGGGACATGGAAGCCGGCTGAGCCGGCCTTGTCATTCAAACGCACCCGGAAAAGAGTATCCGAAAAGGAGACCGTTTTTTTGTTTTTCGCCGAAAAATAGATACCTTTGTCTATTAGCCGGAACCAAATCGACCTAACCCAATGAACAAAGCCCAACTCGTCGAGGCGATAGCCCTCGATGCGAACCAATCGAAAGTCGAGGTGCGCAAGACCATTGACGCCCTGATACGCGTGATAAACCACGCTTTGCAAGAGGAGGACCGCATCACGCTTTCCGGTTTGGGGAGTTTTGCCGTACACCATCAGGCCGAACGTGTGGGGCGCAATCCGCGCACGGGGGCACCCGTACCGATTCCGGCACACCGCAGTGTGAAATTCCACTCGCTGGTCGAGTTGGATTAAGATAGAACAGACCATTATGCCGATTATCTCCGAACGCGCCGAGCTGATGCCGGCCTCTCCGATTCGCAAACTTTGGCCGCTGGCACAGGCTGCCAAGGCGCGTGGTACCAAAATCTACCACCTGAACATTGGCCAGCCCGACCTGCCGACCCCCGAGGTGGGGTTGGAGGCGTTGCGCAAGGTCGACCGCAAGGTGCTCGAATACAGCCCCAGCGACGGCTACCTCTCGTTACGCCGCAAGTTGGTCGATTACTACGAGCAGTACCAAATCAAACTCACGCCCGACGACATCATCGTCACGACGGGAGGCTCCGAGGCGGTGTTGTTCGCCTTCATGTCGTGCCTGAATCCGGGCGACGAAATCATCGTGCCCGAGCCGGCCTATGCCAACTACATGGCCTTTGCCATCTCGGC
>CAZTCM010000213.1:0-2250 GCA_964612285.1 uncultured Alistipes sp.
GAGTTCAACAGGTTCCAGTAGGGTCACCGCCGCTACGAGTAGGCGCGCGGCGTGGGCGACGACACGGTGCAGGCATCGGTAGCCGAGGATAACTGGCTCTATGTCAAGGAGGGTCTGGCCCTCGCACCGCAGAAGCCGATTCTTGATGGCGAGCCTTCGTACGAGGAGATTCCGCAGGGGCTGCACGACCCCGCAGAGCCGTGGTGGAAGTCGCACGACGTACGTCGCTACGCCTATTGGTCTGTTTTCGCCGGTGCCTTTGGTCACACCTACGGCCACAACTCGATTATGCAGATGCACGAGGGCAACGGCAAGGTGGGCGGCTATGGTGCTCTCAAATCGTGGAAAGAGGGTCTGCAAGACCCGGGCTTCTCGCAGATGCAGTACCTCAAAAAGCTCATCCTGCGCTTCCCCTTCTTTGAGCGCGTAGGCGACCAGTCGGTCATCGTTGGCGAGAACGGGTTCCGCTACGACCGCGCCATCGCAACGCACGGCGAGGACTACCTGCTGGTCTACACCTACACGAACCGTCCGATACAGATCGACCTGACGAAAATCTCGGGCGAGAAGAAAAATATTTGGTGGATGTCTCCCGTTGATGGCACGCTCACCTATGCCGGTGAGGTGGAGAGTGGTGTTCACACCTTCCAGGGTGCCGGCGATGAGGGCCCGACCAACGACCGCGTATTGATTGCCTTCGATGCCGAGAAGCAATACATCGGCAACGAGGAAACAACCATTTAACCCCTCCTATGAAACGACTTTTATGGCTTATTGCAGCCCTCGCAACACCGCTGCTGATGCAGGCGGCGGTGCGCGTGGGCGGGCTTGAAACCGAACAGACCACACGTCCGCTCTCCGTCGAGCGGGCTGCACCGCGTTTGAGCTGGATTATCACTGCCGACGAGCGCGATGTGATGCAGACGGCCTACCACATCCGCGTGGCCACCGACCCTGCACTGCTGGCGGCCGGCAAGGCCGACCTGTGGGATTCGGGCGAGGTGCGCTCCGACCGCTCGATTTGGGTCCCCTATGCAGGCAAACAGCTCACGAGCAACCAACGCTGCTATTGGCAGGTGAAGGTCTCGACCACGAAGGGCGAATCGGCATGGAGCGAGGTGGCCGAGTGGGGCATGGGACTCCTGGGCGAGACACATTGGGGCGGCCGCTGGATTGGCTGGGACGCCCCCTTCGCATGGGACAAAGAGACGACCCACAGCGAACTCTCGGCCCGTTACATCCGCACCGAGTTTGCCCTCGAACAACAAGCCGTAAAACGTGCTACGCTCCACATCTCGGGGCTCGGCATGTACGAGCTATTCATCAATGGCGAGCAGATTGGCGACCAGGTGCTGGCCCCCGCCCCGACCGACTATCGACGCACGGTGCTCTACAACTCGTTCGACGTCACCGAAGCCCTGCAACAGGGTGAGAATGCGCTGGGCGTGGTGCTGGGCAATGGCCGCTACTACACGATGCGCCAAAACTACAAGCCCTACAAAATTCCCAACTTCGGCTATCCGAAGATGCGTCTGAATCTGATTGTCGAGTACGAAGACGGCTCGCGCCAACGTATCGCCAGCGACCCTTCGTGGCGTCTGACGGCCGAAGGCCCGATTCGCAGCAACAACGAGTACGACGGCGAAATCTACGATGCGAATCGTGAGTTGGGCGATTGGACACGCGTGGGTTACGACGACTCGCAGTGGCTCAAAGCGCAACGCACCGAGATTCCCTATGGCACCCTGCGCGGCAATACGGCCCCCAACATGAAAATCATGAAACGGCTGCCCGTCAAGTCGGTCACCCACTACGAGGGACGCACCATCATCGACTTTGGGCAGAATATGGCCGGCTGGGTCAAGATGCGTGTGCGCGACACGGAGCAGGGCGACACGATCCGGATGCGTTATGCCGAGCGGCTGACGGCCGGTGGTGATTCGCTCTATGTCGCCAACCTGCGCGATGCTCGTTCGCGCGACCTCTACATCGCCAACGGCCGCGAGCAGGGTGAAACGTGGAGTGCCCGTTTCTCTTACCACGGGTTCCGCTACATCGAGGTGACCGGCATGAAGAACCCCACGGCCGAGGACTTCGAGGCGGAGGTCATCTTCGATGACATGGCGACCATCGGCTCGTTCCACACCTCGAACGAGGTACTCAATGGCGTCTATCGCAATGCGTGGTGGGGCCTTTCGTCGAATTACAAGGGGATGCCGCTCGACTGCCCGCAGCGCAACGAGCGTCAGC
>CAZTCM010000214.1:0-2206 GCA_964612285.1 uncultured Alistipes sp.
ACCGTGTACGGCACCGGCTGCACCGGCTTCCGATTGCATCTCAACGACCTTCACGGTCTCACCAAAGATGTTTTTACGACCCTGAGCGGCCCACTCATCCACATACTCGGCCATCGTCGACGAGGGCGTGATGGGATAGATGGCGGCTACCTCCGAGAACATGTAAGCCACATGTGCCGCAGCGTAGTTACCATCGCAAGTGATAAATTTCTTTTCTGCCATTTTGTTAAAAAATTTTAGGAACTATTTGTGTGTTTTGTACAATTTGTCTTTTCCGGACAAGAAAATCCAAAGTTCAGCGATACAAAGTTAACAAACCTCCATCAAAAAAGCAACCCCAAACCGCCCTTTTTTCTTGTAATTTTCGCCATTTTTTCAGGATTTTGCATCATTTTTTGCTGTGAAAAAAATCACAGCGCCAGCTTGGGGTTAATCAAGGTCTAAGCGCACCACCTGCGCTGCATCGGACGGATAACGCCCATTGTGCGGGATGGTCAGGCGCAACGCCCCCTCCAACTGTTCGAAGGGGCAATCGTAATTCTTCTTCACCGACAACAACGTCGCCTTCCGAACGGTGCGGCCTGACAGCTGCTTGGCCGTCACCGCCTTCAAATCGAGCGTAGTGCCCTGCCCGGGCCAATCGAGGAAGATGACATAGAGTGCATCCTCTTTCTGCGTATAGTGGACCTGGCATCCACCCGCCTGCTCACCCGAAACCACATACGGACGTGTACCATAGATGGCTTCGCCGTAGGACCAGAGCCATACACCCACATTCTGCACCACATCCTGCTGCGCCTGCGGAATCGTGCCATCGGCCATCGGCGAGAGGTTCAGCAGCAAGCGACCGTTGTTCGCCACCACGCGTACCAGATGCTGAATCACCGCTTTGTCAGAGAGGAGTTTCATCCCCTTCACATAGCCCCACGAGCGGTGGTAGCCGTCGCTAATGGTCAAATCGGAGAGCCACGGTTCAGGATCAATCTCCGTCGGGGCAAACATTTCATGGTCGAGCATGCAGACCGTACGGGGCAACTCTTCGTATTTGTAGGTTACAACCACCTCCTGACCCTTGCGGTCGGCATGATTGAAGTAGTGAGCCAAAAATTCACGTTTGAGCGAATCGGGGATTTGATCCATCCATGCATCGAAATAGACGATATCGGGGCTATATTTCGACACCACCTCGCGCCCCTTATCGAGCCACATCTCGAGCCACTCGTCATGCTCCATCAGGCAGCCATAGAGTTGACGATATTTGGGGTTATTGGCCGCCCAATGGGGCTTTACTTTCACATAGGTATAGTTATTCTCGTGGTGCAACGAGAGGAAGAACTTCATACCTCGCGCCTTGATGGCAGCCCCCAAATCCCCCACCAAGTCGCGTTTCGGGCCCATCTTTGCAGCACAGAAAGGGGTATACTGCGAATCCCACATCGAAAATCCGTCGTGGTGCTCGGCCACCATACCGGCGAACTGCGCACCACTCTCTTTGAAGAGCGCAGCCCACGCTTCAGGGTCAAAACGCTCGGCCTTGAACATCGGTATAAAATCGTGGTAGCCAAACTCTTCGAGCGGCCCCCACATCGCTTCATGGCGACGATGACCACCCATCAGGAAATCCTCCGACGTAGAGTCACGGTGCATGTAATAGTAATATTGCTCGTTGCCGTAAGCGGGCACAGAATAGACACCCCAATGGACATAGATGCCAAATTTGGCATCCTGCATCCATCGAGGCACCGCTTCGTGCTTTTCCAGCGACGACCAATCGGCCGTAAAGGGTCCTTCGACCATTGAAGGCCGCGAACAGGCTACAAGGAGCAGTGCAACAACCGCATAGAGGATTGGGAGCCTTCTCATTCTTGCATAAGTTTTGGATAGATTCTCAAAGATAGGGATTTTTTTCATTTTTTGAACTATTTTTGTCCCCGATTATGATTACTTATCAACGACGCACCCTCTCAAACGGCCTCACGGTGGTGGTCAATCGCGACCGTCTCTCAAAATTGGCGGCCGTCAACCTGCTCTATCGTGTCGGGGCTCGCAACGAGTCGCCCGAACGCACCGGTTTTGCCCATCTGTTCGAGCACCTGATGTTCCGCGGCACGCACAACGTACCCGTCTACGACCTTCCCGTACAGATGGCCTCGGGCGAAGACAACGCCTTCACGAATAACGACTACACGAATTTCTACCTCACGCT
>CAZTCM010000215.1:0-2202 GCA_964612285.1 uncultured Alistipes sp.
GATTACGAACAAGGGTGTGTCGAAAATCTGCCCGACACTGCTCGATGGCGCCGGCGTCGTGACGACCCGTAACCACATCCACTGGTTCGTCACCGAGTTCGGTGCCGTAGACCTCTATGGCAAGTCGATGCAGGAGCGTGCGCGTCTGCTTATCTCGATTGCACACCCCGATGCACGCGAGGAGCTCGACAAAGCAGCCTTCGAGCGCTGGGGCTCGCACCACCACTATATTAAAGGCTACATGGGGAAATAATCTTTCCTTTGTATTGCAATAGTGAAAGCCTTCTCTAAGACGAGAGGGCTTTTTTTTAGCCCTTAATAGAGTGGTGGTAAACCACCGTGTGTTACCTATCCCCCACCCCCCCCTTTCTGTAAAGAGGGCTTACTGACTATTACTCCCAAGGCTACATGGGCAAGTAATTCGTGCCTTTGCAGGGCGTTAGTGAAAGCCTTCCCGCAAAAGGGAGGGCTTTTCTTTTTGGGGAATTGTGGGAGAGATGGGAAAGATGGGAGGAATGGGAGTTATGGAGGGGTACGGCATTGCACTAATCACTAATCACTAACCACTCAAAGCCGTTTTGTTTTTCGAAAAAAAGGTATTACCTTTGTAAGTATGATGCGCGAAGTGCGAAATATCGCCCTGTTGTGGCTCCTGCTATGGTGCTGTGTGGGAGGGAATACCCCTCTCGAAACGGCGTCGGAGAGCGAACGCTGTGCCCAACTCGCCGATACGGGGGTGCAGGAGCGGGCTCTCGTGCGAAAGCATGCCCATCTGAACCTGCCCGCCTCGTTTGAGTCGCCGGCAAATTCGGGCTCGTTCTCGCTGCGCACCACGAGCAAGCACCACACACGCCTTCACGAGGCCGGCATGGTCGCTCTCCTCGTGCAACAACGGCTGTTTCAACCCTATTTCGGAGGACACCTCGGTCCGCAGACCGTCGGAGACCATCGGGCACGCACGGTGCTCAATCGGCTCTGCCGGTGGATTATTTAGCGCGTGAAAGAGTTCACCAAAAACCTTTCACACACACAACACAACAAAAACGCTAAATAATTCAAAAAAATCCGAAACAATCATGGATAAAAATCTTCTTTGCGAGGCGTTGTACGCCTTGCCGAGCGGTGCTGTCGTGCGCCGCAATAAAAGTTGCGTGGCTGCCCTCACGGTGTCGGCCGTAGGTGTAGCTCTCGTCGTCGGCTACTACATGACCCTCGATACACTCTCGAACAACCTCTCCTCGTCGCTGATTCTGCTGGCCGGCGGCACGCTGCTCATCGGGTTGCTGATGCTCTGCACGCGTCTGACCGACAAGCAGGGGTGTCCCGCCTTGAAGAGTACGGGCGAGAAACTCCACTATGTCGAACGCTACTTCCCCTTGGAGCGTCGCATCGAGGTGCAGCGCAACATCGAGGAGGGCTCCTTGGCTCGATTGCTGGCGGCCCCCGAGGGGCAGGTGTCGGGCATCGGCGTGGCTATCTACCACTCGGCCGACCGCAAGGTGGTGGCCATGCAGGCCTATGAGTATGCCGGCTTCGAGTACAAGCCCATCACGGAGGTGAAAATCGTGGAGCAGGCCTAAGCAGCAACGACGATACACAACCGTATGCAGGCAAGAGAGGGGTTCCCGCCGCAAGGCAGGTCAACCCCTCTTAAAAAATGTTTTTTTCAAGCAGCGGATTTTCTTTTTAACGGCAAAGGCCCTATCTTTGCAAAAACGATTAATCAAGCAAAAATGAGTGGTGAAAATATTGTCCTGGTAGGAGCGATGTTGCTCTTTGTGGCCGTGATGGCCGGTAAGGTGGCCTATAAATTTGGGGCACCCGCCCTATTGCTGTTCCTCGGCGTGGGTATGTTGTTCGGGTGGAACTTCATCTCGTTCAACTCGCCCGAACTGACTCAGTTTGTCGGCATGGTGGCCCTCTGCATCATCCTCTTCTCGGGCGGTATGGATACCCAGTTCAAGGAGATACGCCCCATCATCGCCCCGGGTGTCGTGTTGGCGACCGTCGGCGTGTTGCTCACGGCCCTCATTCTTGCCTTCTTCGTCTGGTTGGTGGCCCCGTGGCTCGGCTTTGAGCTCACCTTCCCCGCATCGCTGCTGTTGGCTGCGACGATGTCCTCGACCGACTCGGCGTCGGTATTCTCCATCCTGCGCTCGAAGAAGCAGGGGCTGCGCGAACAGCTGCGCCCCCTATTGGAGT
>CAZTCM010000216.1:0-2141 GCA_964612285.1 uncultured Alistipes sp.
GTCTGCATCGGCACAGTCGCAGGCGACCTGCACGACATCGGCAAAAACCTCGTCTGCATGATGGTCGAGGGTGCCGGTTGGGAGGTCATCGACCTCGGCGTCGATGTATCGGCCGAGAAATTTATTGCCGCCCTCGACGAGCATCCGGGTGCCTATGTCGGCCTGTCGGCCCTGCTGACGACGACGATGGCCAACATGAAGACCATCATCGACCAAGTGCACGAGAAGCATCCCGATGTGAAGTTTATCGTCGGCGGAGCTCCCGTATCGGCCGAGTTTGCTGCCGAAATCGGGGCCGATGGTTATGCTGCCGACCCGCAGGACGACATCAAGATTTTGGAGAGTTTCCTGAACGCTTAACAACTACACACACACGATGAAAAAATGGATTGAGGAGGTGCTTGCTTCCGAAAAACGCATCGCCCTTCCGATTATGACCCACCCGGGTATCGAGTACATTGGTAAAACGGTGCGCGAGGCAGTGACCGACGGCGAGGTACACTTCGCTGCCATCAAGGCGCTGGCCGAGCGTTATCCCTCGGCGGCCTGCACCGTGATTATGGACCTTACGGTTGAGGCCGAGGCCTTTGGGGCCGAGATTCTGATTCCCGAGGAGGAGATTCCGACCGTGACGTCGCGCCTGGTGTCGGATGCCGCTTCGGTCGAGGCGTTGCAGGTGCCGTCGCTCGACGCAGGGCGTGTTCCCGAATACCTGAAAGCCAACCGTTTGGCTGCGGAGCATATCACCGACCGTCCGGTGCTGGCCGGCTGTATTGGTCCCTTTTCGCTGGCCGGTCGTCTGTACGACATGAGCGAGATTATGATGGCCATCTACATCGAGCCTGATGTGATTACGATGTTGCTTGAAAAGTGTACGGCCTTCCTCATCGACTACTGCAAGGCGCTCAAAGCAACGGGCGTTGCAGGCGTCGTAATGGCCGAGCCGGCTGCCGGTCTGTTGTCAAACGAGGACCATCAGATGTACGCCACGCCCTATGTGAAGCAGATTGTCGAGGCGGTGCAGGATGACGACTTTACGGTCATCCTTCACAACTGCGGCAATTCGGGCCAGTGTACGGGTGCCATGGTCGAGACGGGAGCTGCTGCGATGCACTTCGGCAACCTGGTGGATATTCCGCAGGCCTTGACCGAGGTGCCCGAGCACATTTTGGTGATGGGCAACCTCGATCCGGTGGGTATCTTCAAGCAGGCTGCGCCCGAGCAGGTGACGGCTGCGACGAACGACCTGTTGGAGAAGACGCGCGGTGCCCGCAATTTTGTCATTTCGTCGGGTTGTGACCTGCCGCCCGCTGTTCCCGAGGCGAATCTGACGGCCTTCTTCGAGGCGGTCGAGGCCTACAACAAGCAATAGGGTGGAGCAGCGTTTTCGTACCTATCGATTCCCTTTGCGCGAGGTGCTTCCCGCGCTCGATGAGCTTGCTCGGTATCTTCACATGGAGGAGGATACCGAGCATCCTGCTTATCACTACATACAGCGGCGGCTCTCCGAATTGGCCGATGCCGATTTGGAGGCGGTGGGTGGCTATGTGGTGGGTCGCGTCGAAACGCTCGATGTCGCGCAGGGCGAAATCGTGGTCGATGGGGTGCGCTTTGGCTGCGGCAGTCAAGTGTGCGGCTACCTGAAACCGGCAAGCGAAGCGGCGCTCTTTCTCTGCACGGCCGGTGCGCTCTTCTCCGAGGAGGCACATGCGCTGAACGAACAGGGTGAGTTGTTGGAGTCCTACATCATCGACTCCATCGGCTCGATGACCGTCGAACGTGCCATGGACCGCATCCATGCCGCACTGGCCGAGGAGCAGGCGGACCGAGGACTGAAAATCACGAATCGTTACAGCCCGGGCTACTGCAACTGGCCGCTCGTCGACCAGCGGGCTCTGTTCGATTTTGTGGGCGAAAATTCCACGGGCATTACGCTGAGTGCCTCGTGCCTGATGCACCCGATTAAGTCGGTGAGCGGCATTATCGGCATCGGCGAGCGGGTGCATCGACGCGCCTATGGCTGCCAGATTTGTAAGAATCAGACCTGCATCTATCGTAAAATTGTTGCACGCGAAAACGAGTAATTTATGCTCTACCTGACAACGGCCGTCATCCTTGCGATATGCGCCTGCATTACATTG
>CAZTCM010000217.1:0-2140 GCA_964612285.1 uncultured Alistipes sp.
AGCGCGAGATAAACTCGTTGATGGCGATGATGGCCTTGCTCGTGGTGGTTTGGTCGCGGGTGGGGCCGGGCGACATCTGGTAGAAGCAGAGTGCATACATTCCCTCGGCATCCTCGATGAAGGCGCTGCGACCGAAGCGACGACGGAACTCGTCGAGCATCATCGAGGCGGTATCGAAGTCGTGGTTCTTGAACTTGCACCGAGCATTATAGAAGGAGATGGTATCCTCGCGCGAGGTGCCGACATAGTAGTGCTGCACGCCCTCGAAGAGGGTCGAGGCACGCGACCACTTGCCACGCTCGTAGAATTCCAGCGCCTTGGCATAGATTTGCTCGGGCTGGCCGCTTTTGAGCAGGGCATTGACACCGGCGCAATGGCACAGCGAAACCATCAGGGCCACCCCCATGAGCACATGTAAAATTATTCGCTTCATCTGTTTAGAAATCGTTTACGGCGCATTATCGCGCAAAGTTACACAAAAAGAAACGATTTGCAAAATAAATTTCGTATTCGCCTCTGCGACTTTTTTTCACGCTGCCCGCAAGCAAAAGAAACCTGCCCGACGAAGTCGTCAGGCAGATTTCCTCATATTCTCCCAAGGGAGTCTGCTATTGCTCGTTTACACAGCAGAGATTACGGTCACCAAAACCATTGTCAATCTTCGTCACATAGGGGAAGAACTTCGCCTGCTTGACCCATTCGAGCGGGAAAGCAGCCTCCTCGCGGGTGTAGGGATGCAACCACTCGCCTGCCAATTCGACGGCCGTATGGGGCGCCATCTTCACCACGTTGTCCGCGTCGCCCGTTGCCGCAGCGGCCTCACACTCGCGCTTGATGCGAATCAACGCCTCGATGAAGCGATCCATCTCCTCCTTCGGCTCCGACTCGGTAGGCTCGACCATCAGCGTCTCATGCACGGGGAACGAGAGGGTCGGGGCGTGGAAACCGTAGTCCATCAGACGGTGGGCAATATCGCCGCAGTCGATGTCGTAGTCGTGTTTGAAGTGCGTCAGGTCGAGAATCATCTCGTGGCCCACGCGCCCCGTCTCGCCGGCATAGAAGGTGCGGAACTCCTCCTTCAAGGCCGAGGACATGTAGTTGGCATTGACGATGGCCATCTCGGTGGCACGACGCAATCCCTCCTCACCCAGCAGTTTGATGTAGCCGTAGGTGATGGGCAGCAGCAGTGCCGAACCCCAAGGTGCCGAGCTGACGGCCGTGATACCCTCCTCGCCACCGGTCGATACGAGCGGATGCGACGGCAGGAAGCGTTTGAGCGGCTCGGCCACGCAAATCGGCCCTACGCCCGGACCGCCGCCGCCATGCGGCATGGCAAAGGTCTTGTGCAGATTGAGGTGGCAGACATCGGCCCCGATGTAGCCCGGGTTGGTCAGTCCCACCTGCGCGTTCATGTTGGCGCCGTCCATGTAGACCAGACCGCCGGCATCGTGTACCGCGTCGACAATCTCGCGGATGCGGCTCTCGAAGACTCCGTGGGTCGAGGGATAGGTCACCATCAGGCCGCAGAGCTCCGTGGCATTGGCCTCGACCTTTGCCTTCAAATCCTCGACGTCGATATTACCCTTCGCATCGCAGGCCACCGTGACGATTTTCATGCCGGCCATCGCTGCCGAAGCGGGGTTGGTGCCGTGTGCCGAGGCGGGAATCAGAACGATGTTGCGGTAGCCCTGGCCGCGGCTTTGGTGGTAGGCGCGAATCACCATCAGACCGGTATACTCGGCCGCAGCACCCGAATTGGGCTGCAACGAGCAGGCTGCAAAGCCGGTAATCGTCGCCAAATCCTGCTCCAATTCGGCAATCATTTCGCGATAACCCTCCGCCTGGTCGGCCGGAGCAAAGGGGTGCATGTTTTGGAAGCCGGCCAGTGAAAGCGGCTGCATCAGCACGGCAGCATTAAGTTTCATCGTACACGAGCCGAGCGAAATCATCGAGTCGGCCAGCGAGATGTCGCGGTGTTCGAGCTGCTTGATGTAGCGCATCAGCCCGCTCTCCGAACGATAGCGGTTGAAGATGGGCTCGGTGAGGTACTCGGAGGTGCGCAGCAGCGACTCGGGCAGCGCCACGGGGGCATCCGTCTTGGCCACCTTCGGGCGCTTGCCACGCGCCGTCGAGAAGATGT
>CAZTCM010000218.1:0-2126 GCA_964612285.1 uncultured Alistipes sp.
CCCCGACGGTTCTCATCCTATCGATTGGCCAACCGATAGATATCCTCCATCTCTTTGCGATACAGCACCTTGAAATTTCCCTCGGTGTGGGTGTCCTGGCGACAGCATTTGTCGGCCAGAAGCAGAATCTCCTCCTCGGTGGCGGGGCGTCCGATCAGCTCGGGAATCGAGGTCGGCATGCCAATCGAGCGATAGAAAGCCTCCATGCGTTCGATGCCTTTCAACGCAGTGGCCTCGGGGTCGGTATAGTCGTTTTCAACCCCCATCACATTGACGGCAAACCGCACAAAGCGCGACACGCGGGCATCCATCACATAGCGTGCCCAACTGCCCCACAAGGCGGCCAATCCGGCACCATGTGCCACGTCGTAGAGGGCGCTGAGTTCGTGTTCGAGGTGGTGTGTGGCCCAGTCACCCACGGTGCCACACCCCGTCAGGTCGTTGTGCGCCAGCGAGCCGGCCCACATAATCTGGGCACGCCAGCGATAGTCGGTCGGGTTCTTCATGACGACGGGTGCAGCATCCATCACCGTGCGCAGAATCGCCTCGGCAATGGCATCGGTGACCGCCATGTTGTCTTCGAGCGAGAAGTAACGCTCCATGGTGTGCATCATGATGTCCGTCACGCCACATGCAGTCTGATAAGGCGGTAGCGTGAAGGTTCGTTCGGGGTTCATAATGGCAAAGCGGCAACGCGACAATTCGGTCGAGTAGCCGCGTTTGAGCCACCCCTCCTCGTTTGTGATGACACAGCCGTTCGACATCTCGCTGCCGGCAGCCGGAATAGTCAGTACCGTACCGATGGGCAGGCAGGCTTTCACCCGTCCTTTCCCCTCGAAGAGTTCCCACACATCACCTTCGTACAGCGTGCCGAAGGCGATTGCCTTGGCCGAGTCGATGACGCTGCCACCGCCTACGGCAAGGATGAAATCGACCCCCTCGCGGCGACACAGCGCAATTCCCTCACGCACGAGTGAAAGGCGTGGGTTGGGTACCACACCGCCCAATTCGACAAAGTCGATACCGGCATCGGTGAGCTGCGTGCGGATAGCCGGCAGCAGTCCCGAGCGTTCGGCGCTTTGACCTCCATAGTGCAGCAACAACTTCGTGCCGCCCTGTTTTTGGATGCGTGATGCGATTTTTGCTTCGGCCTGTTGTCCGAAAACCACCTCGGTGGGGGTACAAAATACAAAGTCTTTCATCGTTGTCAGGTTCTTTGTGCCAAAGGTAGTGAAAAAATCGGTCACTTTGGCGTTTTTTGGCACAGTTGACGTGACGAAATGTGTCAAAAAATGCCAAGGTGTCGTCCGACGGGGGCTTGGCAAACGATTTGCGGAGGGAGAGATTGAGTACAGCAAACCACAAACAGACGAAACTATGAACATCAACACACTTACCATCAAGGCACAGGAGGCATTGCAAGCCGCCTTTGCCGTGGCACACGAACAAGGTCAGCAGGCGGTCGAGCCGATGCACCTGCTGCGCGTGCTGACGCGCGACGACGATTCACTCGGGGCGTTTCTGTTGGGGCGTGTCGGTGTCAATCTGAAAGGGGTGCGCGAGGAGGTGGAGCGCACCTTGCAGACGATGCCGCGCGTCGAGGGTAGCGGTGAACCCTACTTCTCGTCAGATCTTTCGCGACTCATTCAGCGTGCAATCGATTTCACGAAATCCTTTGGCGACAAGTATGCCTCGGTCGAGCACCTGCTGCTCGGCTTGGTGGCCGAGCGTTCGTCGGCGGCCGAGGTGCTCAAACGGGCGGGGGCGAGCGAGAAGGAGCTTGTGGAGGCGATTCGCACCTTCCGCCGTGGTGCAAAGGTCGATTCACCCACCGCCTCGCAGGAGTTCGATGCGCTCGGAAAATACGCCATCAACCTCAATGAGCAGGCGCGACAAGGTAAACTCGACCCCGTGATTGGCCGTGATGAGGAGATTCGCCGCGTGTTGCAGATACTCTCGCGCCGCACGAAGAATAATCCGATTTTGGTCGGTGAGGCGGGTGTCGGTAAGACCGCTATTGCCGAGGGAATCGCCCGCCGCATCATCGACGGCGATGTTCCAGAAAACCTCCGCACGAAGTCGATTTATTCGCTCGATATGGGTGCGCTGATTGCCGGTGCGAAATA
>CAZTCM010000219.1:0-2115 GCA_964612285.1 uncultured Alistipes sp.
CGTTGCTCGGCCGACATCGCGGGCATGATGCGGTTATCCGACGTGCGGAGGGCAGCCACCTCGTCGAGCGAGTGCCACACCCCGCGTGCCAGGCCGTTCATCACCACGGCACCCATCGCCGAGGCCTCCTCAATGTCCGAACGGTTAATCGTCGCATCGAGCATATCGGCTTGGAACTGCATGAGGAAACGGTTTTTCGTCGGGCCGCCATCCACACGCAACTCTTTCAGGGCCACCCCTGCCCGACCGGTCATCAAATCGACCAGGTCTTTGATTTGGTAGGGAATCGCCTCCAAGGCAGCACGCACGACATGTGCCTTGGTTGTACCGAGCGTCATGCCGCAAATCATCGCCTTCGCCTCCGAATTCCACCACGGAGCTCCCAGCCCTGCAAAGGCCGGTACGAGGTAGACCCCGTTCGTGCTCTCGACACTCGTGGCAAGGGCCTCGGTCTCGGCCGGCGAGCCGATTAATTGCAGCTGATCCGCCAGCCAACGCAGCGTGGCACCCGTACAGTGGATGTTTCCCTCGAAGGCGTAGAAGACCTTACCTTGGGCTGCAAAGCCGACCGAGGTCACCAACCCCTCGGGAGCTGCCACAGCCTGTTCGCCAATATTGACCATCACCGACGAACCGGTGCCGTAGGTCGCCTTGCCCATACCGGCCTCGAAGCACATCTGACCGGCCAAAGCGCCGTGCGAATCGCCCAGCACTCCGGCAATCTCAATCCCCTCGGGGAACAACCCCTCGACGGTCGTGCGTCCATAGTGGGCATCACACGGCCGCGCCTCGGGCACCATCGAACGGGGCACCGTGAAGAGGTCCAAAAGTTCATCGTCCCAATCGAGCGTGTGGATGTTGAAAAGCAGCGTGCGCGAAGCGTTCGTATAGTCCGTTGCATGCACTTCGCCGCCCGTCAGCTTCCAGATGAGCCAGGCATCCATCGTACCCATGCGCAGTTCACCCGCCTCGGCCGCCTCGCGAGCACCCTCGACATGGTCCAGCAACCACTTCACGCCACTGGCCGAGAAGTAGGGGTCGATCAAAAGGCCACTCTTCTGCTGGAAGGTGGGCTCGTGACCCGCCTCTTTCAGTTGCCGGCAAATCTCCGCGCCGCGCTGGCACTGCCACACAACCGCCTTGGCAATCGGTTTACCCGTCTTGACGCTCCACACCACCACCGTTTCGCGCTGGTTCGTGATAGCGAGCGAGAACGAAGCATCCTCCTCGGCGAGGCCCTTGGCCATCAAGCCGCGAATCGCCTCGACCGTATTGGCGTAAATCTCCTCGGCATCGTGCTCGACCCAACCCGCCTCAGGGTAGTACTGCCGATGCTCGATGTTCACACGTCCCAAGAGGTGGCAACCCTCGTCGAAGAGGATGGCCTTCGTGGCCGACGTGCTTTGGTCAATGGCTATGATATAACGGTTCATGCGCTCTGTCGGGTTAGGCTTTCAGCATTTCGAGGGCCGTCGCGAGAATGCCCTCGGCATCGAGTTTATAGTGGTGGAAAATCTCCAACGGCTTGCCGTGGACCACATTCTCATCGGGGATACCGAGGATACGCACCGGCACGGGGCAGTGCTCGGCCACCACCTCGGTCACAATACCGCCCAGGCCGCCATAGCGGCTGTGCTCCTCGACCGTGAGGATACGACCCGTCTCACGAGCCGCCTTGATAATAGCCTCCTCGTCGGCCGGTTTGAGCGTGTGCATATCGAGTACGCGCACCGCGATACCCTGCTCGCGCAGCATCTCCCCCGCCTTCAAGCAGTGGTAGACCGTCTCACCGCAGCCGATGATGGTCAGCGCATCGCCCTCCATGAGGGTCGTCGCCTTGCCAATCTCGAACGCAAAGTCGTCATTCTCATAGACATCGGGCACGGCATTACGCCCTACACGCACATAGGCCGGATAGGGGAACTTCACCAACGCCTGCACCAATTTGCGTGTTTGGCGGGCATCACACGGCAGAAAGACATTCATGCCCGGGAAAGTACGCAGGGCAGCGATGTCGTGCAGGCTGTGGTGTGTGGCGCCGAGTGCGCCATAGGCCACACCGCCACTCACACCCAGAATCTTCACCGGATTCTGCGAATAGGCCACATCGACCTT
>CAZTCM010000220.1:0-2106 GCA_964612285.1 uncultured Alistipes sp.
TGCAAGGAGGCTATTGCCGGTTTCGAAGATGTCAAGCCGATGGTCTTTGCCGGTGTCTACCCTGTCGAGGCCGACCGCTACGAGGATCTGCGTGCCTCGCTCGAAAAGTTGAAACTGAACGACGCTTCGCTCACCTTTGAGCCCGAATCGTCGCTTGCGTTGGGTTTTGGTTTCCGATGCGGATTCCTCGGATTGTTGCACATGGAGATTATCCAGGAGCGTCTCTATCGTGAGTTCGACATGGATGTGATTACGACCGTACCCAACGTGTCGTACCGCATCTCGACGACGATGGGCGATGTGTTGGAGGTACACAACCCTTCGGGATTGCCCGAGGTGACCAAGATTGCCAAAATCGAGGAACCCTACATCGAGGCGCAAATCATCACGAAGGCCGAATTCTTGGGCAACGTCATCAAACTCTGCATCGACAAGCGTGGTACGATGAAGAATCAGACCTTCATCACACAGGACCGCGTCGAGGTCAATTTCGATATGCCGCTTTCAGAGATTGTCTTCGACTTCTACGATAAATTGAAGTCAATCTCGAAGGGCTATGCCTCGTTCGACTACCACCGCACGGGCTTCCAGCCGAGCCGTCTCGTGAAACTCGACATTCTGCTCAATGGCGAGCAGGTCGATGCCCTTTCGTCGCTTATCTTTGCCGACCACGCCTACGACTTTGGGCGCAAGATGTGCGAGAAGCTCAAAGAGCTGATTCCGCGTCAGCAGTTCGATATTGCCATTCAGGCCGCCATCGGGGCGAAGATTATTGCTCGTGAGACGGTGAAGGCCGTACGCAAGGATGTGACGGCAAAGTGCTATGGCGGTGATATTTCGCGTAAGCGCAAGCTCCTCGAAAAGCAGAAGAAGGGTAAGAAGCGTATGCGCCAAATCGGCAATGTCGAGGTGCCGCAGTCGGCCTTCCTCGCCGTGTTAAAGATGGACTAAAACTAAAACACTAACAAATACCATCATTCGCTATGAAGAAAACATTGATTGACCTCTTTGAGGAATCCGTTGCCAAATATGGTGACAACACCTTCCTCTTGGAGAAGAAAACCACGAAATTTGAGCCGACGACCTACAAGGAGGCCTACGAGCAGGCGCTGGCCATCGGTGCCGGTTTGGTCGCCATGGGAGTAACGCAGAAAGAGCGTATCTCGATTCTTTCGGAGGGATGCAACGACTGGATTGTATCGGAGCTGGGTCTGCTCTATGCAGCCTGCATCAGCGTACCTCTCTCGATTAAGTTGGAGGAGGCCAACGACCTCTATTTCCGTTTGTGGCACGCCGAAGTGTCGCACATCTTCGTGTCGTCGACGCAGATTCACAAAATTCGCGCCATCCGCGATCGTCTCCCGCTGTTGAAGAGTGTGATTATTTTGGGCGATAAGGCTAAGCCCGAGCAGGAGGGTGAAATGACCCTTGCCGACGTGATGGCCAAAGGCCGCGCTTGGTTGCCCGCACACAAGGAGGAGTTCCTCGCCATCAGTCGCGCCATCCAGAACGACGACTACGCGACAATCACCTACACGTCGGGTACGACGGCCGACCCGAAGGGTGTTGTGCTGACCCACCGCAACTACACGTCGAATGTCGAGCAGGCGTTGACGCGTATTACTATTCCCAATGGTTGGCGCACGCTGATTATCCTGCCGCTCGACCACTGCTTTGCACACGTTGCCGGCTTCTATATCATGATTGCCCGCGGTGCTGCCGTAGCTACGACGCAGGTCGGTGCCACGCCGATGGAGACGTTGAAGAACATCCCGCTCAACATCCGTGAGGTGAAGCCCCACTTCCTGCTTTCGGTGCCGGCCTTGGCTAAGAATTTCCGCAAGAACATCGAAACCTCGATTCGCGCCAAGGGTCCCACGACCGAGAAACTCTTCAAGTTGGCTTTGAAGACCGCCTACTGCTACAACCAGGATGCCTATACGAAAGGTAGGGGCTGGCGTTTCATCTTAAAGCCCGCTGTGGCACTCTTCGACAAGATTCTGTTCAGCAAGGTGCGTGCAGCCTTTGGTGGCGAGTTGCGTTTCTTCGTGGGTGGTGGTGCACTGCTCGACTCGGAGTTGCAGCGCTTCTTCTACGCCATCGGTA
>CAZTCM010000221.1:0-2072 GCA_964612285.1 uncultured Alistipes sp.
AGAAGTAAGCCTCCATGCGACGCGAGTGAACGTGTGCCGGCATCGTGTTCCATACGCTGCCCGTAGCCAGCTCGGTCATACCCATCTGCAACTGGCAGGTCGGCAGCACCTGGTTCACAATCATCTTGTTGATGTTGCGCTCGTTCGAACCTTCGAGCGAACCCATCTGAGCCACGATGGCATCGGCCTTCGTAATCTTCTTGTCGGGATAGGTCGTGTGGGCCGTGCAGGAGTTGAAGTAGAACTTCGCGGGGTGTGCGGGGTCAGCGCTCTCGAATACCACCTCCTTGTCACCGGCACCCAGATAGAGCGCCTCCTTGTAATCGAGTTCGAAGGTCTCGTCGCCGTGCTTCACGACACCCTTGCCGCCGACATTAAAGATACCCAGCTCACGACGCGTGAGGAAATAGGGGGCCTTCAAGGGGTCGATAGCCTCCAATTTCAAGGCCTCGTTGACGGGCATGGCACCACCCACGACCATGCGGTCGTACATCGAGTAGACCATATTGACCTCATCGGCTGCAAAGACCGTCTCAATCAGGAAATCACGGCGCATGCGGGCCGTGTCGTAATGCTTCGCATCTTCGGGGTGCGCAGCATAGCGTACTTCATAGTTGGTTTTCATAGTATTGTTAGTTAGTTTAATTGTGTTTTTCGTTTCGTTTCGCAGTACCTCTTTTTATCCAAACAAAAATAGAAAAAGAATTTGAGATCGCAAAATTTGGGCGGACTTTTTACCGCTATCGCAACGAATTCATACGAATCGAGGCCTTCACGAGCGCAATGGCGCGAATGCGGTTCATCGCCACCTCCTTGTCGGCGTGGTGCGGATTTTGGCTCACGAGCTTCACATAGCCCTCCTTCTCCGATTTTTGGATATACTTCACCGTCACATACTCCTCTCCGTCAATATCAATCGACAGGAGATACATGTCGCCCCAGAAGATGTCGTCAAGGTGTTGCAGCTGCTTGTAGAGCACAATGTCGCCACTCTTTAATAAGGGGTACATCGAGTCGCCCACGATGTAGATCGCCCCGTCGCACTTCGGCAGGTTGGGGATGTGGATGAAGTTGACGGGTTTATGCTCCTCACGATTGGTAAAGAGCGGCACCAGCCCCGCCGTACCCTCAATCGAGTAGAGGGGCACGCTCTGCATCGGCAACGAGGAGTCGGTGCGCAACAGGAAGGATTGCAGGTCGGGCTCGACATGAAACATCCGTCCCTCGCCCGTTTCAAGCCAATCGGGATTGACGTTCAATTCTTGAACCAAGATGTTGCGGTTGCGTGTCGTCAGTCCCGCCTTGCCCGTCTCGATCATCGAGAGGGCCGCCTTTCCGATGCCAAAACGCTGTGCAAGCTGCTCTTGCGTCCATCCAAGCGCTTTTCGTATCAGTTTTACCCGTTCGTTCATCATTTTTCGATTGGAAAATTTGATATAAAATAATTGACTTTTGCAGTATCAAATTCAATAATTGAACTTATCTTTGCCCCTGCAAAGTTAAATAATTTATTCCAATCCACCAACCATTTTTCCAAAAAAAATCGAAAAATCAATGATTTACTCTGTATCACCTGAACTTTACGAGGAGGTCAAGCGTCGTTTCATCGAGCTCATCGACGACCGCAACTACTTTTCAGGCCACCTCGCCTTCGACTTCGAGGGGTGGGAGTGCCGGCTGGTTTGCAGCTGCTTTGTCCGCCGTCGCGAGGAGGTGCTGCCCGAGGGTGTTGCCCATCCGATTTGTGACCTGATGCCCGTCTGGTGGGAGTTTCACACCTACGACAGCTGCTGCGAGCGCCTCAACGACTTCTCCTTCTCGACCCTGCGCACGCTGCTCTAAACAGACTGCGCAGCCGAGGCTCGACCCCGCATCGCTTGGGCGCGGCAACGCCCGTCGAGTCTTCACCGCCCTGCCCCGCTGCTCCGCCCGCCGTGTTGCCGCACACCGGAGCAGCAGAGCGGCAGAGCCGCTCAATTTTGATTTTTTTCATCCGTCACCGCGAGAGCCGTTAGGCTCGTGGCGGTCTAAAAAAGCTCCACGACCGTCGCTGTGCTCGTTCAGATTGCCAC
>CAZTCM010000222.1:0-2022 GCA_964612285.1 uncultured Alistipes sp.
ATTGAATCATAATCGTTTGCTTCACTATGAACTAACTCTTTCTTTGTAACTAAACCCATTAATTTAACAAACTTCTTGTACAAAGCGTGGCACTCGCCCTCGGCTGCCGAGGGGTCGAACTGCACGGCAAACATCCGGTCGACACGACACTCCAACCCCTCCACCGTTTGGTCGAGCAGATTCGTGTGGGTCACCTGCAACACCCCCATCGACTCGGGCGAAACCACATAGCCGTGGTTCTGCACGTCAAATTCGAGCAGCCCCGTGGCTTGGTTCATCACCGGATGGTTGCTGCCGCGATGGCCGAATTTCATCTTCTCGACCTTCGCGCCATAGGCCAGGGCGATGAGTTCCATGCCCAGCCCCACACCGAACATCGGCAGGCGGCCGCGCAACTGTTTGATGAGTTCGATGACGGGCTCGACATCGGCCGGATTGCCCGGGCCGTTCGAGATGACAATGCCATCGGGATGAAAGGCCATCACCTCGTCGAGCGTGGCGTTGTAAGGCACCACCGTCACGTTGCAACCCACCTTGTTGAGTTGGCGAATGATGTCGTTGCGAATACCGCAGTCGATAGCCACCACGTCGTAGGTGTGGTTGGCCACACGCGACATGCGACGCTTCTTGCAGCTCACACGCGCCACCGAATCATTCGGCATCACATAGGCTGCCAGGCGGGATAACGCCTCCTCGGTCGGGGTCGAGGCATCGGTCAGAATGCACTTCTGCGTACCCTCGTCGCGAATGATGCGCGTCAGGGCGCGGGTATCGAGCCCCTCGATGGCCGGAATGCCACATTCTTCGAGCACCTCGTGCAACGTGCGCGTGTAGCGGAAATTCGACGGCAGGTCGTTGTACTCGCGGACAATCATGGCCCCGAGAGTCGGGGTCTTCGTCTCATAATCGTCGTCGGCCATGCCGTAGTTGCCTATCAGCGGATAGGTCATCACCACAGCCTGGTCCGTGTAGGCCGGATCGGACATAATCTCCTGGTACCCCACGACCGACGTATTGAAAACAATTTCGTTGATGGCCTCGCGGTCGGCACCAAAGCCGTAACCGTAGAACTCGCGGCCATTCTCCAAGACAAGTTTCTTCGTAAATGCTTTCATCGTATCTATTTGGTATTCATTGTTTCATCTGCATAGACAACCGCTCCGCCCACGACCGTCATCACGGCACGGCCCTGCAACTCGTGGCCGGCAAAGGGGGTGGCGTGTCCCTTCGAGCGGAAGTGTTCGGGCTCCACCGTATAGAGCGTGTCGAGGTCGAGCACCGTAAAGTCGGCCGCAGCTCCCTCGTCCAACGTACCCCCGAGGCCAAACAGGCGGCCCGGATTCGTAGCCATCAGGTCGATGAGCCGTTCGAGCGAAATCACGCCCCGCTTGACCAGATAGGTGTAGAGCGCCCCAAAGGCACACTCCAAGCCGACGATGCCCATCGCACTCTGCGCCAGGCCGCGCCCCTTCTCTTCGGCCGAATGGGGGGCATGGTCGGTGGCAATCACCTCGATGGTGCCATCCTGAATGCCCGCAATCAGGGCAGCGCGGTCCTCGGCACTGCGAATCGGCGGATTCATCTTCCAGCGGCCATCCTCCTGCAAATCGGCATCGGTGAAGACCAGGTAGTGCGGAGCCGTCTCGCAGCTCACGCGCAAACCTCTTCGCTTGGCTTCACGCACCAGGGCCACACTCTCCTTCGTCGAGACGTGGCAGACATGGTATTGGCAGCCACACTGCTCGACCAATTCAATGTCGCGTTTCACTTGTGCCCACTCGCTTTCGGACGAGATGCCGCGGTGCCCGTGTGCACGACAGTAGTCGCCATCGTGGATGTAGCCGCCGCGCAGCAGTTCGTTCACCTCGCAATGGGCCACAATCGGTTTGCCGAGACGGGCCGCCTCCTGCATCGCAGCGCGCATATCCTCGTCGCACTGCACGCCACGACCATCGTCCGAGAAGCCCACCACCTTGTCGGCCATCGCCGCCAAATGGGCCTGCTCGCCACCACCCTGCTGCC
>CAZTCM010000223.1:0-2003 GCA_964612285.1 uncultured Alistipes sp.
ATGCGCGGTCTGGCCGAACTGCGCGGCCTCGAAATGGGTATCGCCTGCTCGCTCTACCAATAATTGTGCAAACGCAAGTTTACGACGAGATGAAGAAATTATCACTTCTTCTGTTGCTGCTTGTCGGTGGAATGGCCGTCAAGGCGCAGACGAAACTCAATTTGAATGGTGAATGGCAATTTCACTATGCCCAGAGTGTCGCGGTAGCCGATTCGCTGACCAATGCACAATTCTGGGCTCCGACCTATGCCGCTGCGGAGTTTGTGGCTACGCCGGTTCCTTCGAACTGGGCTATCTTGGGCTATGAAGAGCCGATTTATCGCCACTTTGCTGTCGATCAGACGAGCGAGGGACTCTATCGCAAGTCCTTTGTGTTGCCCGAGACATTTGCCGAGAAGCGCGTGTTGTTGCACTTTGGCGGTGTGTGGAGCTCGGCCGAGGTGTGGTTAAACGGCGTGTGGATTGGTCGTCATGACAGCGGTTACACTTCGTTTGCTTTCGACGTGACTGAACAGGCCGTAGTGGGTGAGAATCTCTTGGCGGTGCGTGTGCGCCAGAACTATCCGGGGCATCAAAGCGACACCTATGACGATTGGTCGCTGGGTGGCATTTTCCGCGATGTGGAGGTGGAGGCAATGCCGCGCAATCGCTGGATTGACAAGGTGACGGCCATTACCGATTTTGACGAGCAATATGTAGATGCAACGCTGAAATTGCGCATCATGGTGGGTGATCGTCAGAAGAATACGTTGCCGGGGAATTATCGTTCGCCCGGAGAGCCCTACACTTTGCGTATCACGTTGAATGATGCTGCGGGCAATCGTGTGGCCGAGCGGCTGTTGGATGTCGAAGCACATGTCTCGACCAACCGCGAGTTGCACGAGGCCTTTACCATTGCCAACCCCCGACCGTGGAGTGCCGAGACGCCCAACCTCTATACGCTGACCGTAGACCTGCTCGAAAAGGGAACGGTGACGCATACGGTGAGCCATAAGATTGGCTTCCGCGAGATTACCACCCGCGATGGTGTGTTGCGCGTCAATGGGGTAGGGGTGAAGTTGCGTGGCGTCAACTACCACGAGGAGCATCCCGATGTGGGACATGCTACGACGCGCGAGCAGATGATTGCCGACCTGAAACTGATGAAGCAGGCCAACATCAACTATGTGCGTGCCTGCCACTACCAACACAACAAGCATTTCATCGAACTTTGCGATTCGATGGGCATGTATGTCGGTGGTGAGATTTCGCTGGGAGGTGCCGACTTCCGGATGTACGACCCGAACTATGTGGGGGCTGTCATGACCCGCACCATCGAGACCGTGAATCGTGATCTGAACAACCCCTCGATTATCTATTGGTCGGTGGGTAACGAGGATGCCTTCACCGAGCTCTTCCTGCAAGCGGCCAAGGTGACCAAGGCCATCGACCCGACGCGCCCGACCCTCCTGCCGTGGAATGCAAGCGAGGAGTTGCCCGAAGAGATAGATATTTTGGCCCCGCACTATTGGACGGCCCGCGAATATGATTCGTTGGCTGCCGTGTCGACGCGCCCGATTATCACGACCGAGTATGTCCACGCCTACGGCAACTACCGCTTCGGCAGCTTGAAGGCTTGCTGGGAGGGGCTGACAAAGCATCCTGCCGGTGCCGGAGGTGCCGTGTGGATGTGGGCCGACCAGGGTGTCAAGACCCCCACGACGAAGGATATGAAGCGCTTTGGCAGCATCGAGAAGAAGGACCCCTACCTGCGTATCGGTTCGGAGGGCTGGGATGGTATCACCGATTCGTATCGCCGTCCGATGCGCGACTATTGGGAGGTGCAGGCGGTCTATTGCCCCATCTATCCTACGGTTGAGCAGGTACGTTTTTCGGGGAAACGGGTGTCGATTCCGTTCCGCAACGACTACGACTTTATTTCGGCCGAGGGGGTAGCGCTGAACTATGAAATCTCTTACCTTTGCCTCGGTTTAATTAATGGCAATGTTAGTATTTACTATACA
>CAZTCM010000224.1:0-1989 GCA_964612285.1 uncultured Alistipes sp.
TGCGGGCGATCTCCTCCTTCTTGTCCGACCAGTTGCCGCACGAGTGGAAGACCGTGCCGCCGAAGCGGTTGCCGGCACGTTGCATGGCGGGCACTGCTACCGGAAAATAGAGGTCGGGCGAGAGCATCGTCACCGTGTCGTCGCTCATGCCCAAACCGTCAAACAGACGGCTCGAAGCAAAGCCGTGCCCGGGCTTGACCAGTGCCGGACCAATCATGCGGCGCTGTATTTCGGTGAAGTCGGCCAAGAGGTCGGCTGTACGCTCCATGGCGATGGTCATCGAGTCGGGGTCGAGGTAGAAGTCGAGGTAGAACTGATTCGAGTCGATGATGTTGCTCAATGTGTTGAGGGGTGACTGCACGTCGCAGTACGACATCGGAATCTCCCCCTTGGTTTTGTCGAGGAAATATTCGGTCATCTCCAACGTGTGGCGGCCTATTTCCGTTTCGGCCACGGGACGGTAGGGGGCTGCGACCAACTCGGCCGTCGAACCGAATTTCCCGTCTACGGCCGGTGCGAGCCCGGGTTCCCAACGGTAGCCGAACCCATAGGCGGCGGCCACCGTGCCCAACCCGTACCACGGTTCGAGGAAGTTGGGGATGTCGGCCTCGAAACGCATCGACTGCTCCAAGGCGCCAAGCTGCCATGCAAGGGACTTTTCGCTATTGCAGCAATCTTCGGCAAAAACCTCCTTGACGCGCATACGGCGATAGACCAACACCCCTTGGTCGGCCTCCCAAAAGGCTTTGCAGCGCTCGTCAAGCGAGGCTGAGTAATCGACATAACGCGCACGGTCAAACTTCTCGGGCGCAATTGGTTTGACGACCGTTGCCTGCGAATCGGCAAGGGCTGTGTTGAAAGTATCCTTTGTCGCCATTTCTTATCTAATGTTGAATTCTAAATTTTACAATTGAATCTATCGCAAGCTTGCGGCTATTTGGTAAATCTCCTTCACGCGCTCGTCGCGCACGTTGCCGTCCATATTCACGCAGCAGATACCCGTGCGATAGAGATCGCCCGAGGCCTTGACGCGCGAGGTGATGATTTCGCGCAACTCCTCCGACGTGTAGTCGTTGATTTCTACCGGATTCAGGCGCAGACTGAAAAAGACCTCGGGCAACGCTTCGCGAAGCATGGCCACATCACCGCCCCAGCCCAGGTCGAGGAAACGCAGGTTGGGAATTTGGGCGAATTGTGCGGCGTGGCGGTGCGGGTCACGACCGCAGTAATGGATGCCGTAGGGTTGGTATTTGGCGCTCCAATCGAGGTCAATCGGGAGCAACAAATCCTCGTAATCCTGCTCCGAAATCATCGTGTGCGAGCACTCGGAGTGGATGTAGAGCGGCTCATCCATGAAGCGGGCGATGCGGTTTACGGAGATGGACGAGGAGCCCGTCTGACTTTGGATATAACTGAAAAACCGCTCTACCACGCGGCCGATTTGGGCAAAATAGGCCTTCGTGCCTTCGGGGTCCATCATCATGTCCATCAGGATATTCTCGCCTTTGAGGTCGATGGCCAGGTTGAGCACGCCGCCCCAGTTGATGTCGCCCGTCACATAGCCGTATTTGGCTTTGAGAGTCTCGATGAGTTGTTGCAGGCGTTTGAAGGCGGGACTGCGGAAGGGAGCTTCCTCGTCGATGGTGAGCTCCTCGCGGTGGGCGCAGATGACTTGGGGTGCGGTATCGGTACCATACTCGATGCGGCAGCCGAGCATCTCCGAAAGCAGAAATCCTGCGGCGAGGTGTACGGCTCCGATTTCGGGGCGCTCTTCGGCGTGATGTGCGCCCAGACCACAATCGCCAAAACGCTCGTAGAGGGTGCGCTCCATCAATTGTTCGTCGGCTACGCGACGACGTGGGTCGTAGAAGAAATCTTCGTCAAAAATGATACCCGTGTGCTTGTTCCACCACGAGGGATGGAAGACCACATCAACAGGAAGCGGGGGCGTGGTAATCGGTTTCATCGAAAAATAGGTTACAAATTGGT
>CAZTCM010000225.1:0-1970 GCA_964612285.1 uncultured Alistipes sp.
AAGGCCGGAATGTTGTGCTCGGGAATCGTGATGGTCGTGTTCTTCGAGATGTTGCGAGCTACCTTCTGGGCGCGCTTCTTGATGATGAAGCTGCCAAAACCACGGAGGTATACGTTGTTGCCGCTCTCGAGCGAACCCTTGACCGAATCCATAAAGGCCTCAACGATGGCCATAACCTGCACCTTCTCAACGCCGGTGTTTTTAGCGATTTCGCTAACGATATCTGCCTTTGTCATATCTTTTATTTTGTTAAATAATTAAGTATTTGTCACTTTGAGTTTGCAAATATACACTTTATTTGGTTTTTCCACAACGAAAACCACTTTTTTTTTGTTTTTGTCAATCGAAGCCCCGTTGCAATCGGCAAATTTCGGGCGAAAGCAGACAAATGGCTGAAAATAAGTGGCTCCGTGTAGCCCAAACAATTAGCGCATCGCTCCCGCGATGCCGTCAGCTATCTGGTCGAGCGCCTGTTGGAGCTTCGAGCCGATGAGCATTTTCATCATCATATTCAGCTCGGCATGCAGCACCAGACGCAAGCGCGTATCGCCCTCCGTCACACTGTGCAGCTGCACCCAAAAGGCGAAATCCATCGGCACGCCATCGCCCACGATTTTGACATGTTTGGGTGCCGTGCGCTCCTCCATACGCAGTTTGACGGCAAAGCCCTTGGCCTTGAACGAGCAGGTATCCTCGGTTGCCTGCCACTCGTCGACACGACCGGCCAGAGCCGGTGTGAGGTTATCGAAGCGGCTGATCACCTGATAAATCTGCTCGGCGGGCCGCAAAATCTGTACTTGTTTCGAAATATACTCCTGCATCGGAATGTTGGGTTATTATATTTATTATATTAATATAGGTATCTTGTCGTCATCACGCAATCTCAAAGGTGCGGGCCGTCGGGCTATCCACCGTGATACGCACCTCGACGACCTCCGCGGGGAGCAGTTCTTCGACCTTCTCGGGCCACTCGACCAGGCACAAATCGCCCGAATAGAAGTACTCCTCATAGCCCAAATCGAAGGCTTCGCGCTCGTCGTCGATGCGGTAGAAGTCGAAGTGGTAGAGCCGTTCACCACGAGCACCCTCGTACTGATTGACCAGCGCAAAGGTGGGGCTTGTCACCCGGTCCTCCACCCCCAAAGCCTCGGCCAAGGCGCGTACCAAGGTAGTTTTACCGGCACCCATCTCACCGCGCAGGGCCACGACCGTGCGGCCTGCGAGCGCATCGAGCAGCGCTTCGGCAACCTCGCGCAGCCCCTCTTCGGAGTCGATATGAATCGTTTTCATCGTCTGTTTCGTTTATTGTTTGGGTTTGAGTACAAGGTAGGGCACAATCATCTCCTCCATCGAAATGCCGCCATGCTGGAAGGTATGGCGGTAGTAGCGCACATAGCGATTCGCGTCGTTGTTGTAGACCAAAAAATCACTGTTGTAGGCGAAGATATAGCTCGACGAGAGGTTGCTCGACGGCAGTTGAATATCCTCGGGTCGCTGCACCTCGTAAACCTCGCGCGCATTGTATTGCAGGCTGCGCCCCGTCTTGTAGCGCAGGTTCGAGGAGGTCTCCTTATCGCCCGTCACACGCACCGGATTATCGACGCGAATCGTGCCATGGTCGGAGGTAATGATGACCGTGTGGCCCTGCTTGGCCAACAATTTGAGCAGCGTATAGAGGTCCGAATGTTCGAACCACGAACGGGTCAGCGAGCGGAAAGCCGCCTCGTTCTCGGTCAGTTCACGCACCACATCCATCTCGGTGCGGGCATGCGACAGGATGTCGAGGAAGTTGTAGACGATGACCGAGAAGTCGGCCTCGTAGATGCGGCGGATGTTCTCCACCAGGCGACGCCCCTGCTCGGGCCGCACCAATTTGTCGAAGGTCATGCGCCACGTCTTGCCACTTTGAGCCATCAGCCGACGCAGGAACTCCTCCTCGTATTGGTTTTTGCCCCCCTCCTCGTTGTCGT
>CAZTCM010000226.1:0-1931 GCA_964612285.1 uncultured Alistipes sp.
ATCTCGGGAATCCCCATCAGGGCCGTTTCGAGCGTTGCCGTGCCCGAGGTGACGACGGCCGCCTCGCTCAGGGCGAGGGTCTGCTGCGTCTTGTCGCAGAGGTAGCGCACGTGCGAGCCGGCCAGATGCTCCTCGTAGAGCGACTTGTCGAGCCAGGGCACGGCCGTGACGATGAATTGATAGTCGGGCAGTCGCTTGGCAAGGGCCACCATGTTGGGGAGGTTGGCTTTGATTTCCGAGGCACGACTGCCGGCCAGCAGGGCGACAATCGGCCGCTCGTCGAGGTTGTTCTCTGCGCGAAAAGCCTCGGGCGAGGGGAGCGAAGCCCGTCGCTCGACGATGTCGTCGACGAGCGGATTGCCACAGAAGCAGGGTGTGATGCCGAAGCGGGAGAAATACTCCTGCTCGAAGGGGAAGATGATGTAGAGGCGGTCGACATATGCACGAATCTGCTTCACGCGCCGCTCCTTCCAGGCCCACACCTTCGGGGCGATGTAGTAGTAGACACGGATGCCGTGCTCGTGGGCCCAACGCGCCATTTTGAGGTTGAAGCCCGGGTAGTCGATCAGAATCAG
This sequence comes from uncultured Alistipes sp., assembly GCA_964612285.1. Taxonomy (GTDB): domain Bacteria; phylum Bacteroidota; class Bacteroidia; order Bacteroidales; family Rikenellaceae; genus Alistipes. The sequence goes on from CAZTCM010000226.1 coordinate 576, forward strand.
CACATCGGGCCGATAGGCGGCGATGTCGCGCCGACACTCCTTGAATTGGCGTGCGATGGTGCGCAGGTTTATCACTACGTTGAGAAACCCGAAGAAGGAGGTCTCGCGGTAGTGTTTGACGAGGTTTTCGGCTCCGCCTGCTTCGGCCATCTTGTCGCCACCCCAGAAACGGAACGAGGCCTCGGGGTCGGCCGTTTTCAGCCCCCGCATCAGGTTTGCGCCGTGCAAATCGCCCGAGGGCTCGCCGACAATCAGGTAGTATTTCATCTCCTTATCGTTTGATGAGTTTCACCACGTTTTCGACATGGTGTGTGTGGGGGAACATATCGACCGGTTGCACGGCCACGACGCGGTAATCTTCGTCGAGCAGCGCGAGGTCGCGTGCCTGCGTGGCGGGGTTGCAACTCACATAGACGATACGGTCGGGTGCAGCACGACGAATCACCTCCAAGACGGGCTCATCCACACCGGCACGCGGCGGGTCGAGGATGATGACATCGGGATGACCGTTCTCGGCTACGAAACGGTCGTCGAGCACCTGCTTCATGTCGCCGGCATAGAACGACGTGTTGTCAATCCGGTTGATGGCCGAATTGACCTTGGCATCTTCGATGGCCTCGGCCACATACTCGATGCCGACGACTTTTTTGCAACGTCGGGCGCAGAAGTTGGCAATCGTGCCGGTACCCGTGTAGAGGTCGTAGAGCGTATCTTCGGCCCCGAGGTCGGCAAACTCGCGTGCCACCTTGTAGAGCTCGTAGGCCTGCTTCGAGTTGGTTTGGTAGAAGCTCTTCGGCCCCACCTTGAATTGCAGCCCCTCCATCGCTTCGAGGATGTGGTCCTTGCCGCGGTAGCAGATGTGCTCCAAATCGCCGGTCGAGTCGTTCCACTTTGTGTTGATGACGTAGAAGAGCGACGTAATCTCGGGAAAACACTCCGTGAGGTGGTCGAGCAACGCCTCGATGCGCTCCATTTCGGCCGTGCCAAAGACCACGATGACCATCACCTCGCCTGTCGAGGCGGTGCGAATCGTGATGTTGCGCATCAGCCCCGTATGCTCGCGGGCATTGTGGAAGGTGTACCCATGCTCGATGCAGTAGCGGCGCACCTCGTTGCGAATGGCATTCGACGGGTCACCTTGCAGGTGGCAGTGGTCGATGTCGAGCACCTTGTCGAACATGTTGGGGATGTGGAATCCGAGCGCAGGAGAGGCTTCGAGGTCGGTACCCGAAGCGACCTCCTCGTAGGTGAGCCAGCGGCGGTCGGCGAAGGTGAATTCGAGCTTGTTGCGGTAGTAGCTCGTCTCGGCCGAGCCGAGGCAGGGCCGAATCTCGGGCAGCTCGACCTTGCCGATGC
>CAZTCM010000227.1:0-1909 GCA_964612285.1 uncultured Alistipes sp.
TGGTCTTCTCGCTCAACACCTCGGCCGCCGTGCTGGGTCTGGGTTACATCATCGGACTGAAATATGCCCTTATCATCACCGCGGGTTCGTGCCTCGTGTGGTTCATCATCGTGCCGCTCGTAGGCTCACTGGCCGAAGCCCTCGACCCAGCCGTGATGGCGCAGCTGCTCGGCGTATCGAACGAGAAACTGCTCGCCAACCCCGAGCAACTCTTTACGGCCGAGAACCTCTTCCAATTCATCGGTAAACCGCTCGGTATCGGCGGCATTGCCATGGCCGGCATCATCGGCATCTGCCGTCAGGCGGGCATCATCCGTCAGGCCGTCGGCTTGGCCGTCACGGAGCTGGGTGGTAAGAAGGGGACAACGACGGCTCCCGAACGCACGCAGCACGATCTGTCGATGAAATTCATCCTGACGATTCTCTGCGCCACGCTCATCTGCGTGCTCATCTTCTTCCAATTTGGCCTGCTCGACAACTGGATGCAGTCGATTGTCGCCATCCTCATCGTCTTCATCATCGCCTTCCTGTTCACGACCGTGGCAGCCAATGCCATCGCCATTGTCGGCTCGAACCCCGTGTCGGGCATGACGCTGATGACGCTCATCCTCTCGTCGCTCGTGCTGGTGAGCGTCGGTTTGAGCGGCACGACGGGTATGACCGCCGCGTTGGTAATCGGTGGCGTAGTCTGCACAGCCCTCTCGATGGCCGGCGGCTTCATCACCGACCTCAAAATCGGTTATTGGCTCGGCACCACGCCCCGCAAGCAGGAGGCATGGAAATTCCTCGGCACCTTGGTGTCGGCTGCCACGGTGGCCGGTGTGATGATTGTGCTGAACAAGGCCTATGGTTTCGTCGGTGACGGTGCGCTGGTTGCCCCGCAGGCCAATGCCATGGCGGCCGTGATTCAACCCCTGATGACGGGTGGTCAGACCCCCTGGATGCTCTACTTCTGTGGTGCCGCGCTGGCCCTCGTACTGACCGCCATCGGTGTTCCGGCCTTGGCCTTTGCCCTCGGTATGTTCATTCCGATGGGGCTCAATGCACCGCTCGTTGTGGGTGGTTTGGTGGCATGGTACGTTTCGTCGCGCTCGAAAGACGAAGCGACAAACAAGGCTCGCTTCGACCGCGGCACACTGATTGCCTCGGGCTTCATTGCCGGAGGTGCGCTGATGGGGGTCGTAAGTGCCGTGCTGAAATTCGCCAATGTCGATTGGTCCCTGGCCGACTGGGCCGCCTCGAAGGGGGCCGAGTGGACAGCCGTCGTAATGTATGTGGCCATCATCGCCTACTTTGCCTGGCATTCGCTGAAAGCCAAGAAGGAGTAAAGTACAAATTCAAAAGTTAGTATTCAAATTTAGAATTTCAATTATGGAGTTGCTCGATAGATTCCTAAAATATGTCGCCTACGACACGCAGTCGAACGAGGCAAGCGAAACTTACCCCTCGACCGAAAAGCAAAAGGTGCTGCTCTCGGCACTCAAAGAGGAGATGGAGGCCTTGGGGATGACCGAGGTGACGATGGATAAATATGGCTATGTGATGGGTACGATTCCCGCCTCGGAGGGGTGCGAATCGGCCCCCGTCATCGGCTTCATCGCCCACGTCGATACGGCGCCCGACATGAGTGGTGCCGACATCCGCCCACGCATCATCGAGTCGTATGACGGCGAGGATATTCCGCTAAACAATGCGTTGACGATGCGTGTCGCCGATTTCCCCGAGCTTAGTTTTTTCAAGGGGCACACGCTGATTCACACCGACGGCACGACGCTCCTCGGGGCCGACGACAAGGCGGGTGTGGCGGAGATTATGACCGCAGCCGAGCACCTCTTGGCACACCCCGAAATCAAACACGGCAAGATTCGCATCGGCTTTACGCCCGACGAGGAGATTGGCCGCGGTGTCG
>CAZTCM010000228.1:0-1909 GCA_964612285.1 uncultured Alistipes sp.
TGTGGTTCGAGAAGTTCGGCATCGAGTCGTGGTGGGACAAGAAGGTCGAAGAGCTCTCGAAGGGTATGGCGCAGAAGGTGCAGTTTATCGTCACGGTGCTGCACGAGCCCGAGTTGCTGATTTTCGACGAGCCCTTCTCGGGCTTCGACCCCATCAACGCCAACCTGCTGAAAGAGGAGATTCTGGCCCTGCGCGACAAGGGGGCCACCATCATCTTCTCGACCCACAACATGTCGTCGGTCGAAGAGTTGTGCGACCACATCACGCTGATTAACAAGTCAAAAAACATCCTCTCGGGAGCCGTCGAAGAGATTCGTCGCCACCACGGTGCCAACATCTTCTCGCTCGCCTATCGGGGCGAGGAGCAGGCCTTGACAAAGGCGCTGGCGGGGTGTGCCGAGGTGCTCGAAAGCACCCCTTCGCCCATCGGCTACCACACGCTCAAACTGCATGTCGACGACGACGACCGCGTGCGTCAGGTGATTGCGGCTGCCAACGAGGCGGTCGAGTTACGCTCGTTCAGCGAGGTGATTCCCTCGATGAACGACATCTTCATCCGTGCCGTAGGCGGCAATCTTTAACCCCTAAAACCCGACTATCATGGCAAATAATATCGGCATTATCATCGGACGCGAATTCAACGAACGCGTACGCAAAAAGTCCTTCATCATCACCACGCTCCTGATGCCCGTGCTTATGTTGGCACTGATGACGGCACCGGCCCTCATCATGGAGTACTCGAAGGGCGAGCAGAAATCGATTGCCGTCATCGACGAAAGCGGCTTGGTGGCTCCCCGACTCGAAAGCGACGAGGAGCTCGCCTTCGTGCCCACCGACCTGAGCGTCGAGGAGGCTCGCAAGGAGCTGGACCACCACTTTGCGGTGCTCTACATCGGTGGCGACATCCTGACCAACGCCGGCAACGTGCGTCTCTACGCCACGTCGTCGACCTCCCTCACCCTCGAAGAGCGCATCACCTCGCAAATCGAGCAGATTATCGAGAGCGAAAAACTCAAACAATACGACATCGACAACCTTGAAGCGATTCTTGACGAAGTGAAGACCCACGTCACGATGCAGACCTTCCGCACGGACAAGGCCGAGCAGGAGCAGGCCGGCTCGTCGTCGATTGTCGCCACGGCGCTGGGCTACATTTTGGGCTTTGTGCTCTACATGTTCCTCCTGATTTATGGCGCCATGGTGATGCAGTCGGTCATCGAGGAGAAGAACAACCGCGTGTTGGAGGTGATGGTCTCGTCGGTGCGCCCCTTCGACCTGATGATGGGTAAGATTCTCGGCGTGGCCTGCGTAGCCGTGCTTCAAGTGGCAATCTGGGGAGTTCTGATTGTCGGAGCCGGCACCCTCATCATGCCGCAACTGATGCCCTCCGAAGTGATGGCCGGGGCCCAGGCCTTGCAGCAGGGCGCCCCCGAAGCAGCCGCCATGGCCAACCTCGACCCCGAGCTGTTGCAGGTCGTGGCCGCCGTGACCAACACCGGCTATATCGCCAAGATTTTCATCTCGCTGATGCTCTTCGTCTTTGGCGGTTTCCTGCTCTATTCGGCGATGTTTGCCGCCATCGGCTCGGCCGTCGACAACGTGCAGGATGCCCAGCAGTTGCAGACCCCCGTCACGCTACCCATCATCCTCGCCCTGCTGGCGATGCTGGCCGTCATCAACGATCCCAATTCGTCGGTGGCCTTCTGGTTCTCGGTCATTCCCTTCACCTCGCCCATCGTGATGATGGCCCGCATCCCCTACGAGATTCCGATGTGGGAGATTGTCCTCTCGCTCGGCGTCCTCTACGCATCGTTCCTCTTTATGGTGTGGCTCGCGGCGAAGGTCTACCGCGTCGGCATCTTCATGTACGGCAAGAAACCTTCGTTGAAGGAGCTGCTGAAATGGATGC
>CAZTCM010000229.1:0-1872 GCA_964612285.1 uncultured Alistipes sp.
CTGACCCTGGGCTGCGGCCTGGCCGGACTGGTGCTGCGGCTTTTGCTGCTGGCCAGAACGAGGTTGTCGAAGTGTTTCAGGTCGGGGAAAAAGCTTTGGTGCATGTCCATCTGATTGTGGCCTCCCGTGGACAGATAGATGATGCCGAGCACGATGAGCAGTCCGGCGGGGATGATGGTGCCGATCATGCCGCCCCATTTCGAGATTTTACCCACCCACGACAACCCGCGCAGGGCGACGAAGGTGGCGACCCAATAGATGGCCAGCACGATGCAGATTGTGAAGAGTTTGTTCGACGCGAGGGCCATGTCGTGCTGCTGGTTCATGCCGATGAAGGCGATGGAAACGGCCCCGAAGGTGAGCACCGTGGGGTACCAGATCGTGGATTGAATCCATTGCAGGAAGATGGCTAGAAAACCGGCTCGTGCCCCGAAGGCTTCGCCCACCCAGCGGAATACACCGCCCTGCTTGTCGGCGAACATGGCGGCCAGCTCGGCAGCCACCATCGCCGTGGGAATCAGGAAGACGATGGCGGCAAAGAGATAATAGAAGGCCGACGAGAGTCCATATTCGGCCTCGGCCGCCAGGCCGCGCAGACTGACCACGGCCGTGACATTCATGATGGCCAGCGTCATCACACTCAACTTAAACCCTTTCGAGGAGGATGTGTTCTTTTGCTCCATGATGTGTGTTTTTTTTGTGTTGATTTGTTTTACTCGACGTGCTTGATGCAACTACCGTGCAATTTTATTTGTATATTTGCCCTATGAAAACAGTTCAATCTCTTTTGGTGCTGTTGCTTGCTGCCGTTGTGACGGCGTGTGGGGGCGGGCAGAGGCGGTCGGCTGCCGAGTCGTCGGTTGCCGGACAGGTGCGGCCGTTGCACGAGTTTGTCTTGCCACAGCCGCCGGTGACCTTCGAGCGGGCGCAACAATTCGAATATGTGCGCGACCACTTCTGGGACGATTTCCGTTTTTCCGACACCACGGCCCTCGCCTCAGCCGATACGATGGCCCTGCTGCGCCGTTTTGGGCTCTATGCGTCGCTGCTTTCGCCCGAGCCGACCAATGGCGAGCCGGTGCGTCGATTGATGCAGCGTGCCGCCGTGTCGCGCCCGATGTTCGAACTTTTCTGCTTCCTGGCCGAGCAGGTGCTGCACGACCCCAACTCGCCGTTGCGCAACGACGAGCACTATATCCCCGTCTTGGAGGCGCAGCTCGCCGCCCCCTGGTACGACGAGTATGAGCGTATCGCGCCGGCTTTTGATTTGGAGATGGCGCAGAAGAATCGCCTGGGACAGCCGGCGGCCGACTTCCGTTATACGACCGCCGATGGCCGCACACGGTCGCTCTACGATTTGAAAGCCGATTATGTGCTCCTCTTCTTCAATAATCCCGATTGCGGCATGTGCAAGGATTTGCGCGAACAGATTGGTGCCTCGCAGGTGCTGGCACCGCTCATTGCGTCGGGTCGTTTGAAGGTGCTGGCGCTCTATCCCGACGAGGATTTGCAGGCTTGGCGCAACTATCGCCCCCACATCCCCGCGAATTGGATTAACGCCTACGACAAGGGGTGCCTTATCCGCGAACAAAACCTCTACGCAATCGATGCCATCCCGTCGCTCTACCTGCTCGACGGAGCCAAGCGCGTGCTGGCGAAGGATTCGACCGATGTCGGGGCCTTGGAGGTGCTCGTGCAGGAATAAGTTTTGCTTATCGTGCCATAAATAAATATAATCGGGCTTTTTGTTGCTTTTCCGACCGAATGTACTATCTTTGCTCTCGGAAACAGAAACACACTAACAACAACAGATTAAAACAGCAAGATTATGGCAAAGAAATTTCGTTGTACCGTATGTGGTTACATTCATGA
>CAZTCM010000230.1:0-1835 GCA_964612285.1 uncultured Alistipes sp.
GGGTGACCACCACTTGCGCGGCCTTCACCACCACCCATCGGGTGATCTACGGGGTTCATTACGACACCACGGTTGTGGGGACGACGGCCAAGCCAACGCTTGCGACCGGCCTTACCCGACGATTCGAGGTTGTGGTCGACATTCGACACGACACCTACCGTGGCACGGCAGGCTACGAGTACCATACGAGTCTCGCCCGAGGGCAGCTTGATGATGGCAAACTTGCCCTCACGAGCCAGCAACTGGGCATACGAACCGGCCGAACGAGCCATGGCGGCACCCTGACCGGGGTAGAGTTCAATATTGTGGACTACCGTACCCAGCGGAATCTCGCTCAGCGGAAGCGCGTTACCTACCTCCGGAGCGACACCCGTGCCGCTCATTACGGTTTGGCCCACTTTCAGGCCGTTGGGTGCGATGATGTAGCTCTTCACACCGTCAGCATAAACCAGAAGGGCGATGCGTGCCGTACGATTCGGGTCGTACTCAATCGACTTTACAGTCGCAGCAACACCATCCTTCGCGCGCTTGAAGTCGACGTTACGGTACATCTGCTTGTGGCCGCCACCGATGTAGCGAACCGTCATCTTACCGTCGTTGTTACGTCCACCCGAGCTCTTCTTGGGGCTCAAAAGCGACTTTTCGGGCGTCGACGTCGTGATCTCGTCGTACGCGCTGATAATCTTATGTCTTGTACCTGCGGTTACAGGCTTAAATTTCTTTACTGCCATCTTCGTTAGATATTACCGTAAAAATCAATCTTATCTCCCTCCTTCAAGGTGACAATTGCCTTCTTGAAGTTGTTGGCACGGCCCTCCAAAAGACCCGCCTTCGTATAGCGGCTCTTGAGCTTGCCCATGCAGTTAATCGTGTTTACATCAGTCACGACGACGTTGTACATCTGCTCTACGGCCTGACGAATCTGCAGCTTGTTAGCTCGCACGTCAACGATAAAACCGTAGCGATTCAACTTTTCGCCCTGAATCGTCATTTTCTCGGTCAAAACCGGCTTAATAATAATCTCCATGGTTGTCTTGCGTTTTATGCTAACAAAGTATTCAATACATTCTCAGCGTTCTCGACCATCACCAGTGCCGATGCGTTCATCACGTCATAGGTGCAGACGTTCTGTGCCAATACCGGCTTGATGTTGGGAATGTTGCGGCACGAAAGCTGCAAAGCAGCGTTACCCTCGGGCAACACGAGCAGCACCTTCTTGTCGGCAACTTTCAGGGCCTCCATCAACGCTACGACCGACTTGGTCTTCGGAGCCTCCATCGTCTGGTTTTCCAGCACAACGATGGCACCGGCCTGAGCCTTGTAGGTCAATGCGCTGCGGCGAGCCAGCTGCTTGAGTTTCTTGTTGAGCTTGAAGCTGTAATCGCGGGGAACCGGACCGAATACGCGACCACCACCCGGGAAGAGGGGCGAGAGAATCGAGCCGCAACGTGCACCGCCCGTACCCTTCTGACGCTTCAACTTGCGCGTCGAACCGGCTACCTCGTTACGCTGCTTGGCCTTGTGCGTACCCTGACGCTGGTCAGCCAGATACTGCTTCACGTCGAGATAGATAGCGTGGTCATTAGCCTCCACGCCGAAGACGGCCTCCGAAAGAACTACCTTACGACCCGTCTCATTACCTTGTGCGTTCAATACTGCTAATTCCATAACTACTTCTCAATCGTTAAATAAGCACCTTTTGCCCCCGGAATCGAGCCCTTCACCAAGATGAGGTTGCTCTCGGGGATTACCTTCAAAACTTTCAGGTTCAACACCTTAACCTGATCACCGCCCATCTGGCCGGGGAGACGCTTGCCCTTGAATACGCGCGAGGG
>CAZTCM010000231.1:0-1816 GCA_964612285.1 uncultured Alistipes sp.
CCATCCGCGACTAATGAAAAAGCCGCTCTTAACGTGAGCGGCTTTTTTAATTCAAAATTCAAAATTAGAATTCAAAATTAAATCAATGAAAAAAATCCTCATTTTTGCAACGATGATGTTTATGGCAAGTTGCGCAAATAACACAACACCGGCAATCGATCTGACGAATCTCGACACGACGATTGCCCCGAGCGAGGACTTCTACCAGTACGCCACGGGCGGCTGGCAGCAGAAGAACCCGCTGAAACCCGAGTTTGCCCGCTACGGCTCGTTCGACGTGCTGCGCGAGAACAACGAAAAGCGCATCAACGAACTCTTCGCTGCAATGACCAAGGTGCAGGCCGAAGCCGGCAGCGTCGAGCAGAAGATTTCGGACCTCTACAAGATGGGGCTCGACTCGGTGCGCCTCAATGCCGAGGGGCTGACGGCCGTGAAGGGCGACCTGGCCAACATCTACGCTGCGCAGTCGGTGGCCGAGCTGATGCCAGTATTGGCCGCACTGCACACCACGACGGGCAACCCGCTCTTTGGAATGGGTGTGGATGCCGATTTGATGAATAGTTCGATGAACGCCCTCTACATCTCGCAGTCGGGGCTCGGAATGGGTAACCGCGACTACTACCTCGATGCCGAGAACGAAGAGTTACGCAAGGGCTACACCGCCTTCCTCACCAAGGCCTTTGAGCTGGCCGAGGTGGAGGGTGCCGCCGAGAAGGCTGCCGGCGTTGTAGCCTTCGAAACGAAGATGGCCGAAAAATTCCGCTCGAATGTCGCATTGCGTGACATCGCAGCACAATACAACCCGATGAGCAAGGCACAGTTCGTAAAGCGCTATGGCAACATCGACTGGACGACCTACCTCGCCGGTGTAGGCTGCGGTGAGTTCGAAAGCATCATCGTGGGTCAGCCCGAGGTCCTCGACCTGGTGAACAAGCTGCTCGTGAGCGAGCCCCTGACGACGATTCAGGACTACCTCGCCGCACAAACGCTGAGCGCCGCAGCCTCCTACTCGGGCGACGAGCTCTACGCCGCCTCGTTCGACTTCTTTGGTCGCCAGATGTCGGGTACGACCGAGATGAAGCCGCGTTGGAAGCGTGCGATGGCTGTGCCCAACTCGATTCTCTCGGAGGCCGTGGGCGAGATGTATGTCGCCAAATACTTCCCCGAGGAGGACAAGGTGCGCATGTTGGAGTTGGTGAAGAACCTGCAAACGGCTCTCGGCCAGCACATCGAGGCGCTCGACTGGATGTCCGACGAGACAAAGGCCAAGGCCCAGGAGAAGCTCGCCACCTTCACCGTGAAGATTGGCTATCCCGACAAGTGGAAGGATTACTCGTCGCTCGAAATCGACCCCGCGTTGAGCTATTGGGAGAACATCAAACGCGCTACGGCATGGTATACGGCCGAGAATTTCAGCAAGTTGGGTAAGGAGGTAGACCGCACCGAGTGGTTCATGCCGCCGCAGATGGTCAACGCCTACTACAACCCCACGACCAACGAGATTTGCTTCCCGGCCGCCATTCTGCAACCGCCCTTCTACAACTCGAAGGCCGACGATGCGGTGAATTATGGCGCCATCGGCGTGGTCATCGGCCACGAGATGACCCACGGTTTCGACGATCAGGGGCGCAACTTCGACAAGGATGGCAACATGATTAACTGGTGGACCGAGGCCGACGCCGAAGCCTTCCAGAAGAAGAGCCAGGTCCTCGTCGAGCAGTTCGACAAGATTGAGGTGCTGCCCGCCACCGAGGAGCAGCCGGCCCTCTATGCCAATGGTTCGTTGTCGCTCGGCGAGAATATTGCCGACCAAGGA
>CAZTCM010000232.1:0-1782 GCA_964612285.1 uncultured Alistipes sp.
TCACCCCTGCGCCCCGAGGCAACGGGCTTCGGCACCTGCTACTTCGCCCAGGAGATGCTCGCCACGCGCGGCGAATCGTTCGAAGGGAAGCGGGTCTGCATCTCGGGTTCGGGCAACGTAGCCCAATACGCCTGCAAGAAGGCGACCGAGTTGGGTGCCAAGGTGGTAACGCTCTCCGATTCGTCGGGTTACATCTACGATCCCGACGGCATCGACGCCGAGAAGTGGGAGTATGTCATGGAGCTCAAAAACATCTACCGTGGTCGTATCAAGGAGTATGTCGAGCAGTATCCCAATGCCGTATACCATGCCGGTAAGCGTCCTTGGGGCGAGAAGTGCGACATTGCCATGCCCTGCGCCACGCAGAATGAGTTGAATGGCGAGGAGGCCCAGATGCTCGTGGACAACGGCTGCATCTGCGTAGCGGAAGGTGCCAACATGCCCTCGACGCCCGATGCCATCCGTATCTTCCAGGAGAACAAACTGCTCTATGCACCGGGCAAGGCCTCGAATGCCGGCGGTGTGGCCACCTCGGGGTTGGAGATGACGCAGAACTCGATGCGCCTGACCTGGTCGCCCGAAGAGGTTGATGCGAAGCTGCACTCGATCATGAAGAACATCCACGAGGTATGCGTGCGCTATGGCCGCCAGGAGGATGGCTACATCAACTATGTGGTCGGGGCCAACATCGGCGGTTTCATGAAGGTGGCCAACGCCATGTTGGCGCAGGGATTGGTATAGTTGTGCCTCTACAAACAAAAAAACGAGTAATTCGAGCTTCGAATTACTCGTTTTTCTTACTATCTTTGTACCGATGAATCATTCCACACTCGACCAACGTCTCGCGCGCATCCTCTCGTGGGCCCTGCACCCACTCGTGTTGCCGCTCTATCTGGTGCTGCTGCTCTTTTCGCAGACCGCCTTCGCCCTCTTTTCGAGTGGGGTGAAGTGGTATTTGGCCGGCACGGTAGTGCTCTATGGCTCGTTGCTGCCGGCACTCTGTGTCGGGGTGATGCGTCTGCGCGGATGGATTCCGAATCTGCGTCTGGCCGACCGACGCGAACGGGTGCTGCCGCTCATTTGCGGTGCCGCCTGCTACCTGCTGGCGGCCACGACCATCGGACGTGTGGAGGCGGCCCTCTTCCTGCGGAAATTTATGCTTGCGGCGGCCTGCAGCGAACTCTTCTGCGCCCTCGTCTCGACCCGCTGGCAGGTGAGCCTTCATCTGACAGCAATGGGTGCCGCCGTGGCGTTGCTCGTCGTGATGAACCTGCTCTCCATTCCGCGCATGTTCAATCCGCTGCTCGCCACGCTGTTGGCCGCCGGAGCCCTCGCCTCGGCACGTCTGGCTCTCGGCAAACACACCCCGCTCGAATTGGCCGCAGGCTTCCTCGGGGGCTTCTCATTGACGCTGGGAGCTCTGTTTTTCCTCGATTAATCGGACCGATATGTCCACCTAAATCTGCTTGCGCAGTCGTGCCACGGGGATGCCGAGCATCTCGCGGTATTTGGCCACGGTGCGTCGTGCGATGCAGTAGCCGTGGTCGTTGAGCACGTTCATCAACGTCTCGTCGGTCAGCGGGTGACGTTTATCCTCCTCGTCGATGCAGCGCTGCAAGAGGGTCTTAATCTCGTACGACGACACCTCCTCACCCGAAGCGGTCTGCATCGCCTCCGAGAAGAGCGATTTGAGGAGAATGATACCAAACTGCGTCTGGACATATTTGCTGTTCACGACGCGCGAAATGGTCGAAACATCGAGCCCCGTGCGGTCGGCGATAT
>CAZTCM010000233.1:0-1771 GCA_964612285.1 uncultured Alistipes sp.
GCAATGCGGGGCGTAGGATTGCCAAAACGCGGCTCCTTGGTCGTTCCCTTGAACGAGAAGGTACCGAGGATATTGATGTCGTAGAAATCCTTAAACTCGTTGCCGAAGCCAAAGGTTCCACTCGCCGGAATGACCGGATTGTCCAGTCGCCAGCCGCTCAATACTACCGATGTATCTACCATATAATCTCTCCTTTCTTCAATACCGGACCCTCCTTGCAGATGCGCTTATTCCCATATTTGGTTTTGCACGAACACCCCATGCAGGCACCGAATCCGCAGCCCATACGCTCCTCGAACGACAATTCGCCATCCTGCTCCGTGTGGTCGTACAGTGCCTTCAACATCGGCAGCGGCCCGCAGGCATAGAAATAGTCAAAGGCGATGTTGCACTCCGCAAGTGCCGTTGTCACAAACCCCTTCACGCCGTGGGAGCCGTCGACGGTCGTCACCACCACCTCGCAGCCCAGGGCGCGAAACTCCTCCTCGTAGAATATCTCCGAGGCCGTATTGAAGCCCAGCACAACCGTCACCTCACGCCCCTCGGCAAGGAGTCGTTTGGCCAGGTTGTAGAGTGGCGGAACACCCACGCCGCCACCTACCAAAAGGGTTCGTTGCGCGGCATTCGACACCTCAAAACCGTTGCCCAATCCCGTCAGCAAATCGAGCGACGCTCCCGCCTGCATCGTCGACATCTGGCGCGTACCCTCGCCGACGATTTTATAGATGAGCGTAATGGTTTGGTCGTCATAATCCGATACCGAAATCGGGCGTCGCAGGTATTTCCCCTCCAAAGCAATATTCACGAACTGCCCGGGGCGGGTAATCCACTGCGTATCACCCTCCAAGACCATCCGCCAAACGAGCGGTGTAAGCGGCTCGTTCTTGAGAATTGTATAGATTGCGTTTTTGTACACAATACAAAGTTTAATGTGGTATAAATCCATTTCCCGTTCGTGACGGGATTTTTGATTTTAGAGGAGCCTATTTTGCGCCGACTGCTGTTCGGCTTGGATGGGCTGTACATGAGGTATGCCCCATTCAAGACGGACAAGAAGGTGCAAAATATGCCCTATAAAATCGAAAATTATTTGGCATCAATAGTTGACACGCGCAACGTAATCTCCTCCAACACATCGAGCAGCACACGCACCGTTTCGAGGGCCGTGAAGACCGTCACATTGTTCTCGACAGCCGTGCGACGAATCTCATAGCCATCCAGACGCGTATTGTGCTGGTTGATGTCAATCGTATTAATCACATAGCTGACATGGCCCTGGCGCAGTGCATCGATAATCTCCGACGAGCCCTCCAACAGTTTGCGGCGCGTGCGGGTGCGGATGCCGTGCTCGCGCAGGTAGTCCGCCGTACCGGCCGTCGCCTCGATGTTGAAACCCAGGTCGTAGAAACGCTGGATGAGGGGCAGTGCCACCGGTTTGTCGTCGTCGGCAATCGAGACCAGAATCGTACCGTAGTTCGACACATTCATGCCCGTAGCCTGCAACGCCTTATAGAGGGCGCGTGTCAGTTTGTCGTCGTAACCAATCGCCTCACCCGTCGATTTCATCTCGGGCGAGAGGTAGGAGTCCATGCCGCGAATCTTGGCAAACGAGAAGGCGGGCGCCTTGACATACCAACGGCTCTTCTCCTTGCCATAAACATCCTCGATACCCTGCTCGCGCAACGAGTGACCGAGAATGACCTGCGTGGCGATGTGGGCCATCGGCACACCGGTCGACTTCGAGAGGAAGGGCACGGTACGCGACGAACGG
>CAZTCM010000234.1:0-1758 GCA_964612285.1 uncultured Alistipes sp.
GGCATAGCGGTTGATGTAGAACTCACCCAGCGGATGACCCACGACGAGCTTCGTGTTGGTGTTCGAGCGCTCGTACTCCTGCACGCCGTTGTAGAGTTCGGTAATCTCGTTGTGGTTGTAGGAGATGTTGGCATTCACGGTCCAGAGGAATTTCTCGCTCTGAACAAGCGTACCCAACAGATTCACCTCGAAGCCCTTGTTGACCATCGTGCCGACGTTGTCCCAATAGTAGCCGTACCCCTTGTCCGAGGTGGGCTGCGGCACCTCCATCAGCATGTCCGAGGTCTTCTTGTAGTAGAGCTCCAAATCGACATTCAGGCGATTCCAGAAGCCGAGTTTGAGGGCGAAGTTCGAAGTCCAGGGCTTCTCCCACCCCAGGTTCTCGTTGCCGGGCTGGGCCAGCGTGATGCCGGCATCGCCGACATAGTCCATACCGCCCGAGATGAGCGCCAGGTGCTCGTAGTTCGGAATCGACGAGTTACCCGACGTACCGGTCGAGAGCGAGAGTTGGGCGTTGGTGAGCCAGCGCGACCACGACTCCATGAACTTCTCGTTGCGCATGTTCCACATGAAACCTACCGACCAGAAGCCCGACCAACGACGCGAAGCACCGAAGCGCGACGAAGCATCGGCACGCACGGCACCCTCGACGTAGTAGCGGTTGTCGTAGTTGTACTCGCCACGGCCGAAGAAGGAGAGGAACCCGTAATCCGAATCGGTCGTATCGCTCCACGACGTGGCGCGCGTACCGGTCGAAATGTTGGTCAACTTGTCGTTGTTCTGTCCCTTGGTCATGAGCGAGAAGGCCTCGTAATGGTAGTCGATGCCCTCCTGACCCACCATCAGGTTGAACGAATGTTTGGTCCCCTTCATGAAGCGGTAGTTGACCGTGTTGGTAATCGTCAGCGTGTGGCTGTCGGTCGTGCTGCGCGATGCCGTACCATCGTTCTGGTTGGGGGCGTAGCTCGGATACGATTTACCGAAACCGGTCGTGTGGCCGTAGTCGAGGCTGAACTGCGAACGAATCGTCAGTCCCTCGATGGGCGTAGCCTCGGCAAAGAGGGTCGAGATGAGTTTGTATTTCTTGTACTCGACGGGGTTGTTCTCCAACCATTCGAGCGGGTTCTGACCCGTACCCTTCCACGAGCCGTCCGAAACCGAAGCCAACGAGCCGTCGGCACGATAGGGACTCCAATAGGGCATCATGAAGCGGGCCGCCGAGATGGGGGTCACGAGCGTGTAGCTGCCCTCGTCGGCCTGCTGAATCTCCTGGTAGTTGAGCATCGTGTTGGTACCCACTTTGAGCCAATTGGTGGCACGGCGCTCGATGTTCGTGCGCAACGAGTAGCGATCGAAGAGCGAACCGACGGCCGTACCCTCCTGGCTGTAATAGCCGGCCGAAAGGTAGTAGTTGGTCTTCTCATCGGCACCCGACATCGAGATTTCGTGGCTCTGCAACAACGCCGAGGATTTGAAGACCTCCTCCATCCAATTGACGTCGGTCTGGCTCAGCAGCGGGTAGTTTTGGCCTGCCGTCATCCCAATCTCCTTCTCGTACTGGATGCGCTCGGCCGTATTCATCAGGTCCCAATTGCCGTGGGCCACCTGCGAGATACCGAGCTGCATGCGATACTCGACCTGAGGACGGTCGGCCATGCGACCGCGCTTGGTCGTAATTACAATCACACCGTTGGCGGCACGCGCACCATAAATCGAGGTCGATGAGGCATCCTTCAACACCGACAACGACTCGATGTC
>CAZTCM010000235.1:0-1743 GCA_964612285.1 uncultured Alistipes sp.
GATTGGATGCCTCCATGCAGCGTGCCGAGCCACCCTTCGTAGTTCTTATTTGGGTGCCATAGGCAGACCACCTCGTCACCATCCTCCCAAAACTCCATCTTCAAGCCGACGGGGTTGGTGGGTGCGCAGGCAAAGCAATTGTAGCCCTCTTCGATGAGCGGCAACCAGGGATTCTTCAATTTTTTCATCGTTCGATTGTGCTAAATGTTGGGGCAAAGATAGCAAAAAGTCGGATTGGGGCCATACCTGTACGCCGAAAACTGCCCGACTTTTTTTATTTTAATCGGGCAGTGGCGTGTGGAATTGTAACAACTTTTTAACGCTCAGCTCGTCGCGAAAGCAGCGCTACAATCCACAGCAGGACGATGGCTCCGAGCAGTGCCGTGAGCAGTGTCCCGAAGGTGCCTATCGGAATCCAGCCGAACCACCCCACAATCCAACCGCCCAATATCGCGCCAATCAACCCCACGACGAGGTTGACGACGAGCCCCGAGCCACTCCCTTTCACCATCAGGTTGGCCAGCCAGCCGGCCACCAAACCAATCAGCAGATACCAAAGAAAATACATAACAATTCCGATTTAAGTGAAACACCTCGGCGTGGTACAAAATCCATACCCAACCACTCCTCGTAATCCGAAGAGCGGCGATTTTTGCCGTTTGGCCGAATAAAATGGAGCAGAAGTATAGATTTTTCGGCGAATTTCTTACCTTTGCATCATTCATCTGTAATTAAGCGAAAAACCGACTATGGATAAAAAACTGACAGCCACGGCACGACTTCTGGAAGTGATGGATACGCTCCGTCGCGAATGCCCGTGGGGGTGCTCGTTTACGAGCTCGTAGGCCCGATGCTGACCAAAATGTGTCTGCTGAAGGCAGGCGACATCAAGCCCGAGCACAGAACCAGCGCCCGTGAGGAGGCAAAGCAAAAAATGGCAGCGGCGGCAAGCGAGGCCGCCGAGGCAGAGCCCGCCATTACAAAATAATATCGACCGCAGGCGCCATGGTGCCTGCGGTTTTTTATGCAAAATCACACCTTTTAAAATAAATTTTAAAAAGCGATTGACTTTGCGAGTGGCGGGGGGTATAATGGGTGCGAAAGGTGACCTTTTGGGTCGGAGGTACTTGCATGTTACTTACGAAAAAGAACTCACCGGATTTTACAAGCGGCGCCATTTTTTCAAAAATGGTCCTGTTTATTTTGCCGTTTTTCCCCCAAAAAGCTCTGCCTTGACAAGCGCGCCTTTGGCGAAATTCTGTACGTTGGCTTACCCTCGGGCATTCAATCGGCGCTGTTTTCCATTTCCAACATCATCATCTCCTCCTCGATCCTGCGCGTCAACAACGCCATGACCGTGGCGGGCTCTGCCTATCAGCCCGTGGTAAACGGCAACTCTGCCGCCAACAACCTTATAAGCTTTGTAATCACCGCGATCGGCGCGGTCTCAAGCGCTCGATCTCCTCTGCCGTTATCACGCTGATCGGCACGTGCTTTTTGCGCATCGTGTGGATCCTCACTGTGTTTGAGCGTTATCAAACGCTTGACGTCATTTTCATTTCCTACCCGCTCTCCTGGCTCGCAACGGGCATCGTGCTCTTTGTTTTGGTGCTCCACGCGCTGAAAAAGGAAAGTGCCGCCGCCAAAGCCGCGGCACAGATCACTTTGTAAGAAAGGCGGCTTTTGCCGAAGGAAAAGCTTATGGTTGCCACAAAAAAGCAAACGCTGTCTATGACCGGAGGT
>CAZTCM010000236.1:0-1740 GCA_964612285.1 uncultured Alistipes sp.
AGCCGGCCCGCCTGCAACAGATACTTTCGCGCTACCTGGTCAAGGAGGAGCGTAAGCGCAAAAAGCAACAGGAGGCATAAAACCGAAAACACCCCGTCAGAGAGGATTCTGACGGGGTGTTTTGTAATTGTGCGCTGTATTAGAAGAGGTACTTCTCGCGCTTGACCTTCTCCACGAGGCGGAAAATCTCCTCCCAGGCCTCTTCGCCAAAGGTGGTGCCCACCACCTCGATGACCTTGCCGGCCGTGATGGCGCCAATCGTACCGCACTGGCGGAGCGTCAGCCCCTGGCACAAGCCGGCCATAAATCCGGCAGCATAGAAATCGCCGGCACCGGTCGTATCGACACGCTTGGCTGCAGCCATGATGCCGACATGCACCACCTCTTCGCCCTGTTTGATGAGGGCTCCCTTCGTGCCAATCTTCACAACGGCGAGCGTGCACATCTGCGAGATGGCCTGCAAGGCATTGACCGGCTCTGCTTCACAGGTGAAGGTCTTTGCCTCGTCTTCGTTGGCAAAGACGATGTCGACATATTCGTGCACCAAACGACGCAGGAATTCGAGGTTCTCGGCCACGACGTTGAACGACGCCAGGTCGATGGCTACCTTCAATCCGCACTGCTTGGCCGTCGCCATCGTCTTCTCAATCAGGGCGTGGTTCTGCACCAGATAGCCCTCGACATAGAGGCAGTCGTACCCGTCGAAGATGGTCGGCTCAATCTCCGGTGCATCGAGTTCGAGGGCGGCACCCAGATGGGTAACCATCGTACGTTCGCCGTCGGGCGAGATGAGCGAAACACATTTGCCCGACTTCTCCTCGCCACGGAAGACGATGGGCTCGACGCCGAGGTTTTCGAGCGCCTTGATGTAGAAGTCGCCCGTCGTGTCGTGGCCCACCTTACCAATCATGCCGACCCGACAACCCAGACGCGCCATGGCGCGAATCGTGTTGCCGGCCGAGCCGCCCAGCGAAAGCGAGTAGGGGAGACCTGCCACCGACTTCGAGATTTCGGTTTGCAGGGCGGTATCCACGAGGCTCATCGAGCCTTTGGCCAATTTGAAACGACCCAGCACAGAGTCCGATTTGAGGTTGACCAACATGTCGGTCAGGGCGTTGCCGATGCCGATAACTTTCTTTATTTTCACGGTTGTGTCGAAGATAGGGGTTAGATGGAGAGGATTTTCACCAAATCGAGGTGGTCGCGGTCAATCTCCTTGCGGTGTTTGAGTGCCTTCGAGATGGGTACATAGGTGATTTGTCCGTTGAGGATACCGATCATCACGTTGCGTTGTCCCTCGCGCAACGCCTGTACGGCTGCATCTCCCATGCGCGATGCGAGGATGCGGTCGCGAGCCGTCGGCGAGCCGCCGCGCTGGATGTGTCCCAGGATGGTGACACGCGCGTCGAACTCCGGAAACTCCTTCTTCACGCGCTCGGCCAGCGCCGTGGCACCTCCCGTCTCGGGGTTCTCGGCAACAATGACGATGGCCGAATTCTTGCTCTTGCGGAAGCCGTGGTTGATGAGTTCGCCCAGTTGGTCGACCTCGGTCTCCATCTCGGGGATGATGGCCGCTTCCGAACCCGATGCAAGGGCGCTGTACAGGGCCAGATAGCCGGCCGTGTGACCCATCACCTCGACAAAGAAGAGACGCTCGTGCGACGAGGCCGTGTCGCGCAACTTGTCGATGGCGTCGAGAATCGTGTTGAGGGCCGTGTCGTAACCAATCGTGTGGTCCGT
>CAZTCM010000237.1:0-1735 GCA_964612285.1 uncultured Alistipes sp.
GCCATAGGACCAGTTACCGAGCATCTCGAACATCGTGTGGTGGTAGGTATCGTGGCCCACCTCTTCAAGATCGTTGTGTTTGCCCGACACACGCAGACACTTCTGCGTATCGGCTGCTCGGGGATATTTACGCGGGGCATTGCCCAGGAAAATATCCTTAAACTGGTTCATACCGGCGTTGGTAAACATCAACGTCGGGTCGCCCTTCACGACCATCGGTGCCGAGGGAACAATGGCGTGCTCCTTCGAGGCAAAGAAGTCCAAAAAGGCTTGGCGAATTTTACTCGATTCCATGCTGTATACTAATTTTAATTCGTTTACGTTTTGCATCAGGAAGCGCATCAAAGATGCCGGCTTCGCAACTCGGGTTGCAAAATTACACATTTTACGCTAAATTTGCACCATATAATCAGGAGTTTTTTCGACCATGACGCAAAAAGAGAGCACAATTGGGCTGCAATCCCCCGACTCGGCGCGGCCAACCGACACCCATCGTGAGGTGTCGGGCGAGCGTTTTCGGCTGCGTCTGTACCGGGTGATTCGAAAATTGCTGCTCGGGTTCATCCTCGTGTCGGTCATCAATGTGCTCTTCTCCTACCTCTTCCTCACGCCCAAGATGTACCGCATCAACCGCGACAACCGCGAACTGATGATTAAATACCGCATCTTGCAGGAGCGTATCCGCACAGCCCAACAACACACCGACGAGATTCGTCACCGCGACAATCACGTCTACCGCACCCTCTTTTCCAGCGATACGCTCTCGCTGCCGGCGGTGTGGCAACCCTATGGCGACGAGAAATATGCCGCCCTGCAAGAGGATCCCTTTGCCTCTCTGATGGTACCCACCTGGAAACAGCTCGACCACCTGGCCCGCACCCTCTACCTCGAATCGCGCTCGTTCGACGAGTTGCAGCAACTTTCGAGCGACAAGGAGCAGATGACCCTCTCGATTCCGGCCATCTGGCCTATCGACCGCTCGGAGCTCCGAGGCAGCATCGGCGCCTTCAATCCGCACCGTTTTCACCCCATCCTAAAACGCATTCAGCCCCACAACGGCGTCGATTTCGGCTGTCGTCGCGGCACACCCATTTACGCCACGGGCGATGGTGTGGTCGAAAAGGCGCAAACCTCGGGCTACAACGGAGGTTATGGCCGCCAAGTGGTCTTGAACCACGGTTTTGGCTACAAAACCCGCTATGCCCACCTCGACAAACCGCTTGTAGCGCGTGGCGACACGGTGCGTCGCGGCCAGCTGATTGGTCTGGCCGGCAATACGGGCCGTTCGACCAGTTCGCACCTCCACTACGAGGTGATTTACAAAGGGAGGCCCGTCAATCCGGTCAATTACTTCAACCGCCACATGACCGAAGAGGAGTATGAGCGTCTGATGGAGCAAATGCGTGACACGAAATTTGAAGCCCTATAACACCATGACACCTACCCCGCATACCACCCCATCGCAACCGCGTCGCAGCCGCAAGAAGCAACTCCTGCGACTATTGGTGTCGTTCTTTGTCTGGATTGGCGCCGCCGTCCTCTACTACGTCGGATTCTCGATTTTCTTCGACACGCCGATGGAGTATGCGATGAAACACGAAACCGATTTATTGCGCAGCGAATACCAGGCCCTCTCGGCACGTTACGATACACTGATGCTGGTGTTGGAAAACCTCTCCGAGCGCGATCGCGGAGTCTTCCGTTCACTCTTCGAATCGGATCCCTACGACTTCGA
>CAZTCM010000238.1:0-1698 GCA_964612285.1 uncultured Alistipes sp.
ACAAGGTCCCGGGTACACGCGCCTATGGATGTGTGGTCGAGGGGCGGCTGGTGGCCTACGGTTGGGTGTCGGAGCACTATTTAGGTTATTCGCGTCGGCGCTTGGAGGAGGGTGACGGCTATCTGTGGGACGGCTATACCCATCCGGCCTACCGCGGACAAGGGTGGCACGGCGTGCTGATTCGGATTCGTGAGCAGGTGCTACGCGAAGCCGGTAAGCAGCGTGCAATCGGTGTTGTTGCACACTTCAATCGCGCCTCGCGCCGCGGTTTTCAGCGACAGGGTTATACGCTCGTGGAGCGCTACCGCTTTGGTCGAAGATGGGGTAGGACCTTCTCGACCCTTCGGTATGGAACCGTGAAGTAACTACTCGCGGCGGCTGTTTTGCAGGTATCGCTCAATCAATTCGTCGCGCAATACACTCCACACGCTATCGGGCAGCGAGAGACCGTTCTCGTCGAGTCTTGCCCGTGCTTCAATCATCTCCATCGCGGCGCGTTGGCGGTAGTATTCATCGAGTGAGATATGCAACTCAATCTCCTTGCCCGGGCGCAGCATCAGTGGCTGCTCCAATCCGCAATCGGGGATTGACAGCAATACCTCCACCTGCCGTTTCCGTACCTTGGCCTGTAACTCGAAATACCCCTCGGCGATGGTGGTCGAGTCCAACCGCAGCCCCTCGGTTTGCAGATAGACCCAGTGTGACTCCATGCTCCCCATCTCGGTGGGCAGATAGCCCCTGACAATTGCAGTGCGATTGTTGTGACGTATGATAAAGGGCGTCAGTGCCAACACGGCCACCAATACAAGGAATATCAGGGTGTTTCTCATTGTAGTTGTGATTTAGTAAAGGGCTGCCGGCGATTTTCCGCTCGACAACCCTTTCTCTATTCATATAGAATTCTAATTTTGAATTCTAAATTTTGCATTTACTTGTTCATCTTTGCCCACGAGTCTTTGAGCGTCACCGTGCGGTTGAATACCGGATGTTCGGGGGTCGAGTCGGTGTCGGGGCAGAAGTAGCCGACGCGCTCGAACTGAACGGCCTTGCCGATGGGTACCTCGCGGAGTGAGGGCTCCAAATAACCCGTGATTTTCACCAGCGAGTCGGGGTTGAGGTTCTCCTCCCACGTCTTGCCGCCCTCTTCGCAACCCTCGTTGGGATCTTCGGTGAGGAAGAGCGGGTTGAACAGGCGCACCTCGGCCTCCACGGCATCCTGGGCCGATACCCAGTGAATCACACCCTTCACGCGACGGCCGTCGCTCGATGAACCATTCCCCGACATCGGGTCGTGTGTACAATGCAGCTCGATGATGTTGCCTTCGGCATCTTTGATGACCTCCTCGCACTTGATGAGGTAGGAGTAGCGCAGGCGCACCTCACCCCCGGGTTGCAGGCGGAAGAACTTCTTGGGCGGGTTCTCCATGAAGTCGTCGCGCTCGATGTAGATGACCTTCGAGAAGGGCACCTGGCGCGTGCCGGCGGCCTCATCCTCGGGGTTGTTGATGGCGGTGAAGAGTTCGGTCTTACCCTCCTCGTAGTTTGTAATGACCACCTTCAAGGGGTTCAAAACGGCCATGCGACGCTCGGCCACCTTGTTCAAATCCTCGCGTACGCAGTACTCCAATTTGCCGAGGTCGATGACATTGTCGCGCTTCGCTACGCCCACCATCTCGGCGAAGTTGCGCACCGAGGCGG
>CAZTCM010000239.1:0-1693 GCA_964612285.1 uncultured Alistipes sp.
CGTAGTGGAACTGCTGGAACTGCTGGCGCAGGTAGCCGGCAAACTGCCCCTCGTTGAGTTCGCAGACGACAATCTTCTTGAACTTCGAGAAGATCGCCTCGACCCCCTTCGGCAGGGGGTTGATGTAGTTGAAGTGGCAGAGCGAAATCCGTTTTCCTTCGGCGCGCAACTCATCCACGGCATTTTGCAGGTGGCCGCGTGTGCCACCCCATCCGACAACCAGCAGGTCGCCCTGCTCGTTGCCATAGACCGTTTGTGCCGGAATATAATCGGCCACGCGCGCCACCTTCTCGGCACGCAGGCGCGTCATCTTCTGGTGGTTGACCGGATCGTGCGAGATCGAGCCCCTCACGGCATCCTTCTCCAATCCGCCGACGCGGTGTTCCAAACCGGTTTTCCCCGGGAAGGCCCAGCCGCGAGCCAACCGTTCGTTGCGCACATAGGGCATGAAACCACCCTCGGGGGCCTCGTTGATGATTGGGGGCACGATGGCGGGGTAGTCGCTCATCGAGGGGATGCGCCACGGCTCCGAGCCGTTGGCGATGAATCCGTCGGAGAGCAGCACCACGGGGGTCATGTGCTCCATGGCCAGACGGCCTGCCTCGAAGGCATAATGGAAGCAGTCGCTCGGCGACGAGGCTGCCACGACAATCAGCGGACACTCGCCATTGCGGCCGTAGAGAGCCTGTTGCAGGTCGCTCTGCTCGGTCTTGGTCGGCAGACCCGTTGAGGGACCGCCGCGCTGCACGTCGACCACCACGAGCGGCAACTCAATCATTACGGCCAACCCCAAGGCCTCGCTTTTGAGCGAAAGACCCGGGCCCGAGGTCGAGGTCACGGCAAAGTTGCCGGCAAAGGCGGCGCCGATGGCCGTGCAGATGCCGGCAATCTCATCCTCGGCCTGTACGGTCCTGACTCCCAATCCCTTGTGCTTGGCCAACTCTTCGAGGATGACCGTTGCGGGGGTGATGGGGTAGGAGCCGCAGAAGAGCGGCAGGCCGGCCTTTTCGGCCGCAGCCATCAAGCCCCATGCCGTAGCCACATTGCCCGCGATGGTGCGGTAGGTGCCCTTTTCGAGGGGGGCCGAGGCCACGCGGTAGTGGTTGGCAAACTGATGGGTGTTGGCGGCGTAGTTGTAACCGGCTTTGATGGCGAGTTTGTTCGCTTCGGCCACGATGGGATTCTTCTTGGCAAATTTCGTGTCGAGGTAGGCAAAGGCATGCTCCTCGGTGCGGTCGAAGAGCCAGAAGCAGATGCCCAGCGCAAACATGTTTTTGCATTTGACCACGGCACGGTTGTCGAGTCCCGTTTCGCGCAGGGCTTCGCGTGTCATTGAGGTGATGTTGGGCACGACGACGTTGTGGGCCGTGATTTCCAACTCGGCCACGGGGTCATCGCTCACGAAGCCCGCTTTGCGCAGGTTCTCCTCCGTGATTGAATCGCCGTCAAGAATCACCGTGGCCCCCTCTTTGAGCCATTTGCGGTTGGCTTTGAGGGCTGCGGGGTTCATCGCCACGAGTACGTCGCAGTAGTCGCCCGGGTTCAGTTCGCGGTGGTCGCCGAAGTGGACCTGAAAACCCGATACACCTGCCACGGTGCCCTGCGGAGCACGAATCTCGGCCGGATAGTCGGGAAAGGTCGAGATGCTGTTTCCCATCAGCGCGGCCGTATCTGAAAAGAGGGTGCCCGTGAG
>CAZTCM010000240.1:0-1673 GCA_964612285.1 uncultured Alistipes sp.
TAATTCAAAATTTAGAATCCAAAATTCAAAATTAAGGGTTGGTGCGACCAATAGAAGTAGCCGGCAATCAGCCGGCAGCTCTTTTGCGTGCAAGGAGGGTGGGGGGGTGTATGAGTAGTATGAAATCTTATGCTTCATACAACTCATACTATTCTTACTTTAAGGCCGTTAGTATTCAAAGAGATAACCTACGCCTTTGATGGTGCGGATGTGCTTGTCGCCGATTTTTTGGCGCAATTTGCGAATGTGGACATCGATGGTGCGGTCGCCCACAACCACCTCCTGGCCCCAGATGCGGCTGTAAATCTCCTCGCGGGTGACCAGCTCGCCCGGATGCGAGGCGAGCAGTTCGAGCAGGGCAAACTCCTTGCGCGGCAGCACCACCTCGGCCCCTCTGCAGAGCACCGTGTGGCGCGAGGCATCAATTGTGATTTTGTGGTCGGCAGCGGTCTGCTCCGTGCTCCCTTTGTGGCTCTCGATGCGTTTGAGGATGGCTTGCAGGCGGCTGATTAAGAGCTTGATTTTGATGGGTTTGGTGAGATAGTCGTCGGCTCCGACATCGAAGCCGATGAGCTGCTGTTCCTCCTCGCCGAGGGCCGAGAGGAAGACGACAATCGTATCCTTCAAGAGGGGGTCTTTGCGCAGCGCCCGACAGGTTTCGGCACCATCCATCACCGGCATCATGCGGTCGAGCAGAATCAGATGCGGACGACACTCGGCCGCTATGCGCAGTGCCTCTTTGCCGTTGCCGGCCGTGTAGACCTCATACCCCGCGCGTTGCAGGTTATAGCCGATAAATTCGAGGATGTCGACCTCGTCGTCGACCAATAGGATGCGGTGACTCATGGACAATTGGGGTTGTTCAATGTCGCGAAGTTACGGTTTTTTGTTCAATAATGCGTCTTTTGCACCTGAAAATTTAGGGCTGCGGACGAATTCCCTCCCAGCGTACATCCCACGTTCCATCCTTCGGGAAACCCGGATTCTCGACGGTGCAGCCATCCCAGCCGGCACACATCAGCGCCACGGTCAGCAGCACACCGCCATTGCCCGGCAGGTAGCAGCGCAGACGCTTGGTCTGGTAGTTGTGGCCGTTGGGGAGGTAGGTGTTGGTTGTTTTATCCATCAGCAGGGCCTCGATGGCCTTTTCGGGCTCGCCGAGACGCACGGCACACATCGCCGTGGTGGGGAAGTCCCATCCCCAGGTCTTGTTCCAATTCCAATGGGCGCAGACCCAATCGAGGGTGTTGTGCATCGTCTCGGGCTCGAAGAGGGGCGAGCAGGGCAGGATGCCATAGGCTCCCAAGACGGCCATGTGGTCCGAAGTGAAGCGAATATCCTCGTAGGTTTGGGGCGCCGACTCGGCTGCCAGATAGAGGCCCTCTTTGGCTGCCAGAGGCGAGAGCTTGGCGATGATTTCGTCCCAGGCGTCGCAGCGCGGCTCACCGCGACGTTCGCGCCACAACTGCGCCAACTCCAATCCGAAACGCCAATAGGCCAATTCGAAGGGCGGATTGAGGGTTTCGGCCGCACGAAGGGTCTCCTGTGCGGGGATGATGCCGCGCAGCTCGTAACGGTCCAACGCCGCGTTGTAGTCGGCAAAATCGGCCATAAAGCAGGCTGTTTGGTCGATCAGTTCACCATACTCTTCCAGCAATTCGGGGCGCGGATTG
>CAZTCM010000241.1:0-1662 GCA_964612285.1 uncultured Alistipes sp.
ACCAGGAGTTTATCGACCGCATGGGCGAGGAGACGGGCATCAAGGAGATTGGCGGCATCTATGTCGGCTCGGTTGAGGAGGGCGGTGCCGCTTCGGAGGCCGGCATCCGCAAGGGAGACATCATCACCCATGTCGACGGCATCGCCGTGAACGACGCCGCGACGCTGCGTGAGCGCATTGCACGCCACAGCCCGAACGATCAGGTGAAAATATCGGCAAAAAGAGCCGGCAAAGTGAAACTTTTTGAGGTCACTTTGCGTAATCAAGCAGGTGAAACCAAACTCCTGACCAAGGAGGATATCGATGTCGCTGAGGCATTGGGCGGAAAATTTGTCGATGCCGGCGAGCGCGTATGCCGCGAACTCGATATCCGTGGCGGTGTGCAGGTGGCTGAGGTGAAGCCCGATGGCATTCTGGCCCGTGCCCGTGTGAAGCAGGGGTTTGTCATCACCCACATCAACGACCGTGCCGTCTACTCGATTGCCGACATGCGCAAATTGACGGGAAAGGTGAGCACGATTGACGGAGTCTATCCCAACGGTCGCTCGGCCAGCTATGTGCTGGTAGAGTAGGCGGCTCCGGTGGTGAGCCGCACGAGGTGGCCGCTGTCGCGGGGCGGGTGATGAACGGTGTGCAAACGAGAAGCGAAGAGAGTGTAACAAATAGTATAGAGAGAAGATGCGTCAATTAAAAATCACAAAGTCCATCACCAACCGCGAGAGCGCCTCGCTCGATAAATACTTGCAGGAGATTGGCAAGGAGGAGCTCATCACGGTGGAAGAGGAGGTGGAACTCGCCCAACGAATCAAGAAAGGGGACCAGGAGGCCCTCGAAAAACTGACGAAGGCCAACCTGCGCTTCGTGGTTTCGGTGGCCAAGCAATACCAGAATCAGGGTCTGTCGCTGCCCGACCTCATCAACGAGGGTAACCTCGGTCTGATTAAGGCGGCCGAGAAATTTGACGAAACACGCGGTTTTAAGTTTATCTCGTATGCCGTGTGGTGGATTCGTCAGTCGATTTTGCAGGCTCTGGCCGAGCAGTCGCGTATCGTGCGTCTGCCGCTCAACCAGGTGGGTTCGCTCAATAAGATTAACAAGGCCTTTGCCCGCTTCGAGCAGGAGCACGAGCGCACCCCCTCGCCCGAAGAGTTGGCCAACGAGTTGGAGTTGCCGAAGGAGAAGGTGACCGACACGTTGCGCGTGGCAGGTCGTCACGTCTCGGTCGATGCACCGTTTGCCGATGGTGAGGACAACTCGTTGTTGGATGTCTTGGTGAATCCCGACTCGCCCAATGCCGACCGCGGCCTGATTAACGAGTCGCTCTCGACGGAGGTGGACCGTGCATTGGAGACCCTCACGGAGCGTGAGCGCGATATCATCAAGTACTTCTTCGGCATCGGATGCTCGGAGATGACCCTGGAGGAGATTGGCGAGAAGTTTGACCTTACGCGCGAGCGTGTGCGCCAGATTAAGGAGAAGGCCATCCGCCGCCTGCGCCACTCGTCACGCTCGAAGCTGCTGAAGTCCTACCTCGGTTAATATTGTAATGACAAAAATGTTAGAGGAGCGGCAATAAGGTCGCTCCTCTGTTTTTTCGATGTCAATGGAAGAGCCTGTCTAACAAGTTTTTTGTTAGATGGGCTTTTTGTATATTTGTGACGA
>CAZTCM010000242.1:0-1646 GCA_964612285.1 uncultured Alistipes sp.
GTTAGCTGATGTTAAACTCACGCAACGTATCGTTCAGCGAGGTCTTCTTGTCGGTTGACTCCTTGCGCTGGCCGATAATCAGGGCACACGACACGCTATACTCGCCTGCGGGGAACTGCTTGCGGTAGCTGCCCGGCACCACCACCGAACGCGCCGGCACATACCCCTTGTAGGTGATGGGCTCGGGGCCGGTGACATCGATGATGTGGGTCGAGCCGGTGATAACCGTATTCGAGCCGAGCACCGCCTCGCGGCAGACGTGAGCGCCCTCGACCACAATCGAACGCGAGCCGATGAAGCAGTTGTCCTCGATGATGACCGGAGCGGCCTGCACGGGCTCCAAGACGCCGCCAATGCCGACACCTCCCGAGAGGTGGACATGCTTGCCAATCTGTGCACACGACCCGACCGTCGCCCAAGTATCGACCATGGTACCCGTATCGACATAGGCGCCGATATTCACATAGGAGGGCATCAGAATAGCCCCCGGGGCGATGTAGGCGCCATAGCGAGCCACCGCCGAAGGGACTACACGAACACCCAGCTCGTCGTAGCCGTGTTTGAGCTCCATCTTGTCGTACCACTCGATTTCGCCCCCCTGCATCTTGCGCATGGGTTGTATCGGGAAGTAGAGGATGATGGCCTTCTTCACCCACTCGTTGACCTGCCACAAACTCTTTTCGAGGTCGATGGGTTCGGCCGTGCGCAGCTTACCGGCATCGACCAAACGAACCACCTCACGAATCGCCTCGGCCGTTGCCGGCTCCTGCATCAATGCGCGGTTCTCCCACGCAGCCTCGATGATTTGGCGCAAATGTTCCATACTCGTCGTTTTTATGTTTCAATGACCAAAGGTAACCATTTTTGGCGAAACGAACTACCCCACCCCGAAAAAAAGACAAAAAAAGGGCACTGCGTCGGTTCAGATTGCCACGCTCTCTGCGTTCGCTCGCAATGACGCGGAAGCCGACGGAAGCGACGGAAGCGACGGAAGCGATGAGAGTGATGGAAGTGATGGGAATAATGGGAAATACAAAAGCAAAGAGCCTGTCTAACAAGTTTTTTGTTAGGCAGGCTTTTGCTGCGAGCCGAAACCGAGATTTGAACTCGGGACCCCTTCATTACGAGTGAAGTGCTCTACCGCTGAGCTATTTCGGCCTATTCGGATATCAATCAATAAGTTGCAATCTTTCTGTTTTATGCTGCCATCTTTGTGGTAACACAAACGGTAACACACTCGATTCGTATTCGCTGATTATTGTTTTACTATAAATTGGTTATTGTCAGTTGATTATGTTCTCATTGCAAATATAACCATAATAAACGACATAGAACAAATTTTGATGACCTTTTTGATTGTTTTTAGGACATTTGGGCACATCAAAACACGAAGACAATAGAAACTACAAATGAATTTTTGAGTGTCTATGGCAGCATCTCTCTATTGATTCGGCTCATTACTTCATCCCTAATATTAAATGAAAGTTTTGGCAGTTCGTTGTTTGGCAGGTAAATCGCATCGTGAATCCTAAACGGATGTAAACCATCTGCAATTAACCGATCGCATATCGGATTGATGATGTCGCTCTCCACACGATTAGCAACGCTCTTTATAGATACATCTGTTACTGTATGCCACGACAACA
>CAZTCM010000243.1:0-1641 GCA_964612285.1 uncultured Alistipes sp.
AATTGGAATGTGATGACGGTCGACGGCCACAACATCGACGAGTTGCGTGCTGCGCTCGTGGCTGCCAATGCCGAAACGGAGCGTCCGACGATTATCATCGGTCGCACGACGATGGGCAAGGGCGCAGTGGCTGCCGATGGCTCGTCGTTCGAGGATAAGGTATCGACCCACGGTCAGCCCCTGTCGGCTGCCGGTGCCGACTTTGCGGCAACGATGAAGAATCTGGGTGCCGATCCGGAGAATCCCTTCGCCATTTTTGCCGAGTCGGAGGCTGCGTTTGCTGCGCGCAAGGAGGCTTTGCAGCAGTGGGTAGCCGAGATGCAAACGACGGAGAAGGCGTGGCGCACGGAGAACAAATCGCTGGCTGCCAAGCTCGACCGCTTCTTGAAGAACGAGTTGCCCGAAATCGACTATAAGGCCATCGAGATGAAGCCTGACCAGGCTACGCGTGCCGCTTCGGCAACCGTGTTGAGTGTTTTGGCCGACAAGGTCGAGAATCTGGTGGTGGCTTCGGCCGACCTCTCGAACTCGGACAAGACGGATGGCTATTTGAAGAAGACGACCGCCTTCCGCAAGGGCGACTTCTCGGGTAAGTTCTTCCAGGCCGGTGTTGCCGAGCTGACGATGGCCTGCATCATGAATGGTATGGCGCTGCATGGCGGTGTGATTCCGGCCTGCGGTACCTTCTTTGTCTTCTCGGATTATATGAAGCCGGCCGTGCGCCTCTCGGCGTTGATGCGCCTGCATGTGATTTATATCTGGACTCACGACTCGTTCCGTGTCGGTGAGGATGGTCCTACGCACCAGCCCATCGAGCACGAGGCGCAGATTCGCCTGATGGAGCATTTGAAGAACCACCACGGCGAGCGTTCGATGGTGGTGCTGCGTCCTGCCGACGGCGATGAGACTGTGACGGCCTGGAAACTCGCCCTCGAAGAGAAGCGCCCCGTGGCCCTTATTTTGTCGCGCCAGAACATCAAGACGCTGCCGACCCTGGGTCAGTTGCGTCGCGAGGAGGCCGGCCAGGTGACGAAGGGCGGCTATGTGGTGATGGATGCTGCCAAGCCGGCTGCCGTACTCGTAGCTACGGGTTCGGAGGTGGCTACCCTCGTGGAGGGTGCCGAGAAACTGGCCGAGGAGGGTATCGCCGTGCGCGTGGTGAACGTGCCGAGCGAGGGCCTGTTCCGCGATCAGCCGCGTTCGTATCAGGAGAGCGTACTGCCCGTAGGTTTGCCGCGTTACGGCATGACGTCGGGTCTGCCCGTGAACCTGTTGGGGCTGGTCGGCGAGCATGGCTACATCCATGGCATGGACCACTTTGGCTATTCGGCCCCCTACAAGGTGCTGGATGAGAAGTTTGGCTACAACGGCGCTACGGTAGCTGCCGAGGTGAAGCAACTGCTCGGGAAATAATCCGAAGCAGCGAATCGCTGTATGGTGCATATAATCCGAGGATGGTTATATGCACCATTTTTTTGGGGGTGTGCGTAAGAAAAAAGGCGGGGATTGTGCTATAATACCGAAAAATTTATATATTTGCACCATAAATAAATCAAAACGCAATGAAAAATTTGGTAAAAATGGTGGTCGCTGTGTTGTGCCTCGCAGGTGCTGCATCGACCTATGCGCAGAGCGCAGCCG
>CAZTCM010000244.1:0-1610 GCA_964612285.1 uncultured Alistipes sp.
TTCCGGCTGCGGCACCCATCCACAGCACATCGTGGTTGCCCCATTGAATGTCGAAGTGGTGATAACCGCAGAGGGTGTCAAGAATCAGATGTGCCCCGGGGCCACGGTCGAAAATGTCGCCCAGAATATGCAGGCGGTCTATCGAGAGGGTCTGAATCAGGTAGCAGAGCGCCACGATGAAATCGGCTGCACGGCGGGTCGAAACGATGGTCTCGACGATGACATTCAGATAGGCCTGCTTGTTGCTGACATCCGAGGTCTCGTGCAGCAACTCCTCGATGATGTAGGCATACTCCTCGGGAAGGCTTTTACGCACCTTCGAGCGCGTGTATTTCGACGAGACATCCCGACACAGGATGATGAGCCGGTTCAAGGTTGTGGCGTAGAAGGCATCGAGGTTCGTCTCGGTGCGTCGCACGAGTTTGAGCTTCTGCTCCGGATAGTAGATAAGCGTACACAACTCCTTGATTTGCTCGGGCGACAGCGTTTGCCCGAAGAGCTCCCGTACCTTGCGCTTGATGTTGCCCGAGGCGTTGCGAATCACATGCTGGAAAGCGTCGTTCTCGCCGTGCAGGTCGGCCAAAAAGTGTTCGGTCGGTTTGGGCAGGTGGAGAATCGCCTCCAAATTGATGATTTCGGCCGTTACGCGCGATACGGTCGGGAAATCGCGCGCAAGGAGTTTGAGGTAACGCAGGTCCTCTTTCACGTCGCGTTTTGTCAGCTCGTTTACCATAGTGCTCTGCTTAAATGGATGGTGCACTCTGCAACCATCCGCTACATCCATACAAATGTAAGCATTTTTTCTCGAATTTGACACATCGAATGAAATAACTTTATTCTGACGGACCGAATTGACGGCTTTTTGCGAGGATTTTACTATCTTTGCTCCGGTTTTTATTCCTACGAGTAGATTATGGTGAAATCAATGACCGGCTTCGGCAAGGGCGAAGCACAATGGCAAGAGAAAAAGATTACGGTGGAGATTCGTACGCTCAACTCCAAGCAACTCGATTTGAATTTGCGCATACCAGCCCTCTATCGTGCCTCGGAGTATGAGGTGCGCTCGTTGCTTTCGCGTCGCGTGCAGCGCGGCAAGGCCGACGTCTTTGTATCGGTCGAGACGCAACGTGTCGAGACTCCGGCCCGCATCAACCGCGAATTGTTCCTCGAGTACCTCCATCAATTGAGCGATTCGCTGACCTATGCCGGCATCGACGCATCGTACGACACAATGGTGCCGGTGGTAATGCGGATGCCCGAGGTGGTGTCGAGCGAAACGGAGGCCCTCACCGAAGGGGAGCAGCAGGCGCTGATGGCGGCTGTCACGGAGGCGTGCGACAAACTCGACGCCTTCCGTTTGCAGGAGGGTGCCATCCTGATTGCCGATTTATTGCAGCGCATCGACCTCATCGAACAGTACAAAGAGGAGGTTGTCCCCTTCGAGCAGCAGCGTTGCGAGACTATTCGCCGACGCATCCTCGATCAGCTGGCCAAATTCCAGGTCGAGGTCGATTCAAATCGCTTCGAGCAGGAGATGATTTTCTACCTCGAAAAACTCGACATCACGGAGGAGAAGGTGCGCCTGAAGAACCACTGCAACTACTTCCGCG
>CAZTCM010000245.1:0-1592 GCA_964612285.1 uncultured Alistipes sp.
GTAGAAAAAAATCCCTATCTTTGCAAAAAAAATTGAAAAAGATGCAGAAAAAATCGTTTCGCGTGTGGCTTTGGCGGGGTTTTGTCGGAGGTGTCGTGCTGGGCGCCGTGGTGGCGGTGACGACTTTGGTGCAGTTCCGTGGAAATGCCCTGCGCGGTAAATATGAACTCTTTTTGGGGCGAGAGGCTGATTATCAGGGATTGATGGATTCGTTGATGCCCCATTTGAAACATCGTGCGGCATTTCGCTATTACGCCAAACACCTTCATCTGGCCGACAGCTTCAAGCCCGGGCACTATCTGTTGCAGCCAAAGATGGATGTCATCGAGGTGGTTCGTACGCTGAAATTGGGCAAGCAGACCCCTGTGAAACTGACGATGCACAACGTGCGCACCTCGGCTCAATTGGCAGGTCGGCTGGCCAAACAGTTAGATGCCGACTCGGTAACGTTCTATCGTGTGCTGACCGACCGTGCGGTGGCCAAGCGTGTGGGTTTTGATTCGCTGACCCTCTTTTCGATGTTCCTGCCCGACACCTACGAGGTCTATTGGACCATCAGCCCCGACGAATTGGTCGACCGCATGAAGCGCGAGTACGACCGTTTTTGGACGGCTGAACGCGACACCAAACGCAAACGCTCGGGGCTCACGCGACTCGAAGTGATGACGCTGGCCTCGATTGTCTATGAGGAGACGCGCCAAACAGACGAGATGCCGCGCGTAGCGGGGGTCTACATCAACCGCTTGCGCAAAGGGATGCCGTTGCAGGCCGACCCGACGGTGAAGTATGCCATGCAGGATTTTGAACTGCGTCGTATCCTCTACAAACATTTGAAGACTCCATCGCCCTACAATACCTATATTAATAAAGGTCTCCCGCCGTCGCCTATCTGCATGCCCGGAAAGAATGCGATTGAGGCGGTGCTCAATTTCGAGAAACACGGCTATCTCTATTTCTGTGCCCGTCCCACCTTTGACGGCTACCACAACTTTGCGGCGAGCTATGCCGAGCACAAACGCAATGCCCGCGCCTATGCCGCGGCGTTGAACCAGCGTAAAATCAAATAAAATTTGTATATTTGCTCATCAAAATCGAATGTTCTATGGGAAATAGCAGTTTTTGGAACGAGCTTGCCAAATATGGTGCCGTGTTGGGCGCTTTGTTGGCCCTGTCGATGCTCTTCGAGAGCTATGTGTCGTTGTCGGGAAGTGTCGGCTTGATGATGCTGATGCTTGTCGAGTGGGTCGTCGTGGTGATTGTGCACTATGTGTTGCTGCATCGCTACACGCGAAGTTACCGCGAACACTTTTCGGCCGAGGAGGGTTTTTCGTTTGGCCGAGGGTATGGCTATGTAATGTGGCTCTCGCTCTTTGCGGGTGCGATTGTGGCCGTGGTACAGGTGGTCTATCTGCATATGATTGTGGGCTATGAGCAGTATACGGCGCAACTTATTGCCTCGATGCAGCAATACCTCGCCTCGGTCGGAACGACCGCTTCGACCGAGTCGATGTTGGCCAACATCTTTGCGCAGATGCAGTCGGCGGCAACCCCTTCGGTGTTGCAGACGGCGTGGAGCGGGATTTTCAATTCGC
>CAZTCM010000246.1:0-1592 GCA_964612285.1 uncultured Alistipes sp.
TGCATCGAACTCGCCACCGCAGGTGTCAATCATCTTGTAGACCGGGAAGATGTTGTGCTCCTTGCGCAGACGGTACATCTCATGCTCGGTCATCCCCCACAGCTGGCCGATGTACTTATCGCCAAAGCCCATGCGCTTGGCATCGCGCAACACCTCGATGTCGCCCTTGTGCTCACGCACCACCGACTCCATCTCGACAATGTGCTTGAACTTTTCGAGGAAGAACATGTCGATTTTCGTGTTGTTGTAAATCATCACCAAATCGACCCCGTTGCGAATCAGTTGGGCAATGGCATAGAGGCGATCGTCAGTACCCTCTTTAATATAGGAGAGCAACTCCTCGTTCGACCACGCGTCAAACTTCTTGTGGTAGATGTGGCAGACACCCGTTTCGAGCGAGCGCACCGCCTTCAACAACGACTCCTCCATCGTGCGGCCGATGGCCATCACCTCACCCGTCGCCTTCATCTGCGTACCGAGGGCATTCGAGGCGTCGGAGAACTTATCGAAGGGGAAGCGGGCCACTTTCGTCACCACATAGTCGATTGAAGGCTCGAACGACGCGGGGGTCGTGGCGATACGAATCTCATCGAGCGTAAGGCCCACGGCAATCTTGGCACTCACGCGGGCGATCGGGAAGCCCGAAGCCTTCGAAGCGAGGGCCGACGAACGCGACACGCGCGGATTGACCTCGATGAGGTAGTAGTTGAACGAAAGCGGGTCGAGGGCAAACTGCACGTTGCAACCTCCCTCGATTTTCAACTCGCGGATAATCTTCAAAGCCGAGTTGCGCAGCATCTGGAACTCGCGGTTGGTGAGGGTCTGGGCCGGAGCTACGACCATCGAGTCACCCGTGTGGATACCTACGGGGTCGATGTTCTCCATCGAGCAGATGGCAATGGCCGTATCCTTCGCATCACGCATCACCTCGAACTCAATCTCCTTGTAGCCCTTGATACTCTTCTCGATGAGTACCTGGTGTACGGGCGAGAGGAAGAGGGCGTTGCGCATCATCTCGCGCAACTCCTGCTCGTTGTCGACAAAACCGCCGCCCGTGCCGCCCAGCGTAAAGGCGGGACGCAACACCACCGGATAGCCGATTTTGGCCGCAATCTCGGCACCCTCGTCAATCGTGGTGGCCACCTCCGACGGCAACACCGGCTCGCCCAGCGACTCGCACAGCTCCTTGAAGAGTTCGCGGTCCTCGGCACGCTCGATCGAGGAGAAACTCGTACCGAGAATCTCCACCTGGCACTCCTCCAAGATACCCTTCTTGGCCAACTGCACGGCCAGATTCAGACCCGTCTGGCCACCCAGCCCCGGCACGATGGCATCGGGACGCTCGTAGCGGATAATCTTCGCTACATATTCGAGCGTCAGCGGCTCCATGTAGACCTTGTCGGCAATATTCGTATCGGTCATAATCGTCGCGGGGTTCGAGTTGACCAGAATCACCTCGTAACCCTCCTCGCGCAGTGCCAGACAGGCCTGCGTGCCGGCATAGTCGAACTCGGCAGCCTGACCAATCACAATCGGGCCCGAGCCGATGACCATCACTTTCTTGATATCTTCTCTTTTAGGCATCTCTTCCC
>CAZTCM010000247.1:0-1585 GCA_964612285.1 uncultured Alistipes sp.
AGGTTGCCCAGTTCTTCTCGTTCGGTACGAACGACCTGACGCAGATGACGCTCGGCTTCTCGCGCGACGACATCTCGAAGTTCCTCCCGATCTACCTCGAGAAGGGTATCTTGAAGAACGACCCGTTCCAGATTCTGGACCGCAACGGTGTAGGTCAGCTCATCCGCGAGGCTGTCTTCAAGGGTCGTGGTACGCGCGACAACCTGAAATGTGGTATCTGCGGCGAGCACGGCGGTGAGCCCTCGTCGGTAGAGTTCTGCCACTATGCAGGTCTGAACTACGTCAGCTGCTCGCCCTTCCGCGTGCCCATCGCACGTCTGGCTGCGGCTCACGCTGCCCTGAACGAGAAATAGTTCGCAAGGATTGTTCCGATAAACGCGAGAGCGTGTCCAACTTTCTTGTGGGACACGCTCTTTTTGTCAGATGTTGTATGACAAGAGGGGCTTCAAGGCTTCATCCATCTACGATGGCTTTTGATGGCTAAAAAATCGTCATTGCGAGCGGCGTTAGGGAGTGTAGCAATCTAAACTGACACTTAACGGCCATTGTTTTGACAGCATGATGGAGAATGAGGAAATGATGCGGCCACAAAAAAGTGTCGGCACTCACCGTACCGACACCAATTACATGCGCACCTTACAAGCGGGCACACCCCACCACACGGAGTGCGCCACCGGTCGACTATTTCAGTTCGTTGGCTTTGACATGAACGACCTCGCCGTCGTTCTCGACCACCAACTCGCCATTCTCCTTTTTGGTCTTCTCAATCAGACGCTTACGAGCCAACACCAACCCATCGTTGATTTGCTCCTGAATCTGTCGTATCTCTTTATCACTCATAATTGACAATCATTTCGTAGAGTAACGCATCCTCCACACAAATTATTTTATCGCGCTCACCCGAGGCAATCATGCGCACCTTATCATCGGCTGCATTGTTATCGTAAATGGCCCAATAGTCACACACCGGCGTATAGAGCCAGGTCAGGTTACGCAGACCGCTGTGATAGCGACGACGAATCACATCAATCGGGATGTTGTGCCCCCCCTCCACCACGCGACGTGCCACACGTTCGATTGCCAACTCGGGGCTGGGCAACCAGAAGTAGAGCAGGGTGACGAAATACCCCATGGCCTGCGCCTCGCGAATCAACTTCACATAGGAGCGTGTCGCCAGCGTCGTTTCGAAGGCAAAGTCGGCCCCCTCGTGAATCAGCGCCGAGATACGCTGTAACATCAATCGGCCGGCATCGATAGCGACACTTTCGGGGTTAAATGGCGAGAGTCCGCGCGCAATTTCATCGGCATTGACAAACTCCTTCACCCCCAACACCTCGGGCAATACGGTATACGATGCGGTGGTTTTTCCCGCACCATTGCATCCGGCTATGATGTAAAGTTTCGGCATCTCGTGGAGGCAAAGATACACATTTAGAAATAAAAAACAAAAAAAAGAGGAACAATCGCCTGTTCCTCTTTTGCTGTGGGCTGTAAGCGCTACCCTACTCTGCCTTACCGGCCGAGCCGAGCACGTTCTCGCACTTGTGCATGTAGAGTTTCTACAACTCGTCACGAGCCGGACCCA
>CAZTCM010000248.1:0-1570 GCA_964612285.1 uncultured Alistipes sp.
TGTCGGCGAAGGTGTAGGCCAAGGCGCCCACGGCACCAGCACCGAGGATGGCAATCCGGTTGGCACAATCCAGCCGGCCGCCGTTACGCACCACCAGGCGACGCGCCAGATGGGTGATGGTCCAGAAGAGGAACAAGATGCAGAAGGCGCTGGCAAAGGCATTCATCGCATTGACGCACATCGCCACATAATCGGGCGAGGGGGCAAAGAGCGTGGCCAGGCGGGCCAACATCATGAAGAGGGGCGCTCCGGGCGGGTGGCCGACCTCCAATTTGTAGGAGGTGGCGATGAACTCCGAGCAGTCCCACAGGCTCGACACGGGCTCCATGGTGAGCAGATAGACCACCGCAGCCACCGTAAAGACAGCCCAGCCTACCCAATTGTTCCAGCGTTTGAATTGTTCTGTCATATTTTGCATTTGTGCTTATTTCCCAAGTTGCAAAAGTAATCAATAAACGCCGAACCTGCAATCTTATTACCCCGAATTCGGGTTGTTTTGCAATCTTTTCGGGCAAAGGTTTCTTTGGACCACAAAATTTTACTAATTTTGTCACAATTATGTAAATTGCAAACCACCATGGAGACCAAATTTTCACTTTACAATACGCTGACTCGTCGCAAGGAGGAGTTTCAGCCGCTGACCGAAGGTCGTGTCGGCATGTATGTCTGCGGCCCGACCGTCTACGGCGACCCCCACCTGGGTCATGCCCGTCCGGCCGTGACCTTCGACCTGATGTTCCGCTACCTGCGGTCGTTGGGGTACAAGGTGCGCTATGTGCGTAACATCACCGATGTTGGCCACCTCGAACACGATGCCGACGAGGGGGAAGACAAAATCGCCAAAAAGGCACGCCTCGAACAGTTGGAGCCGATGGAGGTGGCGCACTACTACACGGAGCGTTATCGTCGGGCCATGGAGTCGATGAACGTGCTCTCGCCCTCGATCGAGCCGCACGCCTCGGGGCACATCATCGAGCAAATCGAGTTCGTGAAGCGCATCCTCGACGAAGGGTTTGCCTACATCTCGAACGGTTCGGTCTACTTCGATGTCGAGAAGTACAACCGGAAACACCATTA
The DNA here is from genome assembly GCA_964612285.1 of uncultured Alistipes sp. Classification (GTDB taxonomy): domain Bacteria; phylum Bacteroidota; class Bacteroidia; order Bacteroidales; family Rikenellaceae; genus Alistipes. The sequence continues at coordinate 1,078 of CAZTCM010000248.1, forward strand.
CGGCCGTCTTTCGGGGCGCAACCTCGATGACATCGTGCTCAACACGCGCGAACTCGACGGCCAGGGCGATAAGCACCACTCGTTCGACTTTGCCCTGTGGAAAAAGGCCTCGCCCGAACACATCATGCGTTGGCCCTCGCCGTGGAGCGACGGTTTCCCCGGGGGTCACATGGAGTGCTCGGCCATGAGCACGAAGTACCTCGGCGAGCGTTTCGACATCCACGGTGGCGGCATGGATCTGATGTTCCCCCACCACGAGTGCGAGATTGCCCAATCGACCGCAGCACTGGGTCACGACTCGGCCCGCTACTGGGTACACAACAACATGATTACGATCAACGGCCAGAAGATGGGCAAGTCGCTCGGCAACTTCATCACCCTCGAAGAGCTCTTCACCGGCAACCACAAGCTGCTGGCGCAGGCCTACTCGCCGATGACGATTCGCTTCTTTGTGCTGCAAGCCCACTACCGCTCGACGCTCGACTTCTCGAAC
>CAZTCM010000249.1:0-1569 GCA_964612285.1 uncultured Alistipes sp.
GCCTTCTGCTACTTTTCGATTTGGGGCCCGGGCCGCGTAAGCAAACTCCAAAGCGACATCTCGATTATGATTTCGGAGGAGGATTACCGCCGCTTCGTGCAGCCTTACATCCGTCAGCAGTGCCAACGATTGGACTATACGCTCTACCACCTCGATGGTGTGGGGGCAATTCGTCACCTCGACGCACTGCTCGAAATCGAAGAGCTCGACGGCATTCAGAGGACCCCGGGAGTGGGCGAACCGCAGGGAGGCGACAAAAAGTGGTACGACCTCTACCGCCGCATCAAGGCGGGCGGCAAATCGATTGAGGCGAATTGGATTACGCTCGACGAGTTGGAGCCGCTGTTGGACAATGTCGGAGCCGACGGCATGCTGCTCTCGATGGATTTCCACAACGAGGCCGAGGTCGATGAGGCGCTGAAAATCGTTGACCGCTACCGCTAACCCACGAAAACCAAACACAACCTAACATAACCTATGCTACACCTCTTACAAATCAGCTCCGAGCAGCTTCATGCGCTCGATTGGAGCATTCTGGCCGGCTATTTCGCCGTACTGTTGGCCATCGGCATTTGGGCCAGTACCAAACGCCAGAAGGGCAGCTCGCTCTTCCTGGCCGAAAACTCACTGCGCTGGCACCACATCGGCTTCTCGATGTGGGGGACCAACGTCGGTCCTTCGATGCTCATCGCCTCGGCCTCGGCCGGCTTCACGACCGGCATCGTATCGGGTAACTTCGCCTGGTATGCCTTCATCTTCATCTGCATGTTGGCCTTCGTCTTTGCCCCGCGCTACCTCGGCGCCAAGGTCTCGACTCTGCCCGAGTTTATGGGCAAGCGCTTCGGGCAATCGACCCGCAACATCCTGGCGTGGTACACCATCGTCACGATTCTCATCTCGTGGTTGGCGCTGACGCTCTTTGCCGGCGGCGTGTTGATTCGTCAGGTCTTCGATGTGCCGATGTGGCAGTCGGCCCTCATTCTGTTGGGCATCTCGGCCTTCTTCACGATGTTGGGCGGCTTGAAGGCGGTGGCCTATACGAATGTCTATCAAATGTTGCTGCTGATTTTCGTTTCGGCTACCATCGTCATCGTCGGTCTCTACAAGGTCGGTGGCGTGGAGGGGCTCGTTGCCGCCACACCCGAGGATTATTGGGTGCTGTTCCGCCCCAACTCGGATGTCGACTTCCCGTGGTTGCCGATTATCTTGGGCTACCCGATTTCGGGCGTCTGGTTCTGGTGTACCGACCAATCGATGGTGCAACCCGTCTTGGCAGCCCGCAATCTGAAAGAGGGGCAACTCGGTACGAACTTCACGGGCTGGCTCAAAGTCCTCGATGTACCCCTCTACATCCTGCCCGGTATCATCTGCTTTGCCCTCTACCCCACGCTGGCCAATCCCGACGAGGCCTACATGACGATGGTCAAGAACCTCTTCCCGATTGGTATGGTGGGTTTGGTGCTGGCTGTATTGACGGCTGCTCTCGTCAGCACCATCGGCTCGGCCCTCAACGCCCTGAGCACGGTCTTCACGATGGACATCTACGTCAAGAAGTTCAACCCCGAGGCC
>CAZTCM010000250.1:0-1569 GCA_964612285.1 uncultured Alistipes sp.
CACGAAGGCGATGAAACTGCCCGGGTCGAGCGAGCCGTGACCCACCAAGAGGCCGCCAAAGACCAGCACCACACCGACGGCCGAGATGCCGAGGAACTCGCTCATGGGCGAGGCCAGCTGCTGGCGACGTGCCATCGAGAGGGTGAGACGGGCCACCTCCTCGTTGATGCCGAAGAAGGTGCGCTTGACATAGTCGGTGGCGTTGTAGCTCTTGATGACCTTCACGCCGGCCAACGACTCATCGAGGGCCGAGACCATCTCACCCAAACGTCGTTGGTTGGTGCGGGCGGGGTGGCGCAGACGCTTCACGATGCTGCCGATGAGCATCGCCACGAGGGGCAGAAACAAAATCGAGAAGATCGAGAGCTCCCACGAGAGCATCACCATCATGGCGATGTAGCCGATGATGAGGAACGGCTCGCGGAAGGCGACAAGCAGCGTGTTCGTGATGCAGAACTGCACGACATTCACATCGGCCGTGATGCGCGAGATGATGTCGCCCTTCTGCTGGTCGCTGAAATAGCCCACATGCATATCCATCACGCGCGAGAACATCTCGTCGCGCATGCGTTGCAGGGTGCGGGCACGCATCGACTCGACGGTCCAGGCTCCCAGATAGCGGAAGAGGTTGCTCAGGAAGCTGATGAAGATGGTGAAGAGAGCCAGCATAATCAAGACGCGCTGGCGGTCGTAGTCGGGGTAGAGCAGCGAGTAGAAGTAGTTGAAGAGCGTGGTCAGGTACTCGGTGTTGAAGGCTACGGGCGGCAGCTCCGTGACGCGCTCGAAGGTGTATTCGGGATCGAACATCGTGTTCATGATGGGGACAATCAACACGAAGGTCAGCGAGTTGAATACGGCGTAGAAGAGCGAGTAGAAGAAGTAGGGAATTGCGTATTTTTGAATTGGTCGGGCAAAGCCGAGCAGTCGCAAATAGGTCTTAAACATAGGGCGTTTCGTTTTCAAAAACAGACAAAAATAGCGAAATCTTTTGATTTCGCCAAATCAGACACTTATTCGGGGGTGTAACCGCTATCTTCGAGAAGGTTTTGACCATTGGCAGCCGCCACGGCCAATTGGTCGCAACGGTTGTTCTCGACCGTCTCGGCGTGTCCTTTGACCCACACGAAACGAACCCGATGACGGCGATAAACACGCAGAAACCGCATCCAGAGGTCGGGGTTTTTCTTTCCCGAGAAACCCTTCTTCTCCCAGCCGAAAACCCATCGCTTCTCGACGGCATCGACCACATATTTCGAATCGGAATAGAGGGTCACCTCCGACCCCTCGAACTTCAACGCTTCGAGGGCTGCGCAGACGGCCATCAGTTCCATGCGGTTGTTGGTCGTGAGCCGGTAGCCGCAGGCAATCTCCTTGCGGTGCGGACCCGCCAACAAGACACACCCGAACCCTCCCGGGCCCGGGTTGCCAAGTGACGAACCGTCGGTATAGATGGTAATGTGCACCGATTTTCGAGGAGTTAATTCATGGCTGCCAACTGCTCCTTGATGGCGGCAATCTTCGCCTCGGCATCGGCCTGCTTGGCACGCTCGTTGGCCACCACCTTCTCGG
>CAZTCM010000251.1:0-1551 GCA_964612285.1 uncultured Alistipes sp.
CGCAACGCCTTCAAGGAGGCCTTCCGCAACGCCGGTCCGAAGATTATGGAGCCGATTTACAACGTCGAGGTGCTCGTTCCGAGCGAGTATATGGGTGCCGTGATGAGCGATTTGCAGAACCGTCGTGCGATGATTCTCGGCATGGAGTCGGATAAGGGCTTCGATCGTCTGAGCGCTTCGGTGCCTCTGGCCGAACTCTATCGCTACTCGACGACCCTTTCGTCGCTGACCTCGGGTTCGGCGACCTACTCGATGAAGTTCGCTTCGTACGAGCAGGTTCCGGCCGATGTACAGGATAAGTTGTTGAAGGCTTATACGGACGAAGACGAAGATTAAAGCAAAAAGTGCCAAACAAGATGATTTCTGCGTTACGCTCGGCTTGAAAATGCTCACATACGCTTGGTATGCTCCGCTTTTCTCGCCTTCGCAAGCCTTGAAATCCCACTTGTTAATCACTTTTTGATTGCATGGAACAGCCCTGATTTTTTTGGGCTGTTCCTTTTTTTTATGGTGTTGAGTTGCTGCGGATTGCGGGACATTGCGTGCCTAAAAAGAGTCGCTTTTATGCGCCTTCGGCCTTTGCTCCGTCATTGCGAGCGACCCAACGGGGCGCGTGGCAATCTGAACAAGCGCCACAACCGTCGTGCACTTTTTGGGGGCTGCCATGCGCCTTGCGGTTTCGCGATAATGTGTTTTAGGTCGGCCGGCCCTCATTGTGAATTTTGCCTTCTCGATTTTGAAGTGTGCAAGCCGCCCTGCCTCCCGCTTCTCCCATTCAGCCCTCAAAAAAACGGCCGCCTCTGCAAAGAGGCAGCCGTTTGTTGTGAGGTGGTTTGTCCCAGTTACTCGGCAGCAGCGAGTACCATCTCGACATTTTCGTACTGAATCGGATCGCACTGTCCGCTGATTGACTCCTCCTTTTCGAGATTCTCGAAGCGGCAGTTCTTCACCGAGATGTTGTGGATGTTGTTTACGTTTTCCAACGCCGTGACGCATACGCCATAACGGCTCTTCTGGCTCGTCATGTTCTCCAAATAGACATCCTGCACGACGGGGTAGTCCGTAGCATCGCCCACGCTCTTCTGGTCGTAGATAAGGTTGATTTTCAGCACTGACTCCTTGCACTGACCCACCGTCACGTTGCGCACATAGACATGCTCAATGACGCCGCCGCGACGAGCGTTGGTCTTGATGCGGATGGCGCGATCCAGCTCGGGCGAATCCATCACGCAGTTCTCGACAAAGAGGTTGCGGTAGCCGCTGCCGATTTCGCTGCCAATCACCACGCCGCCGTGGCCGTTCTTCATCTCGCAGTTGCGGACAATCATGTTCTGGCTCGGGATGTCGATGGCACGGGCGTCACCGTCACGACCCGATTTGATGGCGATGCAGTCGTCGCCCGTGTTGAAGTAGCAATCCTCGATGAGGACATAGTTGCACGACTCGGGGTCGCAACCATCGCCGTTCGGACCGTCGTTGTTGAATTTCACGTCGCGCACGGTGATGCCGTTTCCGGAGATGGAGGTTTCCTTGACCACATAGTAGTAGGTC
>CAZTCM010000252.1:0-1543 GCA_964612285.1 uncultured Alistipes sp.
GGAAGTGGTAGTTCTGCTCGTTACCCACGACATAAATCATATCGTCGAGTTTGTTATCCTCGAAACGGCGGAAGGCCGTGCCGAGGTCCTGCGTCATGTAGACCGACGTGCCATCACCACGCAGCAGCAACTTCTCATCCAGGCCGTCGCCCGTCAAATCGATCCACACCGAGTTGTCCTCGCGGCGGTAGAAGACCTCCTTGGCCAACCCCTCCTCGACGAGGCTCTTGCCCAGCAGGTAGGTTTGCGACTCGTAGTAGACCTTGTCGAAATCGACACCCAGAGCTTTATAGGTCACGTCGAAGCCGTCGTACACCCAGCCGTTCATCATCGTCCACAAGGCACGCACCTCTTCGTCGCCCGTCTCCCACTTACGCAACATCTCCTGCGCCTGCAACATCACGGGAGCACTCTTCTTGGCCTCCTCCTCGCTCATGCCGCCGGCCACCAACTCTTTGATTTGAGCCTTGTAGTGTTTGTCGAACTCGACATAATATTTGCCCACGAGGTGGTCGCCCTTCATGCCCGAAGAGGCAGGGGTCTCGCCCTCACCATAGAGCTGCCATGCCAACATCGATTTACAGATGTGAATGCCACGGTCGTTCACCAAATTGGCTTTGATGACCGTGTGGCCGTTGGCCTTCAAAATCTCAGCCACCGAATAACCCAGCAGGTTGTTGCGGATGTGGCCCAGGTGGAGCGGTTTGTTCGTGTTGGGCGACGAGTATTCAATCATCATCACACGCCCCGTCGGTGCCGCCTCGCCAAAGCCCTTATCGGCCAAGATTTCGGCAAAGCGCTCGGCCCAGAACGAAGCATCGAGCGTGAGGTTCAAAAAACCCTTAATCACATTGAAGGCGCAGATGTCGGGATGGTTGGCCACCAGGTGCTCACCAATCTCCGTAGCGGTCATCTCGGGGCTCTTGCGGCTCCGCTTCAACAGGGGGAAGACCACCACCGTGTAGTCGCCCTCAAACTCCTTGCGCGTCTTCTGCAATTGCAGTTGCTCGCCCGTCAATTCGCCATAAAGCGCCTCCACCGAGCTGCGCACGGCATCCAATAGCTGTTTTTCAATCTCCATAACGCAAATTTTGGGTACAAATTTAGCGTTTTATTGCCAAATATCCACTACATTTGTTGCAGAAAAACACCAAACGCATGAAAATTGCCAATCTCGATTTGGGCGAACGCCCCCTGTTGCTCGCACCGATGGAGGATGTGACCGACCCCTCGTTCCGCTATATGTGTAAACGATTCGGGGCCGACATGGTCTATACGGAGTTTATCTCTTCGGATGGATTGATGCACGAAGCGGCCAAATCGTTGCGCAAACTCAACATCGACGAGGCGGAGCGACCCGTGGGTATCCAAATCTACGGCAACCGCATCGAGCCGATGGTCGAGGCGGCACGCATGGCCGAAGCGGCCAATCCCGATGTCATCGACATCAACTTCGGGTGTCCCGTGAAGAAGATTGCCGGACGCGGCGCCGGTTCGGGGATGATGCGCGATGTGCCGCTGATGGTCGAGATGACCCGCCAAA
>CAZTCM010000253.1:0-1528 GCA_964612285.1 uncultured Alistipes sp.
GCAGCTGCTGACCGCCGAGATTGGCGACAAGTGCCAGCTCGTAGGTGACGACCTCTTCGTGACGAACGTCAACTTCTTGAAGAAGGGTATCGAGATGGGTTGCGGTAACTCGATTCTGATCAAGGTGAACCAGATTGGCTCGCTCACCGAGACGCTCGATGCCATCGAGATGGCTCACCGCGCAGGTTACACCTCGGTAACGTCGCACCGTTCGGGTGAGACCGAGGATGCTACGATTGCCGACATCGCCGTAGCTACGAACTCGGGCCAGATTAAGACCGGCTCGATGTCGCGTTCGGACCGCATGGCCAAGTACAACCAGCTGATCCGTATCGAGGAGGAGCTGGGCGAGGAGGCTGTTTACGGCTACACGAAGGTTTATCGCAAATAATTGATAAAACCGACGCAGAAAAAGGGAGTGTCCGCGGGGCACTCCCTTTTCGTTTGCGAAGAATCGTAAATTTTTCCCTCGATTTGCATCCGATTTGCAGATTTTTGCCTATATTTGTGAAAATGCAAATTAGTGCCCTATGGAATACGCCAAGCAACTCAATGAATACGCTCCGGCCTGGACGGCCGACGAGGTAGCTGCCGAGGTGGCTCGCATCCGCGAAATAGCCCCGAAGAACCAGACCGTCGAGGTCTACAAATTCTGCTACTCGACCATCGACCTCACGACCCTCTCGTGCAACGACTCGGTCGAGTCGGTGACGGCGTTTGCCCGCAAGGCTGCCGCCTTCTACCACGAGTTCCCCCACATCCCCAACGTCGCCTCGATTTGCGTCTATCCCTCGTTTGTCGAGACTGTGGGCCTGGCAGTTGACGGCACGCCGATGCGTATTACGAGCGTCTCGGGCGGTTTCCCCGCTTCGCAGACCTTCCTCGAAGTGAAGGCCCTCGAAACGGCGATGGCCGTAGAGAATGGAGCCGATGAAATCGACATCGTGATGAATGTGGGCAAGATGCTCACGGGAGCCTACGACGAAGCAGCTGCCGAGGTGGAGTTGCTTGTGAAGGAGTGCGGCGAGGATGTGGTATTGAAGGTCATCATCGAGTCGGGTGCCCTCAAAACCCCCGAGTTGATTCGCAAAGCTTCGCTGCTGTCGATGTTCGCCAATGCCGACTTCGTGAAGACCTCAACCGGCAAGATTGATGTAGCTGCTACGCCCGAGGCTGCCGTGGTGATGTGTCGAGCCATCCGCGACTACTACGAAAAGACGGGTCGCAAGGTGGGTTTCAAGGCAGCAGGCGGTGTGCGCTCGGCCGAGGATGCAGCCCTCTACTATACGATTGTCAGCGAGATTCTCGGCGAGGAATGGCTCACGCCCGAGCTGTTCCGCATCGGTGCTTCGTCGGTGGCCAACGCCCTGATTTCGGCGATTGAAGGCTCGCCCGTGAAATACTATTAACAACCAATTTGTGCAAGGAACCGACGCAGGTTTCTTGCACAAATCAACCCCACCGGAGAACTCTCCAATCGAAAAAAGAGAGAAAAAGTGTTTAAATTTTGGGAGTTGTAAAAAAGTTT
>CAZTCM010000254.1:0-1526 GCA_964612285.1 uncultured Alistipes sp.
GCTACTACGACGAGGTGGGCTTGGGCATCGACTTCACGGCCCGCGACCTGCAACGTCGAGCCATCGCCGAAGGGTTGCCGTGGGAGGCCTGCAAGTCGTTCGACTACTCGGCCGCCCTCGCGCCGCAATTCCTCCCGCTGGCGGAGTTGGGAGGAGATGTGCAGCAACTCCATTTTCAGTTGGAACTCAACGGCGAGGTGCGACAGCAGGGTGACACGAGCCAAATGCTCTGGACGGTCAATCAGTTGATTGCCCACGTCTCGAAATATGTGACCCTGCGCATGGGCGACCTCTTGTTCACCGGCACGCCGGCCGGCGTCGGCAAGGTAACCCCGGGCGACAATCTGCGGGCGACGCTGTGCGGACACGAATTGTTGAACTTTGATATTCGCTAACGGCATGTTGTTACACGAAAAACTCGCCTCCTGGCACCTGCTCCTCGCCTCACAATCGCCCCGACGCAGGGAGTTGATGAGCGGTTGCGGCATCCCTTACACATTGGCACCCCGCTACGAATGCGACGAAGCGTATCCCCCGACCCTCGTGGCCGAGGAGGTGCCGGCCTACCTTGCCCGTCTCAAAAGCGAGGCCTATCCCGCAGTCTTAGCCGAAAACGAGCTGTTGCTGACGGCCGACACGGTGGTGATTCTCGAAGGGGCGGTACTCGGGAAACCGGCCAACCGCGACGAGGCACGAGAGATGCTCGGTCGGTTGTCGGGGAATCGCCATACCGTCATCACGGGTGTCACGCTGCGCTCGGCAACCGCCACACACACCTTCTCGGCACATAGCGACGTATGGTTTCGCCCGCTCACCACCGAGGAGATCGACTACTACATCGACACCTACCGCCCCTTCGACAAGGCGGGGTCGTACGGCATTCAGGAATGGATTGGGTATGCCGCCATCGAACGCATCGATGGTTCGTTCTACAACGTGATGGGGCTGCCGATTCAGCGCGTATACATCGAATTGGAAAAATTTATAAACAACAACTAAGATGAAGAGATTTTTGCTGACCGTATTATTGGCACTCGCCTACCTCGTGCCCGCCGCGGCCGACGAGGGGATGTGGCTGCCGAGCCTCGTTTCCGACCGCATGAAGGAGATGCGCAAGAAGGGCTTCCGCCTCACGACCGAGGATATTTACAGCATCAACCGCGCCTCGATGAAGGACGCCGTGGTGCTTTTCGGCGGCTTCTGCACCGGCGAGATTGTTTCGAACGAGGGGTTGGTGCTGACGAACCACCACTGTGGCTACGATGCCATTCAGTCGCATTCGGCCGTCGAGCACGACTACCTCACGCATGGTTTCTGGGCCCGCAATCGCGCGGAGGAGCTCCCCAACGAGGGGCTTTTTGTCCGTATTTTGGTGCGCATGGAGGACGTCACCGCCCGCCTTGCCGCAGGTGAAACTGCCGAGCAGCTGATTGCTGCCGCCAAGGCCGAAGGGAAGGGCTATCGCGCCTCTGTCGAGCAGATGTACTACGGCAACCAGCAGTTCCTCTTCGTCTATCGTCAGTTCG